>JBEIFW010000001.1:0-62351 GCA_040382215.1 Acidimicrobiales bacterium
CGTCAGCCGACAGCCGGCCATCAGCGCAATGAGGACGACCAGTCCGAGCGCGCCGCGTAGCAGCGCCATCGCGCCGGACCGACTCCCCAGCGGCGATCAGCCGCCGGAACCGGACAGTTGGGGGGCGGGCGGTGGGACGAAGCCCTCCACGCTTCGGAACGTGAGCCGCTTCTGGCCGGGCCGATCGGGGTCGTCCTCGGTGTCGACGACGATGATCTCGCCGGCCCGGAACTGCTTGTGCAGGATCCGCTCGGAGAGCTGATCCTCCACCAGCCGTTGGATCGCACGCCGCAACGGCCGAGCGCCCAAGAGCGGGTCGTACCCCTTCTCGGCGAGGAGGCCCTTTGCCCCCGACGTCAGTTCGAGCCCGAGACCCTGCGACTGCAGTTGGTTCTCCAGCCGTCGCGTCATCAGGTCGACCATCTGGATGATCTCCTCGCGCGACAGCTCGTGGAACACGATCGTCTCGTCGATGCGGTTCAGGAACTCGGGCCGGAAGTGCTGCTTGAGCGCCTCGTTGACCTTCTCCTTCATCCGCTCGTAGGTGACGGCGGCGTCCACCTTGGTGAACCCGACCGACGCCTTGCGCAGCTCCTGAGTGCCCAGGTTCGAGGTCATGATCAGCACGGTGTTTCGGAAGTCCACCGAGCGGCCCTGGCTGTCGGTGAGCCGGCCCTCCTCGAGGATCTGCAGCAGCGTGTTGAACACGTCCGGGTGCGCCTTTTCGATCTCGTCGAACAGCACCACGCTGAACGGCTTGCGCCGCACGGCCTCGGTGAGCTGGCCACCCTCCTCGTAGCCGACATAACCGGGGGGCGAACCGACGAGCCGGCTGACCGTGTGCTTCTCCATGTACTCCGACATGTCGAGCGTGAGGAGCGCCGAGTCGTCACCGAAGAGGAACTCGGCGAGCGTCTTTGCGAGCTCGGTCTTCCCGACGCCGGTGGGGCCGAGGAAGATGAACGAGCCGCTGGGGCGTCGCGGGTCCTTCAGACCGGCCCGGGTGCGCCGAATCGCCTGCGACACGGCGTGGATGGCGTCTTCCTGCCCGATCACCCGCTTGTGGAGCTCGGCCTCCATGTTGAGAAGCTTCTGGGTCTCCTCCTCGGTGAGCTTGTAGACCGGGATGCCCGTCCAGATCGACAGCACCTCGGCGATCGCCTCTTCGTCGACCTCGTCGAACAGATCGACGCCCTTGGCCTTGATCTCGGTCTCTTTGGACGACCGCTCCTCGAGCAGCGCCTTCTCCTGATCTCGCAGCCGGCCGGCCTCCTCGAAGCGCTGGGCTTCCACGGCCTCTTTCTTCTTGGCCTGGACCTCGGCGATACGCCCCTCGAGCTCCTTGAGGTCGGGCGGAGCCTGCATGCGCTTGATCCGAAGCCGGCTGCCGGCTTCGTCGATCAGGTCGATCGCCTTGTCGGGCAGGTGCCGGTCCGAGATGTAGCGATCGGCCAGGTTCGCCGACGCGACGAGCGCCTGGTCGGTGATCGTGACCCGGTGGTGCGCCTCGTAGCGGTCGCGCAGGCCCTTGAGGATCTCGATCGTGTGCGCAACGGTGGGTTCCTCGACCTTCACCGGCTGGAACCGGCGCTCGAGCGCAGCGTCCTTCTCGAGGTGCTTGCGGTACTCGTCGAGCGTCGTGGCACCGATCGTCTGGAGCTCACCCCGGGCCAGCATCGGCTTGAGGATGCTGGCCGCATCGATCGCACCTTCGGCAGCGCCGGCGCCGACGAGCGTGTGGATCTCGTCGATGAACAACACGATGTCGCCGCGGGTCTTGATCTCCTTGAGCACCTTCTTCAGGCGCTCCTCGAAATCACCACGGTACCGGCTGCCCGCGACGAGGGCGCCGAGATCGAGCGTGTACAGCTGCTTGTTCTTCAGCGTGTCCGGGACGTCGTTGGAGACGATGCGCTGGGCGAGACCCTCGACGATCGCCGTCTTGCCGACGCCAGGCTCCCCGATGAGCACCGGGTTGTTCTTCGTGCGTCGGGACAGCACCTGCATCACCCGCTCGAGCTCCCGGGCCCGGCCGATCACCGGATCGAGCTTCTTTTCACGTGCGAGCTGTGTGAGGTTGCGGCCGAACTGATCGAGCACGAGCGAGCCCTGCGGTGCAGCTTCGGAACCCGACGACGACGAGGACGACGTCTGACCGCCCGACGGCGCCGGACCCGAGCTGGTGGACTCCTTCCCGCCCGAGGGACCCTGGTAGCCCGACAGGAGCTGGATCACCTGCTGGCGCACCCGCGACAGATCGGCGCCGAGCTTCACCAGCACCTGTGCGGCCACGCCCTCGCCCTCACGGATCAGCCCGAGCAGGATGTGCTCGGTGCCGATGTAGTTGTGGCCGAGCTGCAGCGCCTCACGCAGCGACAGCTCGAGCACCTTCTTGGCCCGTGGGGTGAACGGGATGTGACCCGACGGCGACGAGCCACCCTGGCCGATGATCTCCTCGACCTGGGCCCGAACCGCTTCGAGCGAGATGCCGAGCGATTCGAGCGCCTTGGCGGCGACCCCCTCGCCCTCGTGGATCAGCCCGAGCAGGATGTGCTCGGTGCCGATGTAGTTGTGGTTGAGCAGGCGCGCTTCCTCTTGGGCGAGGACGACGACCCTGCGGGCCCGATCAGTGAACCGTTCGAACACAGCGACCGCCTTTGCCTGGGACGGCGTGGGGGTAATGCCAAGGAGTGTACCGGCGCCCCCTGGTGCCCCCTACGTCGGGAACCTCTACCGACGGACCGGCCGTGCTGTGACCGAAGCGTCGGTTCCTAGGGTCGGACGATGGTGCCGTAGCTTGAGGGAGTGGCCGCGGCCAATCCCCTCCTCGGGCTGTCGTCGATGGCCGTCGACCTCGGGCGGGTCGAGCGTGCGCTCGTTGCCTCGGTCCACACGGGGGACGAGCAGCTCAACGAGATGGCGTCGCACCTGCTGGCCGCCGGCGGCAAGCGCCTTCGCCCGCTCATGGCCGTCGCCGCAGCGCTCACCGGCCGCCCCGCTGCGAGCGACGAGGTGGTCACGGGCGGCGTGGCCTGCGAGCTCGTGCACATCGGATCGCTCTACCACGACGACGTGATGGATGAAGCCGAACTGCGGCGTGGCGTCCCCAGCGTGAACGCCCGATGGGGTAACCATCGTGCGATCCTGGCGGGCGATTTTCTTCTCGCCCGGGCCTCGGAGTTGGCCGCTTCGCTCGGCGCCGAGGTGGCCGGCCTGCTCGGCGCCACGATCGGCCGTCTGGTCGAGGGACAGATCGGGGAGCTGCGCACGCAGTACGACCCGTCACGTTCGGTCGAGGCCTACCTGCACTCGATCGGCGGCAAGACGGCATCGTTGTTCGCCACCTCTGCCCGCATCGGCGCGCTCGTGGCCGGGCTCGACCGCCGTGCGGTGAACGCGCTCACCGCCTACGGCGATGCCTACGGCACCGTGTTCCAGATCATCGACGACGTGCTCGACATCACGGCGACCGACGAGCAACTGGGCAAGCCCGCCGGGCATGACCTCGTCGAGGGCGTGTACACCCTTCCGGTCATCCTGACGCTCTGCGCCGGCGGGACACCGGCTGCGGAACTCCGCGACCTCCTCGGTGGACCGCTCGACGCGCCCGCCCTCGACAAGGCGCTGGCGATCGTGCGGTCCGGCGGTGGCGTCGACGCAGCGCTCGAAGAAGCGGCCCGCTGGGCGGACCGAGCCGGCGCTGCCCTCGCTGAACTGGCTCCGTCGGACGCCGGCACGGCGCTGGCCGGAGCCGCCCGCCACCTGCTCGACGCCACCGGCGTTCAGCGGGCGAAGGCTCGATAGGCATCCCAGCGGGGATCCCGCCGGACCCGACACCCCACGCGGTGCGTGGTCCATCGTGCGGCAACCTGCTCCTCGAACGCCTTCACCCAGTCATCCGCGGGTGCGTAGAACACGTACTCCCGCAATCCGGCGGCCGTCACGACAAGCGTCATCACGGCACGCTCGTGGCAGAGCGGCACGAGCACCTCGTCCTCGAAGCGCGCAAGTGATGCCAGTTCGGACTCGCTCGGGCGCCCTTCGAGGTCCACGTCGTTCATGGGCACCGTGAGATGGATCTGAAATGGGAAGCTCGGGTGACCGATCGAGCGGCGAATGTCGGTGCGATACGACACCGTCATCGGCGAACCGTTGTGGGTGCCGATCGTCTCGGCCCAGCGCCCACCACGCGACTGGCGAGGATCGAGCGGCTCTGACCGGCGGAACAAACCCACGGCGGCCCAGCGTACGGGAGCCGGGCCGGCTGCGACTCACCCCGGCTCAGACCAAGACGGCGGCGGCCGCAGCAAGGCCCGAGCAGTACGCGCCTTCGATGCGAGGTCCGGCGAAGGCATCCCCGGCGAAGACCAGCGGCGCGCTCGAGTCCGCCCGCCAGACCGGGTCAGGCCAGGTCGTTCGCGGCGTGGCGAACCGCCACCGCTTCACCTGGACGGCGAGCACCGCCGAACCGCCCACGTACGGCGCTGCCGCCGCTCGGAGCGCTGACTCGAGCTCGACGGGGTCGTCGTCCCAATGGGCGAACGACCAGTCCGGATTCGCATGGAGCGTGAGCGCCGACACGCTCGAGACACCCTTGGCCCGGTTGTCCCCGACGAACGAGAACACCTCGTCAGGATGCTGGAGGCCGCCTGGGGCGGCGACGGCCGACGGACCGCCGAGCACGGCGAGCAAGGCCAGGGTCCGGTCGTACTCGATGCTCCAGAGCGCCTGCGGGACGTCGACCCCGGCCGTGACGCACAGCGACATCGTCTGCGGGATCGGACAGGTGAGCACGACGGCATCGGCGGCGATCGCCGAGCCGTCGTCGATCGCAACGCTCCATCCGCCCGACGAACCGGGGTGGACGCCGAAGGCCAGGTGCCCGCAGCGGACGTCGAGCCCGATCGCCAAGTGTTTGGCCAACGCGTTCATGCCCCCGCGCACGACGTATCGGGGATGACCGTCGTCGGCGCCGAAGCCGTTGCACCAGGTGCTCACCAAGCCGAGCGACACGAGTGAGGCGACCTCGGCGGCGAAGACCTCGCTGCGGACCGTGAAGAACTGTGCACCGTGATCGAGCACGGCGCCTTGGAGCCGTCTGGTGGCGAGGCGCCCGCCCGGTGACCGGCCCTTGTCCAGCACCGTCACCTCGTGTCCGGACGCAGCGAGCGACCGAGCACACGCCAGGCCCGACAGGCCCGCTCCGACGACCACGACACGCACGGGCGAACGATCGCACAACCCGACCTCGGTCACCCCAACGGAACAGCGTCATCGTCAGGACTGTCACAAGTCCTGACGGGACGGGATCTCGGTTGCTCAAGCGACCGGGGGTGCTGAACCGATCGGGAACACATGGGACACGAATCGAAGGCGCCCGGGCCCCGGCACCGCACCGCCCAGCGCGTCCTCGCCCGACTGCTCGCCGTCGTAAGCGCGGTCGCCGTCCTGCTCGCGCTCGCGCCGACGTCGTCGTCGGCCTCCTCACCCGACGGTCCGGCGATCAAGGCCTTCCCCACCGGTCGCCCCTGCTGGTACGCCGACACCTGGCAGGCGCCACGCGGCGTCGGCGCCGACGGCAAACCTCGCTTCCACGAGGGTGTCGACGTGATCGCCGCAACCGGTACGCCCCTGTTCGCCGTGGACGACGGGCGAATCACGCGGCTGAACAGCTCGACGCGCGGCGGAATCCAGCTCTACCTCACCCGGGACGACGGGACGTACTACTTCTACGGACACCTGTCCCGGTACGCCGACGGGATCGCCGTCGGCCAGCGGGTGACCGCCGGACAGCTCATCGGCTTCGTCGGCCAGACCGGCGACGCCGTGCAGTCGGTGCCGCACCTGCACTTCGAGATCCACCCGGGAGGCGGGGCCGCAGTCAATCCCTTCGCCGCAGTCAAAGCCGTCGACGGCTGCGGTACACCGACCCCGGGTCGCCCACCCACCGACCCCTTGGGCACGACCCCGGCAGGCGGCAGCGGATTCGGCGGGCTGTCCCCGCTCGTGCCGAACCGATTCGCCGACACCCGGGAGGCACTCGGGCTCACCCGGTTCTCCGCCGGCACACAGAACTGGCTCACCGTCGCCGGGCGCGGCGGCGTGCCCGCCGACGCCACCGCCGTCACGGCAACCGTCACCGTGACGAATCCGGCCGCCGCTGGCTTCGTCACCGTGTACCCGTGCGGCTCCGGCGCACCGGAGACCTCCACGGTGAACTTCGTCGCCGGGCAGACCGTCGCCAACTCCGCCGTCGTCGGCCTCGGCACGTCCGGGCGGCTCTGCTTCGTGTCGTCGGCCGCAACCGACGTGCTCCTCGACGTCACCGGATTCCGGGGGCCGAGCGGACGCCTCGGGTATCAGCCGGCCACTCCGACGCGGCTCCTGGACACCCGCACCACCAAGGGCCGGCTCGACCCCGGTGAGGAGATCGCCGTGAGCGTCCCCGGCTCCGGTATCCAGGCCGCAACGGTGAACGTCACCGCTGTCGACGCCGGTGGCCCCGGGTTCTTCACCGTGTACCCCTGCGGCGCCGGACGCCCGAATGCCTCGACGTTGAACATGCAGGCAGGCAGCACCGTGGCGGCCGGCACCACGGTCGGACTCGGCGGTGGACGCCTGTGCGTCTACTCCTCGGCCGCCGCCGACGTGATCGTCGACCTGCTCGGAACCTGGCAGACCGGCGCCGGCCTGCGCCCAGCCGCCGTCAACCCCGACCGGATCCTCGACACCCGCGACGAACGGGTCATGATCGCCGGGAACACGGTCCGCCGCATCCCGATCGCCGGCGGCGGTGCGGTTCCGACCGACGCCCGCGCCGTCGTGGTCAACCTCACGGCGGTCGGTGCCGACGGGCCCGGATTCGTCACCGCCTTCCCGTGCGGAGGTGCCGTGCCGCCGACCTCGACGCTCAACTACGCCGGGCCGGCCCCACGGGCCAACAGTGCCGTCATCGGCTTGGGCGGCGGCGCGCTGTGCGCGTTGTCGAACCGCTCCGTGCACCTGATCGTGGACGTCACCGGCTATCTGCGCTGAGCGAGTCCAGCGGGCCCACCGTCCACACCCCGAGGTGGTCGAAGCCGTCCTGCCAGTCCGGATCCACAAGGTCGGGCGCGACGTCGGCGAGCGGGGCCAGCACGAACGGCCGCTCGAACATCCGAGGGTGCGGCACCTCGAGCGTGTCGGTCGTGACGGTCTCGCCGTCGATCCACAGCACGTCGACGTCGAGCGTCCTCGGCCCCCAGCGCACCACGCGCACCCGTCCTGCCGCGCGTTCGAGGGCCTGCGCGCGTTCGAGCCATTCCAACGCCGACGCATCGCTCTGCACGGCCACGACCATGTTCAGGTACGGACCCTGATCGTCGGGCCCACCGACCGGGTCGGTCTCGTAGACCGATGAGCAGACCACGGTGTCCCCTGCTGCGACGAGCGCGTCCACCGCCGACCGTAGGAAACCGACCCGGTCGCCGAGGTTGGACCCGAGCGCGAGCAGCACCCGGCGGGCCTCGGTCACCGCGTGCGCCGGATCGTGACCGCCGAGGTGGCCACGTCATTCGGGAGCGGCGGGCGCAGCTTGCGGATCGTCACCCGCACGCCGAGCACGCCACTTGCCCTCAGCAGCTCCTCGGCGATCCGTTGCGCTACCCGCTCGAGCAGTAGGTGGCGCTCCTCGCGCACTACCCGCTCGGCCGCAGCGGTCAACGCGCCGTAGTCGATCGTGTCATCGAGTTCGTCCGAGCGTCCGGCCGCCGACAAGTCGGCCTCCACGTCGAAATCGACTTCGAACGGCTGGGCCCGCTCACGTTCCTCGGGAAGGACTCCGATGGTGCCAAGGACGCGCAAGCCCCGGATCTCGATCAGGTCGGTCATGGACGGACGTTAGCGACCAGGGCCGGGCAGTTGCCCCGCGAGTGCCACGAGGCCACGGCCGAACGGGTCGAGCTGACGGCTCGTCAGGCGCTCGGTGATGGCGATCGCCTGCGGGTCGTGGGGCACGAGACCTGACCACCGGATGTACCCGCCGACGAGGCCGGCCACCCGGTCGGACAATTCCTCGCCGTGCAGCACGACCTTGCCGCCGGCGCGCAAGCGACCGTGCAGGTCGGGGTAGAAGCGACCGATCAGCTCCGAAGAATCGTCGTTCGGCCCGAACGGCAGGTGCAGGTACCCCACGCCGAGTTCGTCGTAGTTGTGCAGGTTGTGCGGCGACGGGATGATCGACACGACACAGGTGAAACCCTGCTCGCGCAACCAGATGATCTCCTCCTGACGCCGGACCCGCCGATGGTTCGCCCCGAAGCCACCGGGTCGCTCGCACACGGCGAGCCGATCCTTGATCACCCAGGCGAAGTTGCGCGGCCGAATCCCCTGCGCCCACTTTCCCTTGGCCCGCGTCGTCATTGCGTGCCCACCAGTGCGCACGCGTGCACGGTGGCCCGCACATCGTGGACACGCACCATCCGAACCCCCTGGATCACCGCCCACGTCGCCACCCCGAGCGACCCCTCGATCCGGTCCTCGACCGGGACCGGATCCGTGCTGTCGGTGGGGATGGGGCCGAGGCCGGGCAACGCCGAGCCATGCGCATCGGAGGCGGCGATCAGCCGCCCGACGAAACCTTTGCGCGAGGCGCCGAGGCAGACCGGCAACCCGGTGGCGACGAACTCGTCGAGGCGTGCGACCAGGGCCAGGTTGTGCGCAAGCGTCTTTCCGAACCCGAGACCGGGGTCGATCCACACCTCGTCGACTCCGCCGTCGAGGGCCGCGTGGGCCCGCTCGAGCAGGAACGCTCGGACCTCCGCCACGACGTCGGCATACGTCGGGGCGTCCTGCATCGTGCGAGGGTCGCCTTGGAGGTGCGTGGCCACCCACGCAACGCCGGCTTCGGCACACACCGGCCAGAGCGTGGCCCCGACGTCGTTGACCATCGTCGCTCCCGCCGAGATCGCCGCCTCTGCGGTGGACCGGTGGCGCGTATCGACCGAAACCCGTCCTCGGCGCGACAGTTCCGCGATCACCGGCAGCACCCGTTCCTGCTCGACACCCAGGTCGACCGGCATCGAGCCGGGTCGAGTGGACTCACCGCCGACATCGACGACATCGGCCCCCTCGGCGAACAGTCTCAGGCCGTGCTCGATCGCCGCAGCGTGATCGAGGAACCGCCCCCCGTCCGAGAAGGAGTCGGGGGTGACGTTCAGGACCCCCATTACCTGCGCCGGCACGGAAGGTGATCCTAGGCGATGGGTTCCTGCAGCAACCGGAGGGCCCCGTCGGGATCCGGCTGGATGCCGGGCGTGTCCCGGCAGAACTCGACCATGATCCCGTTGGGGTCGAGGTAGTAGAGCGAGTGGCACCACCCGTGGTCGATCTCCATCAGCGGCTTCACCCCGGCGGCATCCATCCGGGCCTTGACCTGCTCCTGCCGCTCTGCGTCGGCGTCGAAGGCGATGTGGTTCACCCACACCGGCAGGCCGTTGCCCGTCGACACCTCCGAGGACCAGGAGGGTTGCTCGCCGATGCCTTCGAACGCGAAGAACGCGATGCAGGTGGCATCGCCGACGTCGTAGAAGACGTGCTTCATCCAGCCCCCGGTGGGAAACCGCTGCACCTCGGTGTGCACCAGCGGCATCCCCATGAGTTCCGTGTAGAAGCGGTTGGTGGCGTCGAGGTCGCGACACGCATACGCGACGTGGTGCATCCCGAAGCGGGTGGACATGGCCGCACCCTACCGGCCCGCGTCTGCGCGTCGGCCCGTTCAGCGGGCGGTGAAGACGGCGGCCTGCTGCACGTTGAGCGAGACCTCGAGCCCGAATCGGTAGCGCATCACCGGTGAGCAACCGGCCTGGACCTCCGGGCGCAACGCAGCGCTGAAGTTCCACTGCGGGCGAACGAACGGCTTGGTGCAGTAGGCGAACACCAGCGCCCGGTCCTCGTCGGCGGTGACGTTGGCGCCGGACGTGTGCCACACGCGGCCCTCCATCGCCACGATCGCGCCCGCCGGCGCCTCGAAGGGCACGAGGCGGTCCTGGACGTCGGCCGGGACCTCGGAGCGCGACGCCCATCGGTTGCTGCCGGGGACGTACCGGGTGGCCCCGTTTGCCGGGTGCACGTCATCGAGGCACCAGATGCAGTTGAGCGACCAGGGCGTCGACCACGGTTCGGGCGCCACGAGCGCTTGGTCGGAGTGGACGAACATCGAACCCGACCCGGGTCGGGCAATGTTGGCGGTGAGGTTGCTGACGATCCAGTCCGCCCCGAGGAAACCCGAGGTGAGCGCTTCGGCCACGGGGTGCTCGAAGAGCCGGGCGAACCAGGGATCGAGTTCGACGAGGTCGAACACCCGCACGTTGGCGGCGTTGGGGTCGAGGCCGGCGTGGTGGGTGGGAACCCCACGCCGCACGCTCTCGGCGCTCGCCGCCCACAGCCGGCCACGGGCCTCGGCCACGTCGTCGGGCGACAACACGCCGGGCACGACGGCGACGCCCTCTCGCCGCAGCGTGTCGAGCGCCTCCTCGACCGACCTCGTCATGGGTTCCCCCTTCGCTGGCGACGCCACGGGCTGCTGCGCCGTAACCTACGGCGCCGAGGACGTGCCGGGGGGCACCGGCTCGAGGGGGAGCGAGATGCGCAACCGCGTGTGCGAACTGCTGGGGATCGAGTTCCCGATCCTGGCCTTCACCCACTGCCGTGACGTGGCCGCGGCTGTCACCCGGGCCGGCGGCTTCGGGGTGCTCGGCGCCGCCGGGCACACGCCCGAGGAACTCGACATCGACCTTCGATGGATCCGCGAGCAGGTCGGCGACAAGCCGTTCGGCGTCGACATCATCGTGCCCGCCAAGTACGTGGGCAAAGACGACGGTGGACTGACGCGAGCCGAGATGCGGGCGCTCATCCCACAGGCGCACAAGGACTTCCTCGACGACTTGCTCCAGCGCTACGACGTGCCACCGCTCGCGACCGACGACGACCGACGCACGCGTGGCGGCGACGAGGCCGCTCCGATGACCTACGACCAGGCCGTGCCGCTGATGGACGTTGCGTTCTCCCACCCGATCTCGCTGATCGTCAACGCCCTCGGCTCGCCACCCCCGGACATGGTCGC
Organism: Acidimicrobiales bacterium; assembly: GCA_040382215.1. Taxonomy (GTDB): domain Bacteria; phylum Actinomycetota; class Acidimicrobiia; order Acidimicrobiales; family Ilumatobacteraceae; genus JBEIFW01. Next base: position 11,102 of record JBEIFW010000001.1, read on the forward strand.
GCGGGCCCAGGCCGCCGGTGTGAAGATCGGGGCATTGGCCGGCAAGGCCGCCCACGCCGTGCGTCACGTCGCCGCCGGGGTCGATCTGATCATCGCTCAGGGGCACGAAGCGGGCGGCCACACCGGCGAGATCGGGACCATGGTGCTCGTTCCGGAGATCGTCGACGCCGTTGCCCCCGTCCCGGTGCTCGCCGCCGGCGGGATCGGTTCGGGCCGTCAGATGGCCGCTGCGCTCGCGCTCGGCGCCGAGGGCGTCTGGTGCGGTTCGATCTGGCTCACCACCGAGGAAGCCGAGACCCACCCACTGGTCAAGCAGAAGTACCTTGCAGCGACGTCCTCGGACACGTTGCGGTCGCGCAGCCGGACCGGGAAACCCGCTCGGCAACTGCGCAGCGCCTGGACCGACGAGTGGGAAGGTCCGAACAGCCCGGGACCCTTGCCGATGCCGCTGCAGCCGATCCTGATCGCTGAGGCATCCGTCCGCATCGACCGCGCCGCGCACGAACTCGGTTCAGGGGCGGGCCGGCTGGCCAACTCCTTCGTCGGCCAGATCGTCGGCTCGATGAACGAGGTCAAGCCGGCTGGCCGGGTCGTCCTCGAGATGGTCGATGGCTTCATCGACGCTGTACAACGGCTCGAGACGATGATGTCGTCCTCAGCGGCTGTCGAATCGTGATGGTGGTCGGGTTGGAGGGATTCGAACCCTCGGCCTCCACGTCCCGAACGTGGCGCGCTAACCAAGCTGCGCTACAACCCGTAGCGGCTCGGCAGCATACTCCGCCTTGCCGGTGAGCGTCAGGCCCGGCATCAGCCGGCGACGGGCTCCTCGAGACCTTCGGTGTAGGAGCCCCCGGCCAGCACCGTACGCAGCGCCTTGCGAAGGCGGATCGCGTCGAGCGGCTTGATCACCCAACCGTCGGCACCCGAACGCCGGGCGAGGTGCAGATCGGCTCGACGGTCGAGCAGCATCACGATCGGCACCCGTGGGAGGCGTTCACCGCTCTCCTCCAACCGGAGCGCCATCGTCACGGCCATGCCGCCCATGGTGCCGATCTGCAGATCGGCGATCACCGCATCGGGCACGCGAGCCGCCACCGTGGACACCACGTCCTTGCCTGAACGGCACACCGTAAACGTGACATCCGGACCGCCGAGGGCGGCCTCGAGCTCCGCGAGGACCCAGTCAGCGTCGGCAGCGAGCAGCAAGTGCGGCACGTGCGGAGACTACCCGGCCGGTGCCGCCAGCTCCCTGGCGACGACCCGCAACCCCTCAAGATCGTGGACGTCCGCGGCCAGCAGCGGCACCTGCGTGGTCGGCGCCGAGCCGATCCCGGCCCGCAGTCCGGCGAGCTGCGCCGCCTCGCGCTCGGCCACGCGGCGCAACTCGGCGAGGTTCCGCCAGCCCGCGACCACCGGGCCCGTGGCACCGTCGGCCGAAGCATCGGCATCGGCCGCCGTACCGGTTCCGAAACGCGGATGGACCCGGTTGACCACCAGCGCCGCGACCGACCGCCCGGTCGCCCGCAACTCGTTCGCGAAGAACTCCGCTTCGTCGATGGCATCCCGTCGGGGGGACGTGACCAGGACGTACGCGGTCTCGGGGGCCCGCAGGAGCTCGATCACATGTGCCGCCCGGGTCCGGAACCCGGCCTCCATCCCGTCGAAGGCCTGGAAGAACGCGATGGCGTCGCCGATCACCTCGCCGCCGACCACCCGCGACGCCGTCCGTAGGAACGCCTGGGCGGCGACGTTCATTGCCTTGAGATAGAGCCGGGTCGGGGTGGTCAGGACGCGGTAGAGGCGGTGGTCCAGGAATCGCGTCAGCCGAGCCGGGGCGTCGAGGAACTCGAGCGCGTCCCGGGTCGGCGGGGTGTCGACGACGACGAGGTCGAAACCGCACTCGGTGTGCAGCTCGTAGAGCTTCTCCGCCGCCATGTACTCCTGCGTTCCCGAAAGCGCTCCGGAGATGTTCTGGTAGAAGCGGTTTCCCAGAATTCGTTCCGCTTGGCCGGGATCGCCGGCATGGCGGCGCACCAGGGCGTCGAAGGTGGCCTTCGTGTCGAGCATCGTGGCCCACAGCTCGCCAGGCCACGGTCCCTCGATCCGTCGCAGCTCGTTGGACAGGCCGCCACGCAGACCGAGTGCGTCGGCGAGCCGCTTGGCCGGGTCGATCGTGACGACGACGGCCCGGCGGCCTCGTTCGGCGGCCATGAGCGCCACGGCGGCAGCCGTCGTGGTCTTCCCCACGCCGCCCGAGCCGCAGCACACGACGATCGAGCGATGCTCGACGAGGTCGGCAAACCCGGGCGAGCCGTCGGCGGCCGACAGCGTGCCGCTGCTCATGCCGTCGCCACGGCGGCGATGCCGTCACGCAGCCTTCCGGCGAGCTCGGCGATCTCCTCCGGCCCGATCGCCGCGGTGAACACCAACGGCAGCGGTAGCTGCGGGAGCGGCAGGGCCTCGGCCAGACGAGCGAGCTGCTGGCGCTGGATCGCCGTGCGCTCGAGGCGGAACCGGGCCGCGGCCAGCACATCGGGATCGAGCACCTCGGGATCGGCGCCGGTCGTGAGCCGTTCGAGGTGGCCAAGCTCGGGATAGAGACCATTGACCACGACGGGCCCGAGCGCGATGCCCACCCGGTCCTCGAGGGCGTAGGCGGTGTCGATCACCTCGTTCACGGGCGTCTCCTCCGGGAGCGTGACGAGAACCACCTGGCAGCGGGCCGGGTCGGAAAGCAGCGCGCTCACCTCCTCCGCCTGGGTCCGCACCGGACCGGCGGTCACGGCGTCGAGCAGACCCCTGGCCGACTGCAGGAAGGTGACCGCGTGACCGGCGGCAGGGGCATCGAGCAGCAGCAGGTCGGCGACCCCGCTCGTCTCGAGCTGCTTGATCCGACCGAGCACGAGGAGGTCGTCGATGCCCGGAGCGGCGGTGGCGACGATGTCGAGCACGCCGTGACGAAGTAGTCGTCCGGTGAGCCGACGCAGGCCGTGGTCGTCGAGGTATTGGCTGAGCGCGTGACCGGCGCGCACGAGCCGAGCTCGGATCTCGCCGCATCCATCGGGCCCGAGCCCGGTGGCGCAGGTCACCTCGACGTCACCGAGCGGTCCGGTGCCGCCGAGCAGCAGCGACAAGGTCTCCTTGCCGTCGACGCCGAGCACGAGCACCCGGAGACCCAGGTCGGCTGCTGCCCGAGCGAGCGCAGCCGTTACCGTTGTCTTGCCTACCCCGCCTTTGCCGGCCACGACCAGCAGCCGGGAGGCGGTGAAGAACTGAAGCGGATCCACGATCCCCCTCGAGGAGGCGTCACGGTGCGAAGACTAGCGATCGCCCTCGCCGCGCTCGGCGCCGGAGCCGGAGCGCTGCTCGGCGGGCCCGCCGCCGATGCGACCGCCCAGGCGACCGAGGGGGTGCCGGTCGTCGAGGTCATCGAGGCGACGGGTCTGCTCGACGAGGTCGTGGCGGACCACATCGCCACCACCTTGCGGCGCACGGCCACCGATGGCACGGTCGGGGTGATCCTGCGGCTCGACAGCGACCGCGCCGTCGTGCCGGCTGCACGGGTGGCCGACCTGGCCCGGCAGATCGCCGGATCGCCGATCCCGGTTGCGATCTGGATCGGCCCCTCGTCGGGATCTCGGGGGTACGGCCTCCCGGGTCAGCTCGTCGGGGTCGCCGCAGCGGTCGGGATGGCACCCGGGAGTCGGGTAGGAAATCTCGGCCCCCTGCTCGACCTGGACGGTGTCCCCGTCGAGTTCGGCACCGCCGGGGCCCGCCTGACCACCGAGAGCCTGTCAGCCGACGAGGCCCTCGCCCAAGAGGTCGTACGCACCCCCACTGGCCGGCCCGCACCCACGCTGGGCGAATTCCTCGTCGCCCTGAACGGCCTTTCCCACAAGGGTTCCACCCTCACGACCGCCCGCACCGTCGAGACCGACGGCGCACCGAGGTTCGAACCGGCGGTCACGGTGCGGTTCGCCAAGCTCGACCTGCTCGGTCGGCTCATGCACACCGCCGCGAGCCCGCCGATCGCCTACCTACTGCTCGTCATCGGGTTGTCGCTGCTCGTGTTCGAATTGTTCACGGCCGGCGTCGGCATCGCCGGGGTCACCGGTGCCGTGTGCGTCGTGCTCGGCTCGTACGGCGCGCTGGCGCTGCCGGTGCGTTGGTGGGCCCTCGCACTGCTGCTGGGGGCGGTCATCTCGTTCGCCATCGACGTGCAGACCGGCGTGCCACGGGTGTGGACAGGGATCGGGGTCGTGTCGTTCGTCGTCGCCAGCGTGTTCCTGTTCGACGGCCTGCGCATCGGGTGGATCCCGCTCGGCGTCGGTATCGCCGGTGTGCTGCTCACCTACCTGACCGGCATGCCCTCGATGGTGCGGACTCGCTTCGCCACTCCCACGATCGGCCGGGAATGGATGATCGGGATGGAGGGATCCGCCGTGCAGGCCGTCGATCCCGACGGCATCGTCCGGGTGGGGGAAGGCACATGGCGGGCCCGCACGAACCGGGCCACCCCGATCGCCGAGGGTGCCGTGGTGCGAGTGGTGGCCGTCGACGGCCTCACGCTCGAAGTGGAGCCCGAAGCTGGCGGAGCACAGGACTACCGGGAACGGGCCCGAGCCCGGGGCCGGTCGCGTCGCAAGGGCTGAGCCGTGCCGGCAGCCCGACCCCTCACCCTGTGGAAGCGGACGTGGGTCGACGGTCGCCCCGCCCGTTACGCGGTGGTCGGGGAGGGCCTGCCGGTGTTGTTCCTCCACGGATGGGCGCTTGCCCATCACAGCTACAAGGGGGTGGTCGAGCGGATCGCCGCCAAGGGCTGTCAGGTGTGGGCGCCTGCGCAACCAGGCTTCGGGGGCACCCCTGATCTTCCCAAGCGGGAGTTCTCCCTGGCGGGGTACGGCAACTGGGCCGCCGCCTTCCTCGACGCCGTGAAGGTGCGGGAAAAGGTGGTCGTGGTGGGTCACTCCTTCGGTGGTGGCGTTGCGATACGCCTGGCGCACGATCATCCCGACCAGGTCCGATCACTCGTACTCGTGAACTCGATCGGCGGCTCGGCCTGGAAGCGAGGCAAGACGCTCACCTCGCTGGCCGAACGACCCCTGTGGGACTGGGGCCTGCATTTTCCGAACGACATCTGGCCGTTGCCCCAGGCCACCAAGGTCCTCCCCGTGGTCCTCGAGGACGCCCTGCCGAACCTGCTGCGCCGCCCCGGCAGCATGTGGAAGGTCGGTCAGCTGGCACGCTCGGCCGACCTCCGGGCCGAGCTCGAGGAGCTCAAGCAGCGAGAGTTGCCCGTCACGGTGCTGTGGGGCAGCCGCGACGGAGTGATCCCCCGCGAATCGTTCGAGGCGTTGTGCGTGGCCTTGGGTGCCGAGGGCACGGTCGTGCCTGGTAGCCATTCCTGGCTCTTGGCCGATCCCGATGGGTTCAGCGAGGTGATCACCAACGACCTCGCCGTCGCCCACGCCGCCCGGGCGCTCGAGGCCGAGATCGAAGCGGCCGCAGCCGCTCGCGGCCGCAAGGTTCGCACCCGGGTGCCTCGACGAAATCTCGACTCGCTGCGATGAGCACGCACGTGCCGTTGTCCGGGCTCAGTGGCGGCGGGTGACGACCATCGTGGCCCGGTCGGTTCCAGCGATCGCATACGAGTAGGAACGGGTTCCGTCCCACACCTCGTCGATCCAGTCGGTCAGGGGTTCCCGCACCCAGACCGGGACCCGTTCGACGAGATGCGCGGCGCAGTCGTCCCGGCGCACGAAGCGGGCATCGACGACGATGCCGTCGGGATCGTCCCCCACCCGCACCTCACCGGTGAACGCGACGGCACGCCAGGCTTCGACCCGGAGCACCCACCCCATGTCAGGGGCTTCGACGACGATGTCGTAGACAGGCCCCTCCCACCGAGTGACGACGATGCCGGTCTCCTCGGCGACCTCACGGCCGAGCCCGTCGACCAGATGTTCGTGGTCCTCGATCACGCCGCCGGGTGGGCTCCAGTCGTGACTCCCGTCCCGACGGCGATTGCAGACCAGCAAGACGTGGCCGTCCTGCTCGATGATCCCGCCCCCGACCGTCCAGCTGCGCACGGCACGTAGTCTCACACCCGCCGACACCCGACGGGGCGTGATCACCGCTGGCGCCACGGACCCGGCGACGGCACGTCGGGCGGCATCCTCACCGTCAGCGGGGCAGGCCGAGGATGCGCTCTCCGAGGATGTTGTGCTGGATCTCGTCGGTGCCGCCGGCGATGCGAAGGCCGGGCGACGAGCACAGGAAGTGCGACCAGGTGTACGTGCCCCACTCGCCCATGTCTGCGGTGGCCGACATCCCCGCCAGTTCGCAGGCCAGGTTTCCGATGGCACGGTTCTGCTGGTTGGCCAGCAGTTTGACCAGCGAACCCTCGGCGCCGCGCTCCTTGCCCGCAGCCACCGCCGCCTCGGCTCGCTGGGTGAGCCAGCTCAGCAGGTTCCGGTTGGTGACGATCCGGGCCAACGACTGGCGCACCACCGGATCGGTCGCTCGCTCACGGTGCTGGGCGAGGCCGATGAGCATCGAGACCGGATCGAGGGTGGACCCCTTGCCGGAGCCCACCGAGGCCCGCTCGGACATCAGCGTCGTCAGGATGGCCCGCCAGCCGCCACCGGCTTCGCCGCAGCGGGCCGAGTCCGGGATCCGCGCGTCGGTGATGAAGACCTCGTTGAACTCGGCGTTGCCGTTCATCTGCCGCAGCGGCCGAGGCTCGATCCCCTGGGTGCGCATGTCGACGATGAACATCGTGAGCCCCTGGTGCTTGGGCACCTCGGCGTCGGTGCGGGCGAGAAGCTGACCAAGATCGGCCTTGTGGGCGTAAGAGTTCCACACCTTCTGTCCGTTGACGACCCACTCGTCACCGTCGCGCTGCGCCCGGGTCTTCAGCCCGGCGAGATCGGACCCGGCCTCCGGCTCGGACAGCAGCTGGGAGCACAACAGTTCGCCGCGGTAGATCCGCTTCAGGTAGCGCTGCTTGAGGTCCTCGCTGCCGTGCACGAGGATCGCCGGACCGACCATCTCCCACGCAACGTTCCACGCTCCCTGGTCAGGCACGTCGTACTCGGCTTCGAGCTCGCGGTAGATCAGGTCGAGTTCGTGGTTGCGACCGCCGCCGCCGTAGGCGACCGGACCACCGATCCAACCGAAGCCGGCGTCGAACACCTTCGCTCGCCACATCCGAGCGGCGGCGAGCTTGGCGTCCTCGTCGTCGTGGTCCCGGCCTCCCATCAAGTTGAGCTCACCCGAGCCCTGGCCCCACACGAAGGTGTCCCGGCGGGGGCGGCGCTCGGCGTTGGCGTCGAGCCACGCTCGGGCCTCGGCAATGAACGCCTCACGCTCGTCCTCGGTCAGCGCGGCAGCTTCGTTCGACACGACGGCATCCCCTCCCACGGCCCGCCCTGCGGGACCGCTCGTTCGTTTACCAAACGGCCGGTAGACAGTTCAACCGGTGGGGCGTCCGACGCTCCGGCTCGGCCGGCGACCGGGCGCATGCATGTGCTCGACCGGGCATCGCAACCCGTTGAGCAACAGCTCGGCGTACGTCTTGGCGACGACGTCGATCGGCGCATCCGAGCCTGGTCGGTACCACTGGTAGACGGTGTTCAGCGTCGTCAGCAAGGCGCTGGCCGCAATTCGGCGGTCCAGATCGGGACAGAACGATCCGTCCGCCTGCCCGGCAGCAATCACCTCGTCGACGAACCGTTCGTAGGAGCGCCGCGCCGCCATGATCTCGCGCCGTCGTTCGGGCGACAGTGAGTTGTGCTCGGTGTAGAAGACCCGGATCCACGACAGGCGATGGCCGAACGCCATCACGTGGCCCTCGACCAGGGTGCGCAGCCGTTCGGCCGGTGCCTCGGAAGCGGACCGAGCGGCGGCGAGATTCGACTGCGCGCCCTCGTGGATCGTGCGGCTGATCCGGTAGAGGAGATCCTCTTTGGTGTCGATGTAGTAGTAGAGCGAGCCCTTGAGCAGCCCGACCGCCTCGGCGATGTCCTGCAGGGTGGTGGCGGCGTAGCCCTTGCGATGGAAGATGTCCGCCGCCACCTCGTAGATCTCCTGCTCCCGTTCGAGGGCGCGGTCGCGCGGCGGCCGTACCCGCCGACGTTTCGCCGTGTTCCCCTCGCTCACGTACTCCTCACCGCTGCGATGGTATGACGGTCACGCGTCCGAGGCTCGGTCATACGCCCGTCCCGTACCGTGACGCAAGCCCGCCGACGACGGCTGCGAACTCGTTCACGGTGCGGGAGATGATCTCGGCGGCCGGGAGGATCTCCTCGATGCGGCCAGCCACCTGGCCGAGCTGCGGCAGCGACGCCTCGAGGTCCCCCTCGCCGTAGAGCTTGGCGATGTCGCCGAGCAACGCCATCGGGTTGCCCTCGTTGGCGAGTTCGAACCGGGCCGTCGTGTGGGTGCGCAACACCCGGACGGGCTTGCCGTTGTGCTGGTTGATCAGCATCGTGTCGGTCTCGGCCGCGTCGACGACGGCCTGCTTCATGTTGTGGTGCACCCCGGCCTCCGCCGAGGCCACGAACCGGGTGCCCATCTGGACTCCCTCGGCCCCGAGGGCGAACGCCGCCGCCATCGACGCTCCGTCGGCGATACCCCCGGCGGCGATGATCGGGACGTCGAGCCGCGAGGCCACCGCGGGGAGTAGCACCATCGAGGACACCTCCCGAGGGTTCTTGAATCCGGCGCCCTCGCTGCCTTCGACCACGAGGCCGTCGACCCCGGCATCCACGGCTTTGCGGGCTGCGGTCAGGCTCGGCACGACGTGGAACACGGTGAGGCCGTCCGCCTTCAGCCGGGCCGTGAACGTCGCCGGTGATCCGGCCGAGGTGGTGACGAATGGGATCCCTTCGGAGACGACCACGTCGATCACCGTCGGGTCCGACAGGAACGCGATCGGCAGGTTGACCCCGAACGGCGCATCGGTACGGTCCCGCACCGTACGGATCGCCTCCCGGGTAGCCGTAGGTCCGAGCGAACCGGGGACGAGCCCGATCGCACCGGCCTCGGCCACGGCAGCCACGAGTTCGGGCCCCGCCACCCACCCCATGGGTGCCTGCACGATGGGGATCCGCACCCCGAGCATGCGGGTCACGCGGTTGTCGAACGCAAGGGCGGTCGTCACGGGCACTCCTCGGGATTCAACCAACAGGGGAAGGACGACCGGCCACGCGCAACGGGTGGTGGCAGCGCAGCAGTCGATCGTCCACGATCGCCTGGGGTGGCGTCACGGTGTCGCACTGGTCGTCGCGAGCGCTGCAACGGAAGCGGTAATGGCAGCCGGCGCTGCCATCGGGCGGGACCGCCTTGGTGTCGGCGTCGTCGGTGTCGGCAAGGGACTCGAGCGACGACGCCGTGACGAGCGCATCGGTGTAATGGTGCGACGGCCCGTCGAGCACCTCGACGGCGGGACCCTGCTCGACGATCCGGCCGCGATACATGACAGCGACCTCGTGGCACAGGTGGCGTACGAGCCGCAGGTCGTGACCCACGAACACGTAGGTGACCCCGAGGCGATCCTGCAGGTCGAGCAACAGGTTCACGATCTGGGCGCTCACCGACACGTCGAGCGCCGAGAGCGGCTCGTCGAGGACGATCACCTCGGGCTCCGACGAGATGGCCCGGGCGATCGCAATCCGCTGGCGTTGGCCACCGGAGAGCTGGTGCGGGTAGCGATCGGCGGCGGTGACCCCGAGACCGACGAGCTCGAGCAGCTCCATCGCCCGGTCCCGCCGAGCCTTACGGTCGGCCGACCTCTCGATCGCCGCCTGCTCGGTGATCGCGTCCCAGATCCGCATGCGGGGGTTGAGCGAGCTGTACGGGTTCTGGAACACGGCTGCGACCCCGTGCCGGTAACCGCGCAACTCGGTGGGCGACATCCCAGCGAGCGGCGTGCCCTCGAACACGACGTCACCGCGCGTCGGACGTTCGAGCGCGAGCAACATGCGGGTCAGGGTCGTCTTTCCGCTGCCCGACTCCCCGACGAGTCCCAGCGTGCGCCCGCGTCGCACGACAATGTCGACATCGTCGAGCGCGTGGACGGTGCCCCCGCCGGGAGCCTGGTACACCTTGGTGACGCTGCGGGCCTCGAGTACGGCCTCCGTGCGGGCCGTCGTCGTCATGGCGTTCATGACTGTCCTGCCTTGATGCAGCGCACCTTCACCGCGCCGTGGACCTCGACGGCCGGGACGGCATCGGAACATGCCGGCTCGGCGAGTGGGCAGCGCGGTGCGAACGGGCACCCCGCCGGCATCGCCGTGAGCGACGGGGGTTGACCGGGGATCGCCCGAAGCCGGGATTGTGGCTCGGCGTTGCCGGAGTCCGCATCGAGCAGCGCCCGGCTGTACGGGTGCAACGGACGATCCATGATCGTGCCGATCGGGCCGGTCTCCACCACGATGCCGCCGTACATGACCGCGACCTCCTGGCACACGAGGCGGGCGACAGCGAGATCGTGGGTCACGAAGAGCATCGTGAGGTCGCGCTCCCGGCGCATCTCGTCGAGCAACCGCAGGATCCCGAGCTGGGTCGTCACGTCGAGCGCCGTCGTGGGTTCGTCGGCGATGAGCAGCGACGGGTTCTTGGCGAGCGCGATGGCGATCGCGACCCGCTGGCGCATCCCACCGGAGAACTCGTGCGGGTAGCTCTTGAGTCGCTTGCGCGCGTCGATGACGCCGAGCCGCTCGAGGAGGGCGACCATCCGCTCGTCCCGTTCGAGCTTCGACGCCGGCGGGCACACGTCCGCGATCTGTGAACGCACCGTGTAGAGCGGGTCGAGGGCGACGGTTGGGTCCTGGGGGACGTAGCCGATCTCGTTCAGCAGCACGTTGCGCATCGCGGACTGGCTGAGCGAGAGCAGCTCGTTGTCGTCGAGCCGGATGCTTCCTCCGACGATGTCCCCGAGCGGCCGGCGGATCAGGCGCATGATGCTCAACGCCGCGGTGCTCTTGCCGCAGCCCGATTCGCCCACGAGCGCGGTCGCCGAGCCGGAGTTGATGTGGAGATCGATCCCGCGCACCGCCGGGATGGGATCGCGTCCCCCGGCGAGGTAGATGGTCTGGAGACCTTGCACGTCGAGCACGGCGCTACCTCTTGGTGGTGGGGTCGTTGTTGACGCGCAGCCAGTCCCCGAGCAGGTTCGACGCGAGCACCGTGAGGCTGAGCGCAATGCCCGGCATGATCGGGAGCCACCAGGCCTCGTCGAGGTACTTCCGCCCGTCGGACAGCATCCGCCCCCACGACGGTGCCGGTGGCGGCACGCCGAGGCCGAGGAAGCTGAGCGAGCCCTCGGCGATGATGGCGAGCCCGACCTGGAGGCTGACGAGCACAAGGATCGTCGGCAGGATGTTGGGCAAGATGTGGCGGCGCACGGCCCACCGACCGTTGCCGCCCATGGTTCGTGACATCGTCACGTAGTCCATCGTCTTGGTGCGCAGGACCTCGCTGCGCAGTACCCGCGCGTAACTGGGCCAGCCGGCGACGGTCAGGATGATGACGACGTTCAACGTGCTGGCCCCGAAGATGCCGACGATCACGATGGCCAGCAGGATCACCGGGAACGCCATGCTCGCGTCCGTGGTGCGCATCAGGAACGCATCGAGCCGACCACCCCGGTAGCCCGAGATCAGTGCCACGGCGAGGCCGACCGCTCCGGCCAGGACCACGGCGGCGATCGTGACGATCAACGCGACGCGAGCACCGTCGAGCAGCCGGCTCAAGATGTCCCGGCCGAGTTCATCGGTACCGAGCGGTCGACTCCACGAGCCGCCGAAGCCGATCGGGGGCTGGAGCGCGTTGGCCAGATCGATACCGGTGGGCTCCGCCGGGGCCACCAACGGGCCGATCAGCCCGCTGAGGACGAACAGCGCGAGGACGCCCCCGGAGAAATAGGGGTACTTCCAGCGGCGCCGGTTGGCGAGCCGGGACCGCAGGCCCGACGCCGGACGCGCCACCGTGGGACGATCAGCTTGCAGTGGCGACGCCACGGCCACGCCTCCTCACCCGGGGATCGAGCAGGCCGTACGAGATGTCGACCAGCAGCAGGATGGTCACGAAGATCGTGGTGTTCACGAGCACGACGCCCTGCACCACGTTGTAGTCACGGGCGTTGATCGCCTGGATCGCCACCTGACCCATACCGGGCCATGCGTACAGCGTCTCGACGATCACCGCTCCCGAGAACATCGCACCGAGTTGGATACCGGCGAGGGTGACAACCGGGAGCGAGGCATTGCGGAGGGTGTGCACGATCAGGCTCACCATCGACACACCCTTGGCGCGCATGAACAGCGTGTGGTCCTTGCGCAACACCTCGATCACCGCCGACCGGGTGAGCCGAGTGAGCGAGGCGAGCGGGTAGGCCCCCAGCGTCACGGCCGGCAGGACCAGGTTCGTGCCGATGCCATACCCGAAGGCCGGGAACCAACCCATCCGGACGGCGAAGAACAGCACCAGCAAGATGCCGAGGAAGAACGAGGGCACGGACTGGCCCAGGAGGGCCAGTCCCTTGCCCAGGCTGTCGAACCAGCTCCCCGGCTTGAGCGCCGAGAGCACCCCGATCGACACCCCGAAGGTCACCGCGAACAAGAAGGCGGCGGCACCGAGCTGCAGCGTCTTGGGCAACGCGGTCTTGAGCAGGGTGGCCACTTCCGTGCGGTACGAGAAGGACTGACCCAGATCGCCCCGGACGACGTCGGCGAGGTACGAGGTGTACTGCGTGAACAGCGGCCGATCGAGTCCGAGATTGGCCTCGATCTGCGCCTTGGTCTCAGGTGGGGCGTCCTGCGGGATCAGCAGATCGGCGACATCCCCGCTCGCCCGGCTGAGCAGGAACACCACCGTCGCAACGACCCACAGGACGAGGACGGCCTGACCCAGCCGGGCGAGGATGTACCGGGGCATCGGTCGCTACTTCGCGACGATCCAGGAGGTGGGGCCGGCGTAGGGGTTGGCCTCGATCGTGGCGAACGACACCACGTTCGGGCCGGTGACCACCAGCGACGACACCGTGATGATCGGCAGACCGAACAGCTGGTCGTCGAGGTAGTCCACCGCCTGGCGACCGAGCGCCGCGCGCTTGGTGGCGTCCATCTCGGCGTTGATCTGATCGACGAGGTCGTCGATCTTCTTGTCGCCAGTGATCGTGGTGTACGGAGCCCGGGACGAGAAGAACGAGTTGCCCAGCATGCGGATCGGCTCGACGTAGAAGCTCGACGGACCCGCGATCATCGCCGCACCCTTGATTACGTTCTTGGCCCGCCACTGCGGCAGGAACGTGGCGGCCTCCACGGCGTTCAAGGTGGCCTTGACGCCGATCTGGCCCCAGAAGGCGATGATCGTCTCGGCGAGCTTCTGGATGTCGGGCACGGTCGAGGTCGCGGTGTAGGTGTTGAGCGTGATGGACAGGTTCGACTGCCCGGCCTCGGCGAGGAGCTTCTTTGCGCCGTCCGGGTCGTAGGGAACGGCCTTGCGGTCGGGGTTGAAGCCCGGGGTGATCGTCGGGAAGTTGCTCGTGGGCACCCGGGCGTAGCCCTTGTAGAGCGTCTTCGCGATGGCCGCCCGGTCGATGGCCATCATCAGCGCCATACGAACCTTCTGGTCCTTCAGCGGGGAGGGCTGGTCCGGGTAGTTGTTGTCGTACATCATGCAGAAGCCGGTGCCGGTGTTCGGCACCTCGTTGATCTTGAAGTTCGACTCGCTCTTGAACCCGTCGGCGGTGGTGGCCGTGAGGCCGAAGGCGACGTCGATCGTGCCGGTCTTCAGACCGGCGACGCGAGCCGATTCCTCGGGGACGATCGCGTAGACGAGCTTCTTCCAGTTGGGCCGGCGGGCCGGATCGAAGTAGGCGTCGTGACGCTCGTACTTCACGTTCTGGTTGAGCTCCTGGGATACGAACTTCCACGGGCCGCAGGCGACCGGCTTCTTGCGGAACTCCGCGTCGCCGACCTTCTTGAAGTACTCGGTCGAGATCGGCATCGGCATGTCGACCACGAGCGTGGCGTACGGCGTCTTGGTGAGGATCTCGACCGTCTGCGGGTCGACCACGTTGGCCCCCGTGACCTGGGCCTTGAAGTTCGCCAAGTGGGTGAAATCGGCGCCCTGGAGGATGCGGTCGATCGAGGTCTTGATGTCGGTTGCCGTGAACTCCGTGCCGTCGTGGTGCTTGACGCCGGTGCGCAGCTTGAAGGTCCACTTCAGCTTGTCGTCAGACAGCGTGTACCCGGTGGCGAGGCTGGGCACGAACTGGCCCTTGAGGTTCTGGGCGTACAGGAACTCGCCGATCGCGTCGCGCAACGGGAAGATCAGACCGCCGGTCGCGAAGTGCGGATCGACGTTGGCTTCCTGGAGGCTCGGCACGGCGATCGTGAGCGTCTCGGTCTTGGCCTCGGGCCGGGCCGCCGCGGTCGTGGTGGTCGCCGAGGTGGTCGTGGGTGTGGCCGTGCTACCCGGGATCGTGTTGGCCGATGTCGGCGCTGCGGTGGTCGTCGCTCCGGTCGTCGTCGTGGCAGTGCTGTCGTCGCCGCACGCGGCCAGCAAGGCCCCGAGGGCGAGCGCACCGCCACCGGCGAGCAGCGTGCGGCGGGACAGACCGCCGAAGCCGAAGGTGCCCGGCTCGATCGGCGGCATGGACTCGTCGTGGTGGTACAGGACCGGGTCGTCGTGGTCGGCCATCGGGATCCCCCTGGATGAAATCGGCGTACTGGTGCGCCCGGGTGGGCACGGCGAGGGCACCCGCGAGACGCGAAACGTCGCCCCGCTACGCGGCGTGACGAGCCCGAACGACGGCTGTTCCCCTCGCTGGATTGTCTACCGTCCGTTTGATAGATAGTGCAAGACCTGATCGGGCGTGAGGGGCGCCCGACGGCACGATGGAGGGCCGCGGCTATGGCACTGATGACCGGCGAGCAGTACAAGGCATCGCTCTTCGATGGGCGAGCGACCTACTTCGAGGGCGAGAAGGTCGACGACCTGCCCGGACACCGTTTCCTCGGTCCGGCCGTGCAGCACTGCGCCGACGGGTACGACTGGATGCTGGCCCGTGCCGTCGACGGCCGCAGCCCGCTGGCCGGCGTGCCGAGCACCCCCGACGAGCTGCGCGCCAAGGTCGACCTGGTGCACCAGTCGGGGATGATGAGCCACGTCACCTACACCTCGATCATGACGCTGGCCACCGTGTGCGGGCGCCTGAACGAACATGCGCCGCATTACATCGAGCCCATGCAGGCATTCATGGAGGAGGCGCAACGCAACGACCTGCGCATCACGCAGTGCATCACCGACGCCAAGGGCGACCGGTCCCGCGCGCCGAGCAAACAGGAGGACCCGGACTCCTACGTCCGCGTGGTCGATCGCCAGCGTGACGGCGTCGTCGTGCGCGGGGCGAAACTCCACATCACCGGGGCGTCTCTCGGGCACGAGTTGATGACGATCCCGACCAAGGCGATGAAGACCGGCGAGGAGGACTACGCCATTGCGGCGATGATCCCCGTCAACGCGCCCGGGGTGAAGATCATCAACACCACCTATGCGCCACGGCATGCCGACACCCGGGATTTCCCAGCATCGGGCAGCAACCACTACCCCGAAGGGTTCGTGATCCTCGACGACGTGTTCGTGCCGAACGAACGGATCTTCCTGAACGGCGAGGTTGCCCACGCTGCGGTGTTCGCCCATTCCCTCGGCCTGTGGGAACGACTCGGCGGCCTGTCGTCGATGGCCGACGGCGCCGATCTCCTGGTGGGACTCGCGCAGCTGATCGCCGAGGCGAACGGCCTTGCCGGCGAGGCGCACGTCAAGGAGAAGATCTCCGAGATGATCATCCACGCCACCGTGGTGCGGGCCTGCCTCGAGGCGTGCCTCACCCACTCCAAGGCCGGCCCGTTCGGCGCCATGTTCCCCGACGAGCTGTACACCAACGCCGGCAAGTACACCGGCGCGGCCAACTACAGCCTCATGGTTCGGCACCTGCACGACATCGCCGGCGGGGCCGTGGTGACCGCACCGTCGGTCGCTGATCTCGAAAGCCACGAGGTCGGTTCGCTCGCCAAGAAGTACATGACCGCGAACCCGGCCTTCGACGGCGAATACCGCACCCGGCTGTTCCACGCAATCCGCGACCTCACGGCTGATTCCTTCGGCGGCTGGAAGGCTGTCACCAACATCCAGGCCGGTGGCGGGCTCTATGCGCAGCGGATCGTCACCCGCAAGCACTACGACCTCAATGCGGCCAAGGCCAAGGCGCTCGTGGCCGCCGGACTGGCCGAGGGCCACGACCACTAGGCGTCGGACGCCATGGCCAGTCCTCGACGGCGGCCCCCGCTGGTCGGCCTCCGGGTCCTCGAATGCGGCGACACCCTCGCGTCGGCGTACGCCGGTCGGCTCCTGGCCGACCTCGGCGCCGACGTGCTGGTCGTCGAGGACGCAACAGGGCATCCGCTCCGGCGGATCGGCCCGTTCCTCGGCGGCGTGGCCGGACCCGAACGCAGCGGTGCGTTCGGGTTCTTCGCCGCCGGGAAGTCCTCGATGCTCGTCGACGTCGGCTCACCCGAGGCCGGGCGGTCGCTCGAAGCGGCCGCCGGTCGGGCCGATGTCGTCATCCGCGCAAGCGAGAACGGGCACGACTGGCTCGACGATCCGGCCCTGGCCCGAGCCTGCGCCGCCAATCCCGGGCTGATCGTCACCGACCTGTCGACCTACGGTCGGGTCGACCGATCGGACGATCGGCCGGCGGGGATGAGCGACCTGCTGGCACTCGCCGCAGGTGGGTTGCTCTCGGTGAACTCCACCGCACCGAGCGGACCGGACGCCACCCCGCTGCGGTACCGGGGCGAACTCGCCTCGATACACACTGCGGGCGACGCAGTCATCGCCGTGCTCGGCGCGTTGTTCGAGCGCGACCGCAGCGGCCTCGGCCAGCGGATCGACGTGTCGGCGCAGGCGGCGGTCGCTTCGATCCTCGCCACTGCGCTCGCTACGTGGAGCTACAGCGGGGTGTCCCCGGTCCACAACGGCCGGCGTGGGGTGGCCCCCTGGGGGTTCTACCGCTGCCTCGACGGGACGGTCCTCGTCCAGGTCACCGAGGACAGCCAGTGGCGGGCGTTCGTCGAACTGCTCGGCAACCCCGATTGGGGGACGCTCGAGCTGTTCGCGTCCAACGCGCAACGTATCGAGGCGATGGACGTGCTCGACCCGCTCGTCAACGAGGCGGTCGCCGGACGCACCACCGACGAACTGCTCGCCGGGTGCCACCGGCTCGGCGTGGCTGCCGCCCGGATCCACACCGCAGCCGACCTGCTCACCTGGGACCACCTGGCCGCTCGCCGGTTCTTCGATCAGGTGCCGGTCGACGTCGACGGGCAGCGGACCACCCTGACCGTCCCCGGTGTCCCCTGGCGCTATCGCAACACCGCTCGCCCCCGACGCGGCGCGCCACCGCAGTTGGGCGGGCACACGGGTCGCGCCGCCACCGACTGGGCACCACCTCCCCCCGCCCCGTCGGTGGCGGGCGAGCACGCACGGCGCACCACGGTGCCGCCGCCGCTCGCCGGCGTGCGCGTCGTGGACCTCACCTGGGTGTGGGCCGGTCCGTATGCGTCACTGATGCTCGCCCATCTCGGCGCCGACGTGGTGAAGATCGAGTCGGCGGAACGGCTCGACGTCACCCGGCAACTCGGCCCGTGGGCCGACGACCTTCCCGGGCCGGACCGATCCGGCTACTTCAACCAGTACAACCAGGGGAAGCGGTCGATGGTCGTCGACTTGCACCATCCCGACGGCGTGGCCGTCCTGCGCGGCCTGTTGAGCGATGCCGACGTGGTGATCGACAACCGCCGGGCTGGCACGCTCACCCGTCTCGGCTTTCCCTACGACTCGCTCCGGAAACTCAACCCCAGGATCGTGGCGGTGTCGATGACGGGCTTCGGCGAGGATGGGCCCGAACGGGATCGCATGGCGTACGGCTCGATCATCGATGCACTAAGCGGCGTCGCGTCGAGCAACGGCCGGCCCGGTGGTGGTCCGACCGATTTCCCGATGTCCCTCCCGGATCCCTGCGCCGGGTTCCACGCCGCGATCGCCACGCTCGCGGCACTGCGCCGGGCCCGCCGCACCGGTCGGGGCGAGCGCGTCGAATGCTCCATGCTCGACGCATCGGTGGCCGCGTTCCCGTGGCCGGTGCTCTACCAGGGTGTGGAGCGTCGCCCGCCACCCGTCATCGGCAACCGGGACGAGCGCTTCGCTCCCCATGACGTCTACCGCTGCCAAGGCGAGTACGAGTGGGTGGCGATCGCCGTGGCCGATGACGATGCATTTGGTCGACTCGCCGCAGCGATCGGACGCCCGGCGCTGGCGGCAGACCGGAGGTTCGCCACGGTCGCCGACCGACGCGCGCACGTCGACGAGTTGGACGCCGTGCTCACGACCTGGACCGCCTCCCGCACGCCGGCAGAGGCGGCCGGTGCGCTGCGCTCGGCGGGGATCCTGGCGGAAGCGGTTGCGCACATGCCTGACGTTGCGGCCTCCCCGGTGCTCGCCGCCCGTCACTTCTTCACCCGTCACGATCATCCGGCGGTCGGCGTGAAGCCCCTGCCAGGTGCCGCCTGGTCGGCCGACCGGTCACCGATGGTCGTCGGCCGTGCCGCCCCATGCCTGGGTGCCGATACGCATGCGGTACTGCACGAATGGCTCGGCCTACCCGAGGACGAGATCGAGGGACTCGCCGAGGCGGGCGTGATCCGCGGCGAGGTCGCAACGCAGCCGGACCGCTAGGCGCCCAACTCGAGCACGTCGGCATCATCCTCGCCGGCCGTGATCCCGCGGTCGGTGCGCAACGCGCTGAGCCGCTGCAGCGGGCGCTCGAGCTGCCGCCGCCGGGGGCCGGCGAGATCCTCGAACGCCTTTTGCGTGGACTCGAGCCGCTTGCCGACCACATCGAGCGCTCCGACGAACTTGCCCCATTGGGTCTCGAAGCCGGCCAGCACCCGCAGGATCTCCTCCGAGGTCTGCTCGACCATGAAGGTGTCGTAGGCCTGACGCACCACGCCGAGCAGGGCGAACAACGTCATCGGCGTGCACAGCACCACCCGCTGGCCGAGCGCGTCGTCGAACAGGGCCGGGTCCTGTTCGAAAAGGAACGTACCCAAGGTTTCGTTCGGGAGGAAGAGCAACACGTAGTCGACGCTCGGCGCCTTGCCGTTGCGCGCGTACTCCCGGCTCGACAACTCACGGATCCGGATCCGGACATCGCGCAGGAACGCCTCGCGATGCGCCGAGCGCTCGGCCTCGGTGCCGGCCTCCAGGAACCGCAGATAGGCCGTGAGCGGGAACTTCACATCCATGTAGAGCTCGTGACCCTTGGGAAGCGGGAAGGTGAAATCCGGGATGCCGCCGCCGTCGACGCTGCGCTGCTTGCGGTAGTTGACGTTCTCGACGAACCCGGCGAGGCGGAGCACGTCCTCGGCCATCCGCTCGCCCCACTGGCCCCGGGTCTTGCTGTTGGCAAGCGCCTCCCGCAAGCCCTGCGTGGTGCGGGCGAGCGCAGCGGTGGACTCCGCATGGGCCGACAACGCCGCCGTGACCTCGCCGACGCTGCGATGCGTGACGTTGCCGAGCTGCGCGACCAGACCTGCGACCCGGTCGAGCTCGGTACGGACCTCGGTGCGTACCTGTTCGAGCCGAGCATCGATGACGTCTTTCTTGGCGGTGAGCTCCTCCCGGCCCGCCGACAGCGAGGCTCCGAGCGCCTCCCGCTGCAGCACGGCGGCCTGCTCGAGCGCTGCGCGCACCGCCGCATCCCGCTCGGCTGCGGCCTGGGCCCGAACCTGCTCGACCAATGCGGCGACCGCCTCGGGAACGAGCGCCGCCTCGCGGCGACGGGCCCGGGCGGCGACGACGGTGACGAGCGCAGCGGTGAGGCCGAGGAGGGCCAGCAGGGCCGAAACGGCGAGCAGCACGACGGACATGACCCCATCATGTCGACGGGGTGCAGCACGGTTGCGGGATGACGACGATCAGCGAGGTGCGGCGTGCCGGCGCAGGTCGTCGAGCGAAACCCAGTCGAGGGCCCGGACGTGGGTGGCCTCGAGCACGACCGGCGGCGCCACCCCGGCCTCGAGCGCCTCGGCCCAGCGGGAGGCGCACAGGCACCACCGGTCGCCCGGCCGCAGTCCGGGGAACCCCCACTGGGTGGCCGGGGTGATCAGGTCGTTGCCCTGCTCGCGCGAGAACGCGAGGAACTCCGCCGTGACGACCGCGCACACGACGTGGACCCCGTCATCGTCGGGCCCTGTCCGACAGCAGCCGTCGCGGAAGAAACCCGTGCGCGGTTCGAGACCGCACGGCTCGAGTTCGGTGCCCAGGACGTTGTTCGGCATCCCCTCAGCCTTCCCCGGCCCCGACCGTCGACGTCGAACCCGACAGGGTCCGGTAAAGGTCGGCGTAGAGGCCGCCGGCGGCGAGCAACTCGTCGTGGGTGCCACGCTCGACGATCCGCCCGGCGTCGACGACGCAGATGAGGTCGGCGTCACGGATCGTCGACAACCGGTGCGCGATCACGAGCGCCGTCCGGCCCTGCAGCGCCTCCTCGAGCGCCGCCTGGACGGCGGCCTCGTTCTCCGCATCGAGGTGGCTGGTCGCCTCGTCGAGCACGACGATCGCCGGATCCTTCAACAGCATCCGAGCGATGGCGACCCGCTGCTTCTCCCCGCCCGAGAGCCGGTAGCCCCGCTCGCCGACCACCGTGTCGTACCCCTCGGGGAGTCCGGCGATCACGTCGTGGATGCGCGCCGCGCGGCAGGCCGCTTCGAGCTCGGCCTGGGTCGCCTCGGGTCGGGCATAGCGCAGGTTCGCCGCGATCGACTCATGGAACAGGTGCGGGTCCTGCGGAACGACGCCGATCGAGGCTCGCAGCGACGCCTGCGTGAGATCGCGCACGTCGACGCCGTCGACGCGCACCGCCCCCGACGACGCGTCGTACAGCCGGGGCACGAGCGAGGCGATCGTCGACTTCCCTGCGCCCGAAGGACCGACCAGCGCCACCACCGTCCCGGGTTCGACGGCGAGGTCGACGTCGTGGAGCACCGGATCGCCCGGCGTCGTGCCCAAGGCGCTCGACCCCGGGGACTCGAGCGAGGCGATCGACACCTCGCTGGGGGCGGGGTACCGGAACGACACCCGGTCGAACACCACTCGACCCCGGGGAGCGACCAACTCGACGGCGCCGGGCCGGTCCGTGACCGAGACCGGGGCGTCGAGCACCTCGAACACCCGCTCGAAGCTCACCACCGCAGTCATCAGGTCGATGCGGGCGTTGGTGAGTTGCATCAGCGGCGCATAGATCCTCGTCACGAGCGCCGCCATGGCGACGAGATCCCCGGTCGACAACTCGCCGCCGATCACCAGATGGCCGCCGAAGCCGTAGGTGGCCGCCGCCCCGACCGCCGCCACGACACCCATCGCCACGAAGAACACCCGGCTGTACATGGCCACCTTGACGCCCGCCGCCGCCACCCCTGCGGCCCGGGCGTCGAAGGCCGACAGCTCCTCGGGATGGCGGCCGTAGAGCTTGACGAGTTGCGCGCCGGCGACGTTGAACCGCTCGGTCATCTGGGTGTTCATCTGGGCGTTGAGCGTCATCTGCTGGCGGAACAGGGCCTGGACACGACGGCCGACCCGCTTGGCCGGCACGACGAACAGCGGCAGCACGACGAGCGACACGACGGTGAGACGCCATTCCAGGACGAGCATCGCCACGAGCGTCGTCACGAGCACCACGCCGTTGGACAGCACCTGTCCGAGCGTGCCGGTCACGGCGTTCTGGGCGCCGACGACATCGTTGTTCAACCGACTGATCAACGCCCCGGTCTGGGTGCGCGTGGAGAACGCGATCGGCATCCGCTGGACCTTGTCGAACAACGTCACCCGGAGCCGGTAGATCAGCCCCTCGCCCACGCGTGAGGAGCACCACCGCTGCACCACGGCGAGCCCGGCATCGGCCAGGGCCGCAAGGACCGTCAGCGCGGCGAGCACGGTGACCAGTCCACGCTCACCCTCGGGCAGTGCCGTGTCGATGATCGAACGGAACAGCAACGGCGGGACGAGCGCCAGCAGTGCGGAGAGCACGATGGCGGTCAGGAAGCCGGTGATCCAGGCCCGGAAGGGCCGGGCGAACCCCCAGGCCCGCCGGAGCACGGCCACCTCGAGGCGCTTGCCCTTCACCGCAGACGCGTCGTTGCCCCAGCCGTGGAAGCCGCCACCCATCATCACGGGCTGCAGGCTACGGCCGCGCCGAGGTTCGGCACCGTGGCGACGTACGATTCCGGCGCCATGCTGCGATCGCTACCGACCTTCGTCGTGCTCGCAGTGTCGGTCCTCGCCGCCGGATGTGCCACGGTGACCTCGGTGACCGTGGCACCGACGCCGTCCACGTCGACCGCGCCGTCGTCGTCGCCGAACCCGACCAGGGGCGAGCAGGCTCGGCCGACGATCGACTGGCGCCCGTGCGGCAACCGTCTCGAATGCGGGACGATGACGGTTCCACTCGACCACTCAGGTCGCACCGAGGGCACCATCACGCTTGCGCTACGCCGCCACCTGGCCGATCCGGGGCGCCGGGTCGGCTCGATCGTCACGAACCCTGGCGGCCCGGGGGTACCGGCCCTGGACCTCGTCGACGCCACCCCACGGCTGTTCCCCGGGCTGATCGACCGATTCGACATCGTGGCCTGGGACCCGCGCGGCGTCGGGGAGTCCGACGCCGTGGCCTGCACCGATGACATCGACGCCTACTTCGCGCTCGACCCAACTCCGGACACACCGGCCGAGAAGCAGGCGCTCATCGACGCAGCCGCACGGTACGTCGCCGAGTGCTCCCGCCGATCGGGGCGGCTTCTGCCCTTCGTGGGTACCGCCGACACCGCTCGGGATCTCGACCTCGTGCGGGCCGCGCTCGGCGAGGACCGGCTCACGTACCTGGGCTTCTCCTACGGCAGCGAGATCGGTGCGATGTACGCCACCCTGTTCCCCACCCGGGTGCGGGCGATCGTGCTCGACGGTGCCGTGGACATCAACGCCTCCTACGAGGAGGACACCCTCCGTCAATACACCGCGCTCGAGACCTCGCTCGCCAAGGTGCTCGACGACTGCTCGGCCCGGCGATCGTGTCCGTTCTGGAACAACGGCGCCGCCGGAAAGGCCTTCGACGAGTTGATGGTCGCCCTCGATCGCGCCCCGCTGGCCTCGCCAGCTGGGCGGCCTGCCGTGGGGCAGGGCATCGCCTACGTCGCCGTCGTCTCCGGCCTGTACGACGCGACGCTCTGGCCAGCGTTGACCCGCGCGCTCGCCGCCGCCCAGAAAGGCGACGGTGGGCCGCTCCTTGCGATGTACGACGCCTATACGAACCACGGCGACCCGGCCTGGGCCCACACGTTCGATGCCAACAGCGCCGTCAACTGCCTCGATGATCCCGGACCGCTCGATCCGAGCTTTCCCGTGCGTTTCGCCGACCAGCTGGGTGCGGTCGCCCCGCGCCTCGGGCGGGTAGGCGCCTACGCCTACACCTGCATGGTCTGGCCCGCCCGGGCGCCCAAAGTGCGTGTCACCGCCGCCGGCGTCGCCGGACCGATCCTGTTGGTGGGGACGACCGGGGACCCGATCACCCCGCTCTCGGCCACGCAAGCCCTGGCCAAGGACCTCGAGCGAGCGACGCTGCTGACGGTCGAGGCCGAAGGCCACACCGGCTACCAACGCAACGCGTGCAGCCGCCGCACCGTCGACTCGTTCCTCCGCGACCTCACCGTGCCGGCGCCCGGTACCGTCTGCCGGTGATGTCCGATCCACGTCAGCAACTCGTCTGCCTCGACCTCGAGGGAGTCCTCGTCCCGGAGATCTGGATCGCCGTCGCCGAGCGGACGGGGATCGAGGCACTGCGGCGCACCACCCGCGACGAGCCCGACTACGACGTGCTGATGCAGTACCGGCTGGGCCTCCTCGCCGAGCACGGCCTCACGATGTCGCTCGTCGCCGACGTGATCGCTTCACTCGGGCCGTTACCCGGCGCACGCGAGTTCCTCGACGAACTGCGGGCGCGAACCCAGGTCGTGATCCTGTCGGACACCTTCGAACAGTTCGGCCGGCCGCTGATGGCCCACTTGGGCTGGCCGACCCTGCTGTGCCATCGCCTCGAGGTCGCCGACGACCGGATCGTGGGCTACCGCCTGCGCATGGCAGACCAGAAGCGCCACGCCGTACGAGCCTTCCACGGCCTCAACTATCGGGTCGTCGCAGCGGGCGACAGCTACAACGACACCGCGATGCTGGCCGAGGCCGACGCCGGCATCCTGTTCCACGCACCCGACAACGTGAAGGCCGAGTTCCCGCAGTTCCCGACCGCAGAGACCTACGGGGAACTCGCGGCGCGTATCGCCGACGCGTTGGCCTGAACCACAAGGAGCCCATCGTGATCCGAGCCCTCTGGAACGACACCGTGATCGCCGAGACCGACGACACCGTCGTCGTCGAAGGGAACCACTACTTCCCTGCCTCGGCGCTCGTGGCCGCCCACTTCGAGCCGAGCGACCGCCACACGACCTGCCCCTGGAAGGGTGTTGCGTCCTACTACGACGTGGTCGTCGACGGCCGGCGCAACGAAGGCGCCGCCTGGTACTACCCCGACCCGAAGCCCGCCGCCGACGAGATCCGCGGCCGCGTCGCGTTCTGGCGCGGGGTGCGCGTCACCGCCGACTGAGCCTCCACGAGCTGGGTCGCCGGCAGAAGGCGAGGTTCACTCCGACCGGCTCGCCAGGAAACGGGCAAGCTGACGGTCGTGGCGGCTCTGCGCGCTGCGGCGTGCCGTGGTGAACGCCGGCCACCGCGCCGGCGTTCCGTCAGGTCGGTCGCCCATGACCGTCACCCGCTGGATGATCCGCTCACCGACGAAATCGTTCAGGACGAAGTGCTGGGTGCAGCGATTGTCCCAGATGGCGATCGTGCCCTCGCTCCAGCGGTAGCGCACGGTGAACCGCTCCTGGTGAACCCAATCGCACAGCAATCCCAGCAGCGCTGTCGACTCGACGTGCCCGAGCTCGACGATGCGGCGCGTGAAGTGTTCGTTCACGTAGAGCGAGCGCCGGCCCGTGACGGGGTGGACCCGCACGACGGGATGGATCGCCATCTGCTCCGGCCGGCCGTGGGGGGCTGCATCGTGCAGCGCCTGTAGTCCGTCGCACAGCTCGCGTATCGGTGCCGACAGCTCCTCGTAGGCGAGCTCGAGGTTCGTCCACATCGTGTCGCCCCCCACCGCCGGACAACGCACCATGTGCAGCACCGAGCACACCGACGGCTGCTCCAGGAAGGTGAGATCGGTGTGCCACTCGTCGGCGATCCCACCCGCGCTGGCCGCAAGCTCGAAGATCTCGGGATGCTCGGTGAACGGGTTGCGCAGGTTCGGGTGGGCTTCGAGTGGCCCGAGCGCCCGGCCGATCGCCACGTGCTGGTCCGTGGTGAGGAACTGCCCCGGGAAGAACAGGACCTTGTGCTCGAGCAACAGTCGCTCGACGACGGGCGCCACCACTGCGGCGTCGGCCAAGACGAGTCCGTGCACCTCGGCGCCCAACGACGGGGCGAGCGGGACGACGCGGACGGCGGCGGGAACCTCGGTGACGCTCATGCCCGACAGCGTCGCGCGTCGCTCAGGCATCGCGCCGCACGACCGACCGGGCCCCGGCGGCGGCCAAGACCGTGACAACGGCACACAGGTAGGCGAACCCCAGCCACCCCGCAGGCCCGGCGGCGTCGTCCCCGGCGAGCGACAACACCCGGTCGCCCGCGGTGAACGGCAACCAACCCCCGACGTCGGGGAAGAATCCGGCGATCACCGGCTCGACGAGCATCCGCCAGGCCACCAGCACCACGATCCCCCCGACGGGCTGACGCAACAACATCCCGAGGGCCAGACCGGCCAGTGCGAACACGGCTCCGGTGACCACCCAGCCGGCGAGCGAGCGCAGCGCCGTCGCGTCGGCGAAGGCGACCGGCCAGCCGCGCGCGCCGAGGATGACCGCGCCGAGCCCGACCGCCATCGCCAGCGAGATCGCCGCCGTCAGCGCCGTCACGACGGCGGTGACGATCCCCTTCGCCAGGAGGACCCGGCCGCGGCGGGGCTCGGCGGCGAAGGTGACCCGGATCGTCGAGAACCGGAACTCCTGGCCGATCACCAGGACGCCGAGGCTCCCGAGCAGGAACCGGGCGATCCCCATACCCCCCACCAGCAACACGCTGCGGTCGCGCGGGTCCCCGGCACCGTCCCCCAACGAAGCGAGGTCGACGACGGCGGCGACGAGGACGGCGAGACCGACGGTGCAGGCGATCGTGCAGACGAGCAGCACCACGAGCGAGCGGGTCGCGAACACCTTGCGCCACTCGGAACGGACAGCGTCGATCATCGGGGCATCTCGGGTGGCGGCAGCGACGATCCCGGTACCGATGTGCCGCGATAGGTCTGGGCGTGTTGCGTCGCCTGCAGGAACGCCTCCTCCAAGCTGGGCTCGACCGGGCTGAGCTCGTGCAGGACGAGGCCCGCTGCAGCGGCGAGCTCGCCGATACGGGAGGCGTCCGTTCCGGTCACCTGCAACGAGTCGTCCGGGAGCACACGCACCCCTGCGCCCTCGGCTTCGAGTCGTTGCCGCAGGCGGGCCGCCTGCGGAGCGCGCACCCGCACCCAGGACGACACCGTCGCCCGAACGAACTCCGAGACCGAGCCGGCCGCCAGCAACCGACCTTGGCCGATGACCACCAGATCGTCGGCCGTGTGCGCCATCTCGGCCAGCAGGTGGCTCGACACGAGCACCGTGCGGCCCTCCCCGGCGAGGTAGCGCAGGAACTGGCGGACCCACGAGATCCCCTCGGGATCCAGGCCATTGACCGGTTCGTCGAGCAGGAGGACCGCAGGGTCGCCGAGCAGCGCTGCGGCCAGCCCGAGTCGCTGGCGCATACCAAGCGAGAACCCGCCGACCCGGCGCCGGGCAACCCCGGTCAAGCCCACCATCGCCAGTACCTCGGCCACCCGGGCATCGGGAATTGCGTTGGCGGCGGCGACGATCCGAAGGTGCGCACGCGCCGTGCGCGCCGGGTGCAGGTACCCGGCGTCGAGGATCGCCCCGACCCGGGTGAGCGGCCGGTCGAGACTGCGGTACGGCACCCCGCCGAATCGGCACGATCCGGCGTCGGGCCGGTCGAGGCCGAGCATGCAGCGCAGGGTCGTCGATTTCCCCGACCCGTTGGGGCCGAGGAAGCCCGTCACCCGACCGGGGTGCACGGTGAACGACAGATCGTCCACCGCAAGCACCGGGCCGTAGCGCTTCGTCAGACCCGCCACGACGATCTCGGTTCCGGCCACGGTTTCCATCATGCGTCCTCGGTGGCCTCGAGCCGTTCACCCTCCCGGCGCCGGGGCGTTGCCTCCGCTGCGTCGCGCGCTGCGGCCTCGGCGGCGTAGACGGTGATCAGGCCGGCGATCACGGCGAGCGCCACCCGGCAGAAGGTGAGGGCAACCGCGAAACGCAGTCCGGCCACGGGGAGAGAGGTGTCGCCGCTCAGCACGCCTTCGAAGGTGGGCAGGCACAAGGCCAAGGCCACCACCAGCGCAACCGAGAGCTTGCTGGGACCGCTCAAGGACGCTGTCCGCTCAGGCGACGAGCGTCGCCAACGGGCGCTCGAACGTGGCGAGGCGGTCGTTCAGCAGCGACGCCCACCGAAGCGCGCTGGCCGGATGGCCGTCGAGCCGGGCAACGGGGATCCCGGCCCGCAGGACCGCAGCCGGGCTCTCGGTCTCGTCGAGCCCCCGCACGGCGAGGGCGTCGATGCCACCGACCCGTTCGGCCCACACGCGCACGTCCTCGGGCTTGCGGGCCGCGTCGACCACTGCCCAGACCGCTGCGGGCTCGAGCACCCGCAGGAGGTTCGCCGCCCAACCCACCGCCGCCCGGCCGAGCGGGGAGTCGATGACGACGATCACCGGCTCGTCGGCCTCGCGGGCCTCGGCCCGCAGCGCCGAGGCCGCCGATACCGATGCGATCCGGCGCTCCGGCGGAATGGTGGCGATGCCGCGCGCCGTCGTGGCCACGTAGATCCGCTCCGGATTGAGGAGGAGCTCCGTGGCGAGCTCACCGGCGAGCGCCATCGCCGCACTGCGGTCGCCGAGCAACGCGATGACCGAACCGCCGCGGTGGGGCAGCGCCCGGGCTTCCGGCAGGAGCCCGAGCCGCTCGACCAACGCACCGGTGTCCTGCGACGCCGGAACGAGCAATTCTGGCAGCCCGAGGCGCACCAGCGAAGCCGCCTGCGCCTGTCGATCCTCCGCGCTCGTGTCCGGCGTCGTACGGGCCGACGGCGACACCGCAACGACCGGCTCGCCTCCCTGCACCAGTCGGGCGAGCACCGATCCGAACGCCGGCCGCTCGGTCGACGGCGCCGACGACCGGCCGGTCCGGGCCCCGGCCAGGACAGCCTGGTCCGAGTCGCTCACGGACTCCACCAGCTCGAGCAGGCCGGAACGACCCGCCGGTCCGGTAGCGGGCGCCTCGTCGGGCACGCGCACCTCGACGACGAAACGCTCCTTGGTGAAGAAGCCGAACATCCCGCCCGTGCGGCGCCGATCGGCACGCACGATGGCGGCCGAAGGGCCGAGCGCTTCTTGCACCTCGCCGAGCACGTCGTCGAGGCGAGCGCCTTCGAACGTCCTGGTTGCCATGGTTGGTTCCTTCCTCAGTTGACGGGGTCAGACCCGAAGCAGTTGGTCAGGGCGGAGCACGCCAATGGTCTCGATCTCGAGTTGGTCGCCCAACTCGCCGTACGAGAGCACCGGCAACAGCGGCAAGCTGGTGCGAGTCAGCCGCCGCAGCGACGCCCGCAGCGCGGGCGAGCACACCAGCGCAGGCCGGTCGCCTCGCTGCTCGGCCATCCGCTGCAGCTCCGCGAGGGTGGACAGGATCGCCTGCATGGCATCGGCGTCGAGCGCGAGGAACGTGCCCCCGTCACCGGCTCGCACCCGTTCAACGAGCGAGTGTTCGAACAGCGGGTCGATCGTGATGACACAGAGTCGGCGGCCCGACGCATGGGCGGCAGCGATCGCCGGGCCGAGCGCGGCTCGGGCCGCTTCGGTGAGGACCTCTCGCTCCTTGGACTGGCGGCCCCGGGCCGAGACCGCCTCGAGGATGCGCACCAGATCCCGGACCG
The DNA here is from genome assembly GCA_040382215.1 of Acidimicrobiales bacterium. Classification (GTDB taxonomy): domain Bacteria; phylum Actinomycetota; class Acidimicrobiia; order Acidimicrobiales; family Ilumatobacteraceae; genus JBEIFW01. Next base: position 40,367 of record JBEIFW010000001.1, read on the forward strand.
ACACCTGCTCGTCGAGCAAGTCGTGCAACACCTGTTGGACGTCGGCGAGCGACAGCCCGGACGCGTTCAACTCGTCGACTACGACCGGGTCCGTCCCCTTGACCGCGTCGACGAGCAACTTGACGTCCTGGCGGCTGAGGATCCGTGTCGCATTGAGACGCACGACCTCTGCGAGATGGGCCGTGATCACCGAACCGCGGTCGATCACCGTTGCGCCGGAAACCTCGGCGTGGACGCCGAACTCGGCGGGCACCCACGCCGCCTCGGTGCCGAAGACAGGGTCCAGCGTGGGCTGCGCAGGGATCCCGGGAGGTACCGGGCCGAGCACGAGGATCTTCCCCGGGGGCGCTTCGCCCCGCCCCACTTCGACGCCGTGCACCCGGATCGCGTAGGCGGTGTCGGGCAGGTCGAACGAATCACGGGTCCGCACCGGCGGGATCACGATCCCGATCTCCATGGCGATCTTGCGCCGCAGGGCCCGGACCCGATCGAGGAGATCGCCGCCTCGCGCGCTGTCGACGAGATCGACGAGCCCATAGCCGATCTCGAGCTCGAGCGGATCGACCCGGGACGCCGCCACGAGCTCCTCGGGCGTCTCCCGGCGGACACCTTCGGTCGCCGCCGTGTCCGTGACGACCGGGGAGGCCTCGACCCGACCCTCGACCCGGCTGGCGACGAGCAAGAGCCCGCCGCCGAGCGCCAGGAACGGGAGCTTGGGGATACCCGGCATCAGCGCAAAGGCCAGGATCGAGCCGCCGGCGATCTGCAGCACCCGCCGGTGGGCACCGATCTGGGAGATCAGATCGCTGCCGAGGTCCTGCTCGGTCGCGGCCCGGGTCACGATGAGACCGGCAGCGATCGCGATCAACAGCGCAGGGACCTGCGACACCAAACCGTCGCCCACGGTGAGCAAGGCGTAGGTGCTCATCGCCTGCGACAGGTCCATGCCGCGCTGCAGGACGCCGATCACGAACCCGCCGACCAGGTTGAGGACGGTGATGATGATCGCGGCGATGGCATCGCCCTTGACGAACTTCGATGCGCCGTCCATCGCCCCGTAGAAATCCGCCTCGGCGGCGATCTCCTTGCGGCGGCGGCGGGCCTCGTCTTCGTTGATGAGCCCGGAATTGAGATCGGCGTCGATCGCCATCTGCTTGCCGGGCATGGCGTCCAGGGTGAATCGGGCGGCGACCTCGGCCACGCGGCCGGCGCCGTTGGTGATCACGACGAACTGGATGACGACCAGGATGAAGAAGATCACGAGGCCGACGACCAGGTTGCCGCCGATGACGATGTGCCCGAAAGCTTGGACGACCTTGCCGGCATATCCGTCGGTGAGCACGGCCCGTGCCGTCGAGACGTTCAGGGCAAGGCGGAACAACGTGGCGATCAGAAGCAGCGACGGGAAGATCGAGAAATCGAGCGGGCGACGAACGAACATCGACGTGAGCAGAACAACGATCGCCAACGCGATCGAGGTCGCGACCAGAAGGTCGATGAGGAACGGCGGCGGGGGCACCACCAGCATGAGCACGACCCCGACGACGAGGACGGGGACGGCGACCGGACCGATCCGGCTCCGAGACAACAGCTGCTCCTAACGAGGCCGCCGTCCTTGGGCCTGTGGCGACCGCCGTCCTGGCCGTCACTGCATCCATCGGCCTGTCCCGGGCGACCTTGAGCACCACCTTGCCGGTCGTGCGAAGTCCTCAGCCCGGGAGCACGAGATCGCCACCGAAGGCAGCCCGACGCACGGTGAACAAGAACGCCAGCACCTTGGCGACGGCCTCGTACAGCGAGGCCGGGATCTCTTCGTCCACCTCGCAGGCGTCGTGGAGGGTGCGCGCCAAGGGCACGTCGCGCACGATCGGGACGCCGTGCTGCTCGGCCCGCTCCCGGATCTTCAGCGCCACGGCCCCTTTACCCTTGGCCACCACCTTCGGCGCCCGTTCGCCCTCGCGATACGCAAGCGCAACGGCGACATGCGTCGGGTTCACGATCACGACCGAAGCATCCGCCACGGAGGTGATCATGCGGTTCCGACTCACGGCGAGCTGACGCCGCTTGATCCCGGCCTTGGACTCCGGGTTGCCTTCCTGCTGCTTGCCCTCCTCGCGGATCTCCTGCTTCGACATCCGCAACGACTTGCGGGTCCGGCGCTGCGCCAGGCCGTAGTCGACCAGCGCGAGCAGCAGTCCCGCCATGGCGATCCGCCGAGTGATGTCGAGGCTCGTCGAGCCGATCAACAGGATCGTGGCACCGAGTTCCGGGCGACCGTTCGACAGCAGCGACTCGACGAGCGAGCGCGACATCGGCCACGCAACCCCGGCGAGCACGAGGGTCTTCAGGACCATCTTGACCAGGTTCCACAGACTCTCCGGGGAGAACAGACGCTTGAGACCCTTGAGCGGGTTGAGTCGGTCGAAGCGCGGCTTGAGGAGCGAGAACGAGGCCACGAAGCCGGTCTGCAACACGTTCGAGACCACGGCGGTGCCGAGGACCGCGAGCGTCAGTGGTGCGACGATGAGCACGGTCTGCTCCGCAGCGAAACGCAGCCACTCGATCATCACCTCCGGTCCGGACCGGCTGTCGATGCCCCGGAGCCCGCCCATCGCGAGGGTGGCGGTCTCCATCATGTGGCTCGCCGTGGCGGGGATCACGAAGGAGGCGACCAAAAGCTCTCCCCACAGGGCGAGCTCGGGCGTCTTGGCGATCTCGCCTTTCTTGCGCGCCTCTTTCTTGCGTTTCCCGGTGGGCGCTTCGGTCTTGTCGTTGTCGCCGAGCGCCATCTCACTCCCCGAAGAACCGGGCGACGGAGCGGGTCGCCATCTCGACGAGTCCTCCGACCTGGCCGCCGAGGAGCACGATCGAGGTCCCGACGATCAACAAGGTGAGGAGGATCTTGAGCGGTACGCCGAGCAGAACGACGTTGAGCGTCGGGGCGGCCTTGGAGAGCAACCCGAGCACGAGGTCGGTCACGAACATCACCGCCACGACGGGAAGCGCTATCTGGAGAGCCGCAACCATGAGACCCGCGACGTCGGCTCGCAGGATCGCGGGCATCCGTTCGACGCTGTCGACGGTGAGGGGCGCGGCCTCGAACGAGGCCAACAGCCCGCGCACGAGGACGAGGTGTCCGTCGGACACCAGGAGCAATGTGATGGCGACGAGTTCGTAGAAGCGGGCGAACAGCGACACCGTCGTCGAGGTGTTGGGGTCGTACACCTGCGCCATGGCGAAGCCGCCCGAGAGGTCGATCAGCGATCCCGCGGCGGGAACCGCCTGGAACAGCAGATTCACCACCGCACCGAAGACGAAGCCGGCGAGCGCCTGACCGACGACGGAGACGACGAGCGGAGCGGCCTCGAGCGGGACCGCTTGCTCGGCGAGCCGGGGACCGACCGCGAGCGACAGCGCAACGGCGAGCCCGGCCCGGACCCGACGCGGGATGGCCCGCCGGTTGAACGGAGGGCAGAAGGCCACGAAGGCGCCACAGCGAGCGAGGGCGAGCAGGTAGCCGCTGACGAGCGCCGGTGACACGTCGAGCGTCATGGGCCGGGACGCCTCAGGTGCCCACGAGCATCGGAACCATCGCGAACAGGTCGCGGGTGAACGCGATCAGTTGCTCGAGCATCCAGTTGCCCGACACGACGATTACCGCTCCGACCGCGATGAGCTTCGGTACGAAGCTCAAGGTGAACTCCTGGATCATCGTGGCCGACTGCACGAGCGAGACGAGGAACCCGACCGCGAGGCTCACGACGAGGATCGGACCGGCGAGCTTTGCCGTGACCCACATCGTCTGCACGACGATCTGCACGATGGTGCTGTCGTTCACGGGTAGACCTCCGTCGGCGTCATCGGAAGCTGGTCAGCAGCGAACTGATGAGCAGACCCCAGCCGTCGACCATCACGAACAGCAGGAGCTTGAAGGGCAACGACACCAGCGACGGCGGCAGCATCATCATCCCCATCGACATCAGCGCCGAGCTGACCACCAGGTCGATCACGAGGAAGGGGATGAACACGACGAAGCCGATGATGAAGGCCGTCTTCAGCTCCGAGAGGATGAACGCCGGGATGAGCGTGGTGAGGCTGACGTCCTCGCGAGTGGCCGGCCGCTCCTCCCGGGAGGCGTCGATCATGGTCTGCAGCTCACCGGAGCGGGTCTGGTCGAGCATGAACTCCTTCATCGGCCCGGCGACGGCCTCGTAGGCCTGCTCGGTCGTGATGTTCCCGTCGAGGTACGGCTTGAGGCCGTCGTTCCACGCTTTGGTCAACGTCGGGCTCATGACGAACAGGGTGAGGAACAACGCCAAGCCCGTGATCACCTGGTTCGGGGGGACGGTCGGTAACCCGAGGGCGTTGCGGGCCAGCGACAGGACGATCACAATTCGGGTGAACCCGGTCAGCATGATCACCAGCGACGGGGCCAGCGACAGCAGGGTCAGCAGAACGATCACGAGCACGCTCTGGCTGGGCCGGTCGGCCACGCCCGGGAGCGAGACGTCGATCGACAGGTTCGAGTCTCCGGTGCTCGCCGCCGGACTCGAGACGGATGGCACCGTCACGGTCGGCACCCCGGCACCGGGCTGGCCGGCGACCGGACCCGAAGGCAACTCGGTGTCCGGGGTCTGGGCGAGGGCCGGCGACGCGCCCAGCAGGAACAGCACGGTCAGCGCGGCGACCACAGCCACAGCGAGCGCCGCCGGCGCTGCGGCGATCGCAGCCCAGCGGGCGCGTCGGGAAGGGAGGGCCATGACGGCGCCGGGTCAGGACCGACGAACGGTCCGTTCCCGCAGATCCTCGATCATGCCCTTCCATGCCGGAGGCAGGGCGAGAGCCCGGCCGGGCGACGTCGTCCCTGACGCCGCAGGATCCGGCGGCGTTGCCGCCGGTTCGATTTCGATGGGCGCTGCACCCAGCGCACCCAGGTCGGTCTCGGCCAAGACCTGCACGCTGGAGTCCGTGACTCCGAGCACAAGGCCCCGGTCACCCGCCCGCAGCACGACGACCTGGGAACGCTTGGTGAGGGATTGCCGGGCCAGCACCTCGATCGGGGTGCCCCGGCGCCGCGTGCCCGTTCGACCCCGCCGGTAGACCCTGGCGCACAAAGCGATCAGCCCGAGCACCACGGCCATCGAGAAGACGAAGCGCACGAACAGCGCAAGGCCGGACCCACCGCTCATGCGACCAGGCCCCGACGATCGTGGCCGTAGCCGACGACCTCGATGATGCGGACGGCGAACTCTTCGTCGAGCACGACGACCTCACCACGAGCGATGAGCGTGCCGTTCACGAGGACGTCGATCGGGGTGCCGACCGCACGATCCAACGCCACCACGGAGCCTGGTGCGAGATCGAGGATCTCCTTCACCCGGAGTCGAGCGCGCCCGAGCTCGGCGGTGACGCCCATCTCGACGTCGTACAGCAGTTCCAACCCGCCGGCCGTGCCGCCGATACTCGACACCAGCGGTTCGAATTCGAGCGACTCCGCACCGTCGGGGCCGTCGGTGGGCTCGAGGCCCTCGTCGTCTTCCGCGCTCATCGGGTCTCCACCGGTTCGACGATCTGGCAGGCCAGGTGCTTGCCGCGCCGGCCTGGTTGGGCAACGAAGCAGGGAACACCCTCGATCGAGACCGTCAGGGGCAACCCGACGGGGTGCTCGAGCGACAGCAGGTCCCCAGGGCGGAGACCGACGATGTCCGCAGAGGGCAACGACACCTCACGGAACCGGACCCGCAGCTCCACGGTGGCGTCGCCGACACGGTCGGCGAGCGCGGCGCGCAACCGCGGCGGGTCGAACACGGCGCTCTTGGCCCGATCTTTGTTCGCCAGTTCGTCGAGCAGCGGCTCGAGCATGGCGAAGGGCAGGCCGAGGATCCAGGTCGTCTTCACATCGCCGATGCTCACCTGGAGCTCCAGGTTGAGCACCGTCTCTGCAGTTGCGGCGATCTGGGCGAACTGGGGGTTCGACTCCGAGCGTACGAACTCCGGGTCAAGGTCCACCAGCGGTTCGAAGGCGTACCGGAGCTCCGCGAGCATGCGCTGCACGAGCGTGCGGGCCAGCGAGCGCTCGATGTCGGTGAGTGGACGGGTCTGCGGGCGTTGCTGGCCCTGACCGCCGAGCATCCGGTCGATCATCACCAACATCGAGTCGATCGGGAGATGCAGCAGTGCCATACCCGGCATCGGCTCAAGCGTGATGATCACCAGATGCGTCGGATTGGACATCATCCGGACGGCCTCGTCGTAGGTCGTCTGCGCAAGCGCTGTGCACTTCACCTGGGTGACGGTGCGCAACGTCGTCGACAGCAGGGTGGCGAGCTGTCGGGCCCACGACTCGCCGGTCACCTGTATGGCCCGGATGTGCTCCCGGGAGAACTTGTCCGGCTTGCGGAAGTCGTAGAGCGTGGGCTCTCCCGTGCGCATCGCCGACACCATGGGCATACCGTCGGCGCGCTCCGCCGTGATCTTGAGCCCCCGAGTACCGATTCGGGCAAAAACGTCCGGAAATCGTCAGGACGAGGCCGGCGTCACTGGACGATGAACTGCCAGAAGTAGACACCGGTCACGGAGCCGTCCGTGTCCTCCTTGAGCGCCGTACCGAGCTCGCTCTGGACACGATTCCGACCCTCGGGCGTGATCAGCTCGTCATAGGTCCCTGAGCCGAGGATCCGGATGGCCACGTCGAGCGCCTTGGCGTGACCCTTGGTCGGATCGTCCTTGGCCGCCGCCTTTGCCTCAACCTTGGTCGGATCCGGGTTGAGCTTGAACGCGAGCCCCACTTTCAGGATGTGCCCGTCGGAAAGGTTCAACGTGATCGGATCGAGGGTCACCACCGGCGCTGCCGCACCGGCGACCGTCGTCGCGACCGGCTCGGCCGCCTGGACGATGGTCGTCGAGCCACCGCCGAGGACCTTCGCGCCCACGACGATCCCGATCAGCAGAAGGCCGACGGGCAGAAGCTTCTCCTTCAGGCCGCCCTTGCCCTTCTCGGCGTTCTCGGTCTTTTCCTTCTTCGCCATCGGTGTCCTCCGCAGCCGTCACGGACTCTGGTTGGCAACGCCACGGGGGGCGTCGACGAGGTTTCTGACGACGAGCTCGACCCGCCGGTTCTTCGATCGTCCATCCGGGGAATCGTTCGAGGCGATCGGGCGGGTATCGGCGTAGCCCGACGCGGACATCCGCTGGACGTCGACCCCGTAGGTCTCGACGAGCATGCGCAGCACGCTCGTCGCACGCGCCGTCGACAGCTCCCAGTTCGACGAGTATCGGTTGCCCGGCCCGACCGGGACGGAGTCGGTGTGGCCCTCCACCGTCACGGGGTTCGGCAGGGGCTTGAGGCTTGCGGCGATCGCCGTCAGGACCTCTCGGCCTGCGCCTTCGAGGGTCGCTGATCCGGGCGTGAACAGCACCTGGTCGGCCACGATCGTGATCACCAGACCGCGCTCCTGCACAGCGATCTCGACGTTGTCGCCGAGACCGGTGGCGCCCAGACCAGCCCGCAACTCCTGCTCGGCGGCGCCGAGGGCCCGTCGTTCGGCTTCGTACGCAGCCTGCTGCGCCGATTTCACCGTGGTCGTCGGACCACCCGACGTCGGGCGCGGGCCAGTCTTTCCGGCCGAAGCCGCCGCCGTCGTGGTGGTCGTCTTGCCGGCCGCCCCGGGCATCACGCCGATCCCGCCGTCGAGCATCCCGGATCCGCCGTCGACCACTGCGCTGGCACCCCCGCCCTGGATGCCCTCCTTGAACTTCTTGTACTTCGCGAGGTCGAGCTGGGACAGCGAGTACATCACGATGAACAGCACCATGAGCAGGGTGATCATGTCGGCGTACGTGACCAGCCAACGCTCGTGGTTCTCGTGCTCTTCGTGTTCCTCGTGCTTCTTCTTCCGGGCAGTCATGCGCGAATCGACGCGATCAGGCGGCCTTGGCGTCGTCGTGGACGCCGGCGAGGGAGGTCAGCTTCTGGTGCAGCGTGCGCGGGTTGGCCCCGGCCTGGACCGAGAGGATCCCTTCGAGCATCAGCTCCATCTGCTGGGTCTCGATGTCGCTCAGGCGCTGGATGCGCTTGCCGATCGGCAGGAAGAACACGTTGGCCGAGAACACGCCCCACAGCGTGGCGATGAAGGCTGCGGCGATCAGGTATCCGAGCTTCTCGGGCTCGCTCAGGTTGTTGAGCACGTTCACCAGCCCGAACACCGTGCCGATGATGCCCATCGTGGGGGCGAAGGCGCCCATGTCCGCCCACACCTTGGACAGCACTTTGCCGTGGTGCTTCTTCGCCGTGATCTCGGCCTCGAGGATCTCGCGCAGCTCGTCGGGGTCGGTGCCGTCGACCGCGAGCTGGATCCCTTTGCGCAGGAACGGGTCCTCGAGGTTCTTGGCGGATTCCTCGAGGGCGAGCAGACCTTCGCGGCGGGCCCGCTCGGCCAGGTCGACCACCACTGCGATCGAGCCGGTGGGATCCTTCGTCCCCCCCGTCATCGCCTTGGTGCCCGCACCCATGGCGGCCGTGAAGTCCTTCATCAGGCCGGTGGCCATCGCAGCACCGACCGTTCCGCCGATCACGATGAGGATCGCCGGGATGTTGACCATGGCGGCAGGGTCGGCGCCCTCCATGATCACACCCAGCATGATGGTGACGACACCGATGAGAATGCCGGCGAGGGTACCCGGATCCACTGTCAGTCCTTTCCGGTGATGAGCCGCAACTCACCACGGCTTGCAGTGGTACCGGTCGGCACGTCGCCGACATCGGGTTGGGCCGCCAGGGTCAGCACCCGGGCCCGGAAGCCCGCAATCCGCTCGATGACGACATCGATCGACTCGGTCACGACGTACTTCGTCCCTTCGAACAGGGTGACCACCGTGTCGGGGTTCGCGTCGACCCGCTCGATGTGATCGGGGTTGATGGCGAAGTGCTGTCCGTTGAGACGGGTCAGGAGGATCATGTCGGATGTCCTTGCCGGGGGAGCAGGCGCTCGGCGCTGGGATCGGCGGAACCGGGGGCCCACTTGAGTGTGCTGCCGACTCATTGAGCGACCAGACGGGGCCCTGACGATCAGCAGATCCTCGGCATCCCCGGCGGCGCCGAGGCCGGCCCCGCCGGTTCCGTCACCGCTTCAGGTTGACGAGGTCCTGCAGCATCTCGTCGGAGGAGGTGATCATCCGGCTGTTGGCCTGGAAACCGCGCTGGGCGAGGATCAGGTTGGTGAACTCTCGTGCGAGGTCGGTGTTCGACATCTCGAGCGTGCCGGCGGCGATCATGCCGCGACCGCCGGAGTTCGACACACCGACCTGGGCCACGCCGCTGTTGGCGGATTCCCGGTACATCGACCGGCCCGTCACCTCGAGACCCGTCGGGTTGGTGAACGCCGCCATCGCCACGCGGCCGACGGCACGGTTGCGGCCGTTGGAGAACACACCCATCATCACGCCGTCCGCGCCGATCGTGAACGACTGCAGGATGCCGAGGCCGTAGCCGTTCTGGCGGGCGGCGATCAGCGTCGAACTTCCGGCGAAACCGGTGCAGGCGTCAGGCTGACCGGGTGTCCCGGTGTCGAGGGTGATCGGCCCGGGGAAGTTCCCGAACGTCGGCGTGATCGAGATCGCCCCGTTGGTGACACCGCCCGTGTTGGGGTTGAAGGTGAGCGGACCGCCGTTGACCGTCATCGGCGTGTTGACACCGTTGATGATGGCCGACGCCGACACGTTCCAGGTGTTCGGTGCAGCCGCCTTCGTGTAGTTGATGTTCACGTTGTAGCTGGTGCCCTGCCGGTCCGTGATCTGCACCGAGCTCGTCACCTGGAAGCCCGTAGGGCTCGCCGCGTCGAGGTTGCCCTGCAGGTTGACGGTGCTGGTGGCCAGCGGCGGGATCGACTGGCCGAGGGGCATGCGAAGGTCGCCGGGCGCCTGGTTCAACAGGATCTGACCGTTGGCATCGGCGATCCAGCCCTGGAGGATGCCACCGTCGGGCGAGACGAGTCGGCCGAGCGCGTCGAAGTTGAACGAGCCAGCACGGGCGTACATGTTCGTGTTCTCGGTCCGCAGGATGAAGAACCCGTCGCCCTGGATCGAGATGTCCGTGTTCTTGTTGGTCATCTGCGTGGCGCCCTGGCTCATGCTGAGCGACGTACCGGCGACACGCACGCCGAGACCGACCATCGCCGGGTTGATGCCGCCCTCGTTGGGATTGAGCGCCGAGGCCCCGGCGATGGTCTGGGTCAGCAGGTCCTGGAAGACCGTCGCCGACGACTTGAAGCCGACCGTGTTGACGTTGGCGATGTTGTTGCCGGTGACATCCATCATCACCTGGTGGGTCCGCAGGCCGGTGACCGCCGTGAACATGGAGCGAAGCATCAGTTGTTCCTTCCGGTGATGAGGGATGACGAAGCAGGGTTGGAGGTCGGCACGTCGGACACTTCGAGGATCGACGTGACGGGGATGGTCTTCGTCCCGACGAGGACCTTCAGACCGGTGGTGTCGTTGGGATCGGACTTGACGCCGGTGACGACGCCGCTGACGTTCGTGGAACCGTCGAACCACGTGACCTTTCGACCGATCATGGTGGTCGCCTGAAGCAGATCTCGGGTCCCGCCGCTGGTGCTGGCCGCGGCGATCTGCTGGAGCGACTCGAGCATCGAGAACTGCACGGACTGCTGCATCATCGACGTCGGGTCGGTCGGGCTGAGCGGGTTCTGGAACTTGAGCTGCGCGACGAGCAGCTTCAGGAAGTCGTCTTTGCTGAAATCGCCGTTGTTCTTCTTCGTGGGCGTGGTGGACGCCGGCTGGCCACCGACGACGATCGGTGTGGGCGGCGGCGGGGCGATGCTGGCCGGATCGGGCACGACATTCCTCTCCGAGCAGCACGTCGAGCGCACGCTCGACGGAGACGGGACGATGGGCAGGAGTGGTGGTCTTCGGTACGGCGACCGGGTCGTCGTCGGACCCGCCGCGGCGAGCGCCTCGACCACGGTCGGGTCCGCCCGATTGCTGGCGGCCGCCGTCGGACAGGCTGAGCTGGCCGGTCGCGACGCCGGAGGACTCCAGCGCCTGGCGGAGTTGGTCGAGGCTGCCTTCGAGGAGACGGGCGGTCGCCGGCTGATCGGCGCGCAGGCTGATGTGCACCGTGCCCGCATCGACCTGCACGTCGAGGCGCACCCGTCCGAGTTCACCCGGGTGGACGTCGACCGCCAAGCGATAGGAGCCGTCACCACGGTCACGCAACGGGGCGACCACGTCGACCAACTGCTCGGACACGGGGGCCGGCGTCGGCGCGACTTGGTGGACCTCGGCGGCCGAGGCCAGGGCCGCCGGCCGGACCACGATGGGGGCGCTCGCCACCGGTGACGGTGTGGGCGCTGCCTGGATCCCGGTCGGCTCGGACGCCGCCTCGAGGGCCTCGGGCGACGCCTCGAGCGCGACCTCACGGGGACCGAACACGGCAGGCTCGACCGTCAGCACCTCGCCGTCGCCACCCACCGTCCTCGGCGATGCGAGCCGCGTGCGGAGGCTCGCGTCCGGTCCGGGTCCGGGTCCGCTGCCGGTGCCATCGCCGGCGTCGCCCGTCGGCTCGGACCCCACCGGTGCGACCGGCGCGGTGGTCGCCGCGGACGGAACCGGGCTCGGGTCGAACGCCTCCGTAACCGTGGACTCGGCACCCCGGGACTCGGCACCCCGGGACTCGGCACGAACGACGTCGGCCCGGCGCTCGGACCCGGTCGGAACGACCGGCTGCGGCACCGGCGGTGCCGCGGACTCGACGGCCGGCGCGTCCGGGCCGGACGCTACGGGGTTCGCTGCGGCTCGCGCGTCCGAGGAGATCGGTGGCACGGTTCCCGACCCGAGGGCCAGGTCCACCGAGGCTGCGGGCGCGGCCCCCGATGGCGCATCGGCGCCGCGGGCCGTGGTTGTCGGTGCTGCTACCGATGCCACGGCGGGCGCAGCCGATGTGAGCGGAGCCGATGCGGATGCAACAGGGTCGGCTGCAACAGGCTCGGCCGGATCGAGTGCGACCAACTCGGCGACGGCTGCCGCCTCCCCGTCGACCGACCCGGTCGGCGACGGGGGCTCCACACCGACCGCACCCGGATCACCGGCGGAAGCGCTGGTCAGGGTTGCGACGGTACGGAGGTCGATGACGAGCGCCCCGGGCAACGGCGCTGCGACCGGCGACGATGCCCGGGCCTCGTCGGCCGGCGGGCTCGGCACGAGCGGTGCCGGGCTGGCGAACGCCGCCAGCAACAGAGCGAAAAGCTCGGCCGGGACCTCGGCGTCGGTGGCGGCCGACGACGACGCCGGCTCGGTCGATCGATCGACGGTCGTGCTGCGCTCGAGCGCAACGGAAGGCGTCACGAACTCCTCCTCGATCCTTCAGGTCACGGGCCCGGCGAAGCCGAGCACCTTGTCGACGTAGCGCTGCACTCCCGCCGAGGGCACGCCTCCGGCGCGCAGCACGGCGTTGGGTCCGGCGTTGTAGGCAGCGAGCGCCAGCGGTACGGACCCGAACTGCTCGATCAACCCGGCGAGCATCCGGGACGCCCCGTCGACCGCCTGCGCCGGGTCGAAGGGATCGTCGACGCCGAGCCCACGGGCGGTGGCGGGCATGATCTGCATGAGGCCCTGGGCGCCTGCCGGTGACACGGCGTCGGGCCGGAACGACGACTCGACCTTGGCCACGGCGGCGAGCAGTTCGGCAGAGACACCCGTGCGACGTGCCGCGTCGGTGAACAGCCCGAGATAGGGCGCGGCGGCGGCGTCGCGCAGGGCGATCCCCGCTCCGCCGACCACCGGTGCGCCGGGAAGCCGGGGAAGGCCCGCAGCGTCGGCGCCAGTGAGGCGCCGGATCCCGACGATGTCGGTGCGGACCGGCGCGGTGCGCACGACATCTCCGGTCTCGGGCGCGTGCAGCATCTGACCGTTGCCGAGGTAGATGCCCATGTGCCCGATGTCGGAACCGAAGAACACCAGATCGCCGGGGCGGGCCTGGGCGAGCGATGCCACCGGCCGGCCGAGCTGGATCTGGGAACCCGTGTAGTGGGGCAGGTCGATACCGAACTTGGCGAAGGCCACCTTGACGAGGCCCGAGCAGTCGAGGCCGACGCTCGGATTCGCGCTCCCGAACACGTACGGCGTGCCCAGGTAGCGGGCCGCCTCGTTCACGATCTCCGTCCCGGTCGGGTAACGGGTGGCGGCCGGAGCCCCGACCCGGGCCGTCGTGCCGAGCGACGAGGCACCGATCGGCGTCGTCCCCGACGAGGACGCCGTGCGCTGCGCGACGGCGGCGTCGAGGGCCGAGGCGAAGCCCGACGAGCCCTCCGCCGACACCACCGTCGCCGGCCGGAACCGACTCTCGATCGAGCTGATCCGCGCCTGGATCGCCGCAAGGGCGGGCGGGATCACGTGTCGCCCTCGCCGAGTCGCTTGAACCGGGAATTCACCACGTCGTCGGCGAGGAGGTCCTCATCCCGACGCAACTCGAGGGCGTGCGCCTCGCGCTCGCGCTCCTCCATCCGTTCGAGCGCCTCGACGTCCTGACGGGCCGCCACGAGATCCCGGCGGCGCAGCTCGGCCGTCGCTCGGGCGTCTTCGAAGAGCTGGCGGGCGGTGATCACCGACAGCGCCACCGCTCGCCGGAGCTCGACCTCCTCGTGGAACTGCCGGGCCGTGCGCTGCCGGCGCATCGGCTCGAGGGCCTCGTAGGTGCGTCGGCGCTCCTCGAGGTCGCCCTCGGCTGAGCTGACGGCACGGTTGGCCTCCGCGAGACGCCCCTTGGCGGTGTCCTCCGTTACCCGGCGCACCTTGAGCACCCCGGCGAGGCGGAAGCGGTAGCGCTTCACGTTGCCACCACCTGCGCGAGTTCACTCCAGGCCTCCACCACCGGGACGGTCTCGCCCAAGTCCTGGGTGAGGAAGGCCCGGATCTCGTCGGCACGCTCGATGGCACGGTCGACGAGCGGGTTCGTCCCGGTGACGTACGCGCCGATCTCGACGAGATCCTTGGCGTCGCGGTGCGCTGCGAGCAGCCGCCGAAGTTCGGTGGCGGCCCGTCGTTGCTCGGGTGTGGTGATGGCCGGGGCCACCCGGGACACGGATTCCAACACGTCGACCGTCGGGAAGTGCCCGGCGGTGGCGAGGCGGCGGGAGAGCACCACGTGGCCGTCGAGGATCGACCGCACGGCATCGCCCACCGGGTCGTTGAGGTCGTCGCCCTCGACCAACACCGTGTACAGCCCGGTGATCGATCCGTGCTCGGCCGCACCGGCCCGCTCGAGCAGCCGGGGCAGGAGTCCGAACACCGAGGGCGGATAGCCACGGGTTGCGGGCGGCTCCCCGGCGGCGAGGCCGATCTCGCGCTGGGCCATGCAGAAGCGGGTGACGGAATCCATCATCAGCACGACGTCGCAGCCTTCGTCGCGGAACCACTCGGCGATGCGGGTCGCGGTGTAGGCAGCGCGGAGCCTCACCATCGCCGGTTCGTCGGACGTGGCCACGACGACCACCGAACGGGCAAGACCTTCCGGTCCGAGATCGTGCTCGATGAACTCCCGGACCTCGCGCCCGCGTTCGCCGACGAGCGCCAACACCGAGATCTCGGCCTCGGTCCCGCGAGCGATCATCGACAGCAGGCTCGACTTCCCGACCCCGGAGCCCGCCATGATCCCGATGCGCTGGCCCCGACCGCAGGGCACCAGCGTGTCGAGGACCTTCACCCCGAGGGGCAGGGGCCGGCTCACCCGGGCCCGGCGCAAGGGGTGCGGCGCATCCCCCTCCACCGTCACGCGCAATGCCGACGCCGGCAGCGGACGACCGTCGAGCGGGCGACCGAGCCCGTCGAGCACGCGACCCCGGAGGTCCCATCCGACCGACAGACTCGGTGGGCGACCGGCGTGCCGGGCCCGGTCGCCGATCCGCACCCCCCGCAACTCGCCGAACGGCATGCACACGACGGCGTCCCGCCGCATCGCCACCACCTCGCCGCTCAGCGTGCCACCCCCGCCTTCCACCAGGATCTCGTCGCCGAGCCCGGCGGCGACGCCGGCGATCTCGAGCGACATCGCCGACACGCCCGTGACCCGACCCGAACGGACCGGGCGGGCGGCCTCCCGCAGCGCACCCAGGCGGGGGTGAGCGCCGACCAGGGCCGTCATGGTTCGACCTCGGCCGCGAGCGCAGCACGAACCCGGGCCATCGCCGTGCCGAGCCGGGCGTCGACGCGCGCCGCACCCGCCTCGACGATGCCGCCACCTCGGCCGACGCTCGGATCGGCGACGACCTCGAAGCTCGCACCGGCCGGCCCTGCGACGCCGCCGAGGGAGTCCAGGTCGTCGGGATGTAGGCGCGCGACGAACGAGGCGACGTCGTCGCCGAGGACCGCAAGGGCCCGGCGCAGCGCGTCCTGTCCCGCCGACGGGGACCAGTGCACGTCATGGCCGAGCACGTCCTCGGCCAGGGTGAGCGCCGTGTCCAGCAGATCGTCGGCGAGTTCGTGGAGGCGCAGCCGGTCGGCGGCCACGGCCCGCTCGGTGGCCGCAGTGAGTTTCGCCACCACGGCGGCCGCCTCGGCCCGGCGACGGTCGAGTTCCTCGGCGAGGCGCCGTTCGGCCTGGGCCCACCCGGCGGCGACACCCTCCTGCAGACCCTGCGCGAAGCCCTCCTCGTATGCGGTCTGGCGCAACTGGACGAGCGTGGCCTGATCGATCGCCGCAACCGTGAGCGAGGAGCCCGTGGCCAGATCCCGCAGGTCGAGGGAGCGATGCTCGGCGGCCCGGACGATCCGGCCGCGCGGCCGGGCCGGCGCCTCAGGCGACGAACTCATCGCCACCCCGGCTCAACAGCAGCTGACCCGATTCCTCGAGCGAACGGATGATGCGCACGATGCCCGACTGCGCTTCCTCCACCTGGGTGATCCGGATCGGCCCGAGCAGACTGATCTCGTCGGTCAGGTTCGCCGAGGCGCGCTCGGACATGTTCCGCAGGATCTTCTGCTGGACGTCCATCTTTACGCCCTTGAGCGCAACCGCCAGATCCTTGTTGTCCACGTGGCGCAGCACGAGCTGCACGCTGCGGTCGTCGAGCTGCACGATGTCCTCGAACACGAACATCCGCTGGCGCACCTCGTCGGCCAGATCGGGCGAGGTGCGCTCGAGACCCTCGAGGATGAGGCGCTCGGTCGGTCGGTCGGAGCGGTTGAGGATCTCGACGAGGCTCTGCACCCCGCCCGCCGAGGAGAGCTCACCGGTGTTCACGACACTGACGAGTTTGCGGGCCAACACCTCTTCGACCTGCTTGATCACCTCCGGTGAGGTGCGGTCCATCACCGCGACCCGGTGCGCGACGTCGCGCTGGAGTGCATCGTTGAGACCACCGATCACCATCGCAGCGCGCTCGGCCGGCATGTGGGCGAGCACGAGGGCGATGGTCTGCGGGTGTTCGTCCTGCAGGTAGGACAACACCTGACGGGGATCGAGTCGCTGCAGGAACTCGAAGGGCTGTTCGGCCATTCCGGCGGTGACGGCGTCGAGCACCTGTTGCGCCCGCTCTGGACCGAGGGTGCGCTCCAGCATCTTGCGGGCGACCTCGATGCCACCGGTGGTGATCGCCGTCGAGGCCTCGGTCATCGCGACGAACTCGGTGAGGACGTCGTTCACCACTTCGGTCTTGACCCGCCGTAGCCGTGCCACCTCGGCCATGACGTCTGCGATCTCCTGCTCGGTCAGGATCCGCAGCACCTTGGACGACTGGTCCGCGCCGAGCTGCATGAGCATGATCGCAGCCTTCTGCGTCCCCGACAGGGACTCGATGGTGATTTCCTTCGACGGCATCAGCCCCTCCGGTCGGCGAGCCAGGTACGCAGCATGCGGGCGACGTCATCGGGCTGCCGCTCGATGAGGTCGTTGATCTGACGGGTCTCCTGACTCGAGGCCGGAGCGACCAGCTGCGGGATCAGGATGAGGTCCTGCTGCTCGCCGGAAACCATCACCTCGCGGGGCCCGCCGAGGGCTCGCGCCGCGTCGACGGCCTCGCGCATCGTGGCCTGCACCCGCTCCCGCTCGTCCTTCTCCTGGGCCGCGGCGAGCGCCTCGGCTTTCTTGCGCAGGCGTTCGGGCCGCTTGGCGCTGCGCCACGCCAGGAGGAGGATCAACGACACGAGGAACACCGTGGCCCCGGTCGTGATCATCTCGTTGAGACCGTCTCCCGACGCCTCCTTGGCCTTCGCTGCGTCCTCGAGCGCCTTGGTCGCATCGGTCGTGGCGGTCTCGTCGAACGGCAGGGTCGTCACCTGCACCAGGTCGCCTCGTGCCTCGTCGAAGCCAGAGGCGGCCCGAATCAACTCTCCCACTCGAGCCTCGTCCACCCCGACGCCTTCGTCGACGAGCACCGCCACGGACAACCGCTTCACGGCACCGGGCGCCGAGGTGAACGACTCGGTCACCTTGCCGACGGCATACGTCTTGTCGCCGGCCTTCTTCGTGTAGGTCGTCTGCGCCCCGTTGGCCCCCTGCTGCGGCGCATTGACGACCGGTCCGAGCGGTCCGCCCGCCGGCGTTCCGGCACCGGCGTAGTTCTCGTCGTTGGTCGTCTCCCGCACGACGGGGGCAGTGGCCTGATTGGGATCCGACGGGAACCTCTCGGTCGTCGTCTGGCGCCGGTCGAAGTCGAGTGCAGCGGTCACGGTGACCTTCGCCTTGCCCGGCCCCGTCACCGACTCCAGCATCGTGGTGAGCTGCCGGGCGAGGTTCTGCTCGAAGACACGATTCTGGTCGGCCCGATCGTCGCCGGAGCCCAACGGGTCGTTGCCGGCGGCCGACAACACCCGCCCCTTTGCATCGGCAAGGGTCACCTGCTCCGGCGTCAGGCCTTCGACCGAGGATGCCACCAGGTGAACGATCGCCTTCACCTGCTGGCTCGACAACGGCGTGCTCTCGGTCGTCGCCACAAGCACCGAGGCCGACGGTTTACGGTCGTCGGCGCTGAAGATGTCCGAACGCGGGATCACCAGGTGGACCGTTGCCGCCTTGACCCCCTGCAGGGAGCCGATCGTCTTCGACAGCTCCCCCTCGAGCGCCCGCTGGAAGTCCACCCGTTGACGAAAGTCCGACGTCGTCAGACCCTGCTTGTCGAGCAGGTCCCAACCGGTCGCTCCGGACTCGGGAAGGCCCTTGGCCGACAGGTCGAGCCGGAGCTGATAGAGCTGCTGCTCGGGGACCATGATCGTGGCCCCACCGTTCGCGAGCTGGTACTGGACGCCGCGAGCGGTGAGCTCTTGGGTCACGGACGCAGCGTCTTTCGCGCTGAGTCCCGAGTACAGCGACGCATAGGTCGTCGTCGATGCCCAGTTGAGGAACAGGAACGCTCCGGCAACCGTGCCCACCAGAGCGATCCCGAGCATGGCGATCTGGCCCCGGGTGAACCCCTTGAACAGCCCGTTGGCCTTCTTTCGGACGGAACTCAGGTCGAGTGCGGCCATGTCACACCGGCATCGTCATGATCGAGGTGAACGCTTCGAGGGCCCGGTTCCGCACGGCCACGGTCAGGTCCGTGGCGAGCTGCGCCTGGGTCGCTGCGATCATGTAGTCGTGGACGTTGGTCAGATCCCCGGTGAGGCCGGCCTCGGCGAGCGCATCGGTGGTTGCATGTTGCGACTGCAACGATGACAGGGCCTTGCTCAGGGAGTCCACGAAACCGCCGCCGCTCGTTCCACCCGGCGCCGCCGTGCCCGTGACGGGAAGGGTCGGGAGCGATACGAGCCTGGAGGAGATGCCGTCGAGTGCCATCGGGTCACCGGCCGATCGAGAGCGCTGCGCTGTAGGCATCGCGAGCACGCTCTACGACGGCGAGGTTCGCCTGGTAGGAGCGCTGCGCCGCTAGGAGTTGGACCATCTGCTCGCCGAGTTCGATGTCGGGGGTGCGAACGAGTCCCTGTTCGTTCGCGTACGGATGGGCGGGATCGAACACGAGCCGGCCCTGGGGGTCACCGCCGAAGGCGATCCCCGTGACCGCAGCGCCCTCGCCCACGGCCCCACTGGGATCCAGCGGGCTGGCGCCGGTGGCGTCGACCGATCGAGCAAGCACCATGCGGGCCCGGAACGGCACCTCGTCGAAGGGGCGGACGGTGTTCATGTTGGCGATGTTGTCGCTGATCGCATCCATCCAGGTCCGCTGGACCCGGAGGCTGCTGCCGGCGGTGTGGAGGGCCTGGAACAGACTCATCACTGCCCCTTGATCGCAGAGCGCAAAAGGCGGAACTTGGCGTTCGCCGCCTCGATGCCGAGCTGGTAGCGGAGGTTCGTGTCGACGAGTGTGACGATCTCGTCGTCGAGCTTCACGTTGTTGCCGGACAGGTTGGTCGCGTCGAGCGACTTGCGGGTCGACGCTGCGCCCGACCCCGGATCGCGTCCAGCGATCGCATTTCGGAGGCTGTCCTCGAAGTCGACACGGTTCGCGAGGAACCCCGGCGTCTCGACGTTGGCGATGTTGTCGGCGATCGCCCGCTGCCGCAGGGACAGCCCACGCAGGGCGACCTGGACCGCGGTCATCGTGATGTCGTTCACGGGCAGCCTCGACAGGGCCGTCCGTCCGTGGGATCGAAGCCGGGCTTCCTTGCCCGGTCAAGTCGTCGGCGCGCTGGGCGTCAACCTTGAGCAGGTTCTGCGAGGGTTCTGGATCTTGACGATCCGGGCCGGGCTCAGCAGGCCCGGTCGACGTAACGCGGCCCGCCGGCGTCGTCGCCGAGACGACGACGCTGCAAGGACGCGCCCGCCCGGCCGAGCGCGTCGCGGCGTTCGGCCATCAGCTGTTCGACGGCCTGGGTCCGTTCCAGCAGGCGCTGGGCGCGCTCGGCGACGGCCACCGGCATCGGCGGTAGGTCAGGTGGTTCGAACGGCTCGAGACCGGGATCCTCGTCGGCCTCCACCGCCGTTCGGATCTGCTCGAGACGGGTCTCGAGCACCATGAGGACCGGTTCCCAAGCGGCGATTGCCGGGTCGGTCACGACGCCTTCGCCGCCAGGTGTACCGCCGCTTCCCGCCAGGCGTCGGCCAGCGACTCGATCTGGCGACGGACGGCCGAGAGCCGGCCGACATCACCGACGGTGCCGGCACCGATCAGTTCCTTCAGGAACCAGGTGTAGAGCTGCGTCAACCCGGGAGCGCCCTCCCATGACGACACGTCGAGCGATGCCATCAACTCGCAGACGATGTCGCTCGCATGCCGGGTCAGCTCCTGAGCGCGGCCGCGATCGCCGGACTCGAAGGCCGCCTCGGCCTGGCGCAGGTCGAGCACCATCCGGTCGTAGAGCATCACGACCAGGCGGGCCGGCGAGGCCGTGGCCACCGTGTCCGACACGTAGCGTTCGCGCAGGGTTCGAGCGTTCATCGACTCACCTCGGATTTGCCGGTCACTGCAACTTGCCGATCTGGCCCGACAGCCAGGAGCTCTGGTTCCGGAGCCGTCCGAGCGCCGTCTCGAGCGCGTCGAACTGGCTGCGGATCTGCTTCTCCCGGGAGGCGAGCCGGCTGTCCCAGGACTGGATCGAGCTGTCGAGGTCCCGTAGGCGACTCTGGCTCCCGGCGATCACGCCGGCGAGACGGCCGGTTCCTGCGGCGGTGGCGTCATCGACCTCGGCCTGCACGAGGGCGGCAAACCCGGAACCACCGCTGCCGCCTTGGAAGAGCGCCTTCACCCCGGTCGGGTTCGCATCGTGCGCAGCGAGGAACGCGGCGCGGTCGAAGCTCAGCCGACCACTGCGGTCGGTGCTCATCCCGACCCGGAACACGGTCAGATCGCCGCTCGACGCCTCGATCAGGTTCTCTCGCAGCGCCGAGGCCACCTGGCTCGCCGCCTGCTCGCCCAGGAGCACGCCGGCTCGTTTGGTCGCCGGGTCGTAGCCCGAGTTGGCCGAGACGTAGGAGAGCACGTCGTTGTACGCGTCGACGAGCTTCTGCACCCGCGCCGCCGTGGCCCCGGCATCGGTGCCGATGTCCAGGTTGACTGCACTCGTGGTCTGCTTCTTCACCGTGACGGTCACGCCGTCGGCGAGCCCGGTGAAGGTGTTGGACGCCGACCTGACGGTCACCGGATTCGTGGTGCCCATCGTGAGTTCGGCGTCCTGACCCTGGCTGAGGATCGACAGGGAGCCGAGCGACGAGCCGAACCCGCTCGCCGAGAACGCCCCGGCAGCGCCGGAGCTGCGGGCGCTCAGCTGCAGTCGGTAGACCGACGGCTCGACCTGGACGGCGCTCGCCGTCACCCCGGTGCCGGAGGAGTTGACCGCTGCGATCACCGAGGACAGCGATCCGTCACCGACGTCACTGATGGTCGTCGATCCGATGGTGAGCGGACCCGTGGCGACCACGTCCGACATCGACGAAACCCCGGCCGAGCTCAACAGCGAGTGCGCCGCTGCCAGCCGGTCCACGCGGAGCTGGAGCCGAGCCGGTGTCGATCCCGCCCCTGCGGTGGCCACGAGCGCGGTGTCGTCGCTGGACGCTGCGCTACGCGTGTTCCAGCCTGATTCGAATCGCAGGGTCCGGGCTGCGTCGGCGAGTGCCCGCATCCTGGTGTTGAGGGTGTTGTGGACGTCCAGCCTGCGCTGCTCGTCAGTGCGCTGCGTCCTGAGCCGGCTCTGCGGCTGACGCTCGATCGACATGAGCTGCGACACGATCGCCGTCGTGTCGAGCCCGGACACCAGTCCGTCGATCGCGGAGGAGGCCATCGGTCAATCCCTCAGGTAGTCGGTCGGTCAGGAATGGGGAAGGGCCCCGGCGGGCCGGGCGCTTTGCGGCGCAACGGCCCGTCCGGAGCCCCGTCCGGTGGGATCAACCACGCAGGAGCTGCAGCACGCCCTGCGAGGACTGGTTGGCCTGGGCCAACATCGCCGAGCCGGCCTGGGAGAGGATCTGGGACTTGGTGAAGTTCACCATCTCGTCGGCCATGTCGGTGTCCCGGATCCGGGATTCCGACGCCGCCAGGTTCTCCAC
>JBEIFW010000002.1:0-47715 GCA_040382215.1 Acidimicrobiales bacterium
CCGGCGCCGGCGGCGCCGGGGGGGGGGGTTCTCGGCCCCCCCGTGGGGTTCGGGCCCCCGGCTGGGGCCCCACGACCGCAGCGGCCACTTCCGTGGTGACCGGCGCATCCGCAGACCGCTCGCGCTCGAGCAGCGCGACGGCATCGGCCCCCGCCGCAACCACGGACACCACCCGCCACCCCTCGGCGGCCCGTTCGTTGACGCGGGCCACCAACGTCGGGATGTCATAGGACGACGCACTGACCGAGCTGTACTCCATCATGGCGCCGTACCCTATCGGGCCTCCCACGCCCCGGTGGGGCATCCTGCGGTCAACTCACCAGCTCCAGTACGTCCATCCCGGCGGTTGGCCCGTCGTGGATCAAGCGGCCGTCACGGAGCGCGACACAGCGTTCGACCCGGTCGACGAACGCGAGCTCGTGGGTTGCGACGACGAGCGCCGCACCGTCGGCGTGAGCGAGGTCGAACAACTCGAGCAACGCCTGCTTCCCGACAGCGTCGAGGCCGACGAAGGGCTCGTCGACGAGCAGCAGTCCGAACGGACGGATGAAGGCGAGCGCAATGGCGGCCTTCTGGCGAAGCCCTCTCGAGAACCTCGAGGGGAGGTCGTCGGCCCGTTCGTAGATCCCGAGATGGCCGAGCAGGTCGGCGGCCTGCTGTTGCCAATCGGCCACCCCGTGCAGTCGGGCGACGACCTCGAGGTGCTCCCAAACGGACAGATCGTCGTAGAAGGTGGGGGTATCCGAGAGGTACGACACCGTCGCCCGCGACGGCAGCGACCCCGCAGCATGCCCGTCGACGGTGCTCGTGCCGCCCGACGGCTCGAGCAGCCCGGCAATCATGCGAAGCAGTGTCGTCTTCCCGGATCCGGTGTGGCCGAGCAGCACGATGGCCTCACCCTGGTCGACCCGCAGGGTCAAGGGCGAGAGCGCAACCAGGTCGCCGTACTCCTTGGTGAGCGAGTCGACCGTGAGATAGGTCGGAGGCAGCGTCGGTGCCGGGGGCGGTGGCGCCTCCGGCCGAGCCGGTGCGGGCTTGGATGGCCGGTCCGCCGGACGCGCGCCGCGAGCAGCGGAACTCCGGCTCGGGGCGCTCGCTCGGCCGGGTGGCGTGGGATGGCGGTTCGATCGGCCCTTGGGCGGGTTCATCGGGTCCTCCGGGCGGTCGGTGTGGTCTCGACCTGGCGTTGTTTGGCGTTCGCCTTGCTGTCCTCCACCGCTTGACGGAACCAGGCACGAGCCGGCTCCCGGAAGCGGACCCAGGCCGCAGTCCCGGCGATGAACAGTGACGCCAACATGGCGCCCTGCAGCGCAGCGGGGAGCGGATTGCGGCCTTTGGCAAGCGCGTCCGCGACCAGATAGCTCGGAAACGAACCGATCACGGCAACGGCCACCGGCCAGACCGCTCGAACCACGATCCGCATCCCGGCCACCTCAGGCGGAAGCGCCTGATCCGTCGTCGACGGCGTGGTCGACGCCGACGGAGCGCCCTGGACCGTCGACACGACCGCCCCCGCCAAGCCGCCGAGCGATGAGGAGAGCGCAAGCACGACCGCTACCGCGATCGTGCGACCCTCGGCGCCCTCCACGGCCAGGCCACCGGCGGCGCCGAGCGCGCCGCACAGTACGGCCGCCACCGCCGAGGCCGGCAGGTGGCGAACGAGCAAAAGGCCTGTCTCCACGGGTAACCGTTCGGCCCGTTCGTCGTGATCGACCTCCTGGGCCAAGGGTTCGACGAGGTCGAGACCGAGGACGTAGGCGACGAACCCGGCGACCACGACCAGCGGTTTGGTCCCGTGGACCGTTCCCAGCACGGCCGCCGTCGTACCGGCGGTCAGCAACACGACCCGCCCGAGCCGCGCCAGCGGGAACCGGGCCAGACCGTGCCAGCCGCGACGCCAGAGCACGAACCGGCCACGGCCAGGGATGCGCAGCCAGGGCCGCTGGCGCGGGAGCTCCTGGGCCAACTGGCGGCGCAGCAGGATCACGGTGCGCAGATCCTGCAGGGTGGCAGCGAACCGCAGCTGGCCGACCAGCACCGTGCGGCGCTCTGCGGCTTCGAGCGACCCTCGACCGAGCAGCAACAGACCGATGCCGAGCATCGCAACGACCACACCGACGGCGAGCAGGTCGAGGGCCTCGAACTCGATCGGCGCGAAGGCGAGCCGACCGGCGACGGACGTCGGAGCCGTGACATCGCTGGCGAGGTCGGCGACGGCCCATGCCAGGAGAGCACCGGCGACGACGGTGGCGAGCCACTGCCGTAAGCGGAGTCCGTTCGCGATGAGCGCTGCTGCGAGCAGCGCTGCCGCAAGGAGCACCGCCACCCCGGCGCCGGTGGCGATCCAGCCCATCGCAGTCTGTCCGAGCCGGCGATGGGCCAGGAGACCCGCCGCCGCGCCGGCGACGGCTGCGGCGAACACGGCGAAGCGGAGCTGCTTGAGCGCCGGGCCGAGCAGAACCCGGCGACGAGCCACTGGGGCGAGCAGCACGAAGCGCACCTCGGCCGGTTCGACCGCAACGGGGCCGCCGCGCGCTCCCGACCGCAGGCCGATCGCAAGCGCGACCGCGAGGAACAGCCCGATGACTCCGGGCCCGTCTCGCACGACCCGTTCCAACCCCGACGCCGAGATCGGCTGGTCGCCGACGACGGTCGACAGGTAGAGCACGATCACCGAGCTGATGAAGGCCGTGACGTACGCCTGGTAGAGCGCATCGGACCGGTTGACCTGCGCCCGCCGCCGTGTCTGGCGGCTGCGCCGCAACTCTGCGAGCGCAGCGATACCGACCGAGGGGGCGGGACCCGCAAGGTCGGTTCCGTCCGACTCGCTCATGCGGTCGTCGACGGGGGCATCGACGGGATCGGGCACGGGTCGCGACGCTACCGGCGTTCAGCCCGCCGTACCGATCGAGTCGCCACCGACCGCAACGGGCCGCTGTGGGTCGTTCGACCAGCCGGAGAACGATGCGACGAACAGGCGGGCCGATCCCAGCCCGGCGTGCTCGTGGGCGAGCAGCAGCACACACGCCGATACCCCCGAACCGCAGGAGGCGACCGTCGGCGTCCCGGCCTCGATGCCGATCGCCGCGAACCGATCCCGAAGCATCTCGACGGAGCCGAACCGGCCCGACGACGGATCGAGCACGCCGGCCCAAGGCAGGTTGCGGGCCCCGGGGATGTGCCCGGGACGCGGGTCGATCGGCTCGGTCTCACCGCGGAACCGCTCGGGGGCGCGTGCATCGACGAGCACGACCCCCGGGGGCAGCGACGCAACCTCCTCGACACCGGCCAGCGCAGCCGCCGGCCAGGACCGCGGCGCCACCGCACACGGCGGGCGCTCGGCGCCCCTGCCGAACTCGAGGGGGCCGCGCCAGTTGCGGAGGCCACCGTCGAGCAACGCTGCTGGTTGGCCGAGCCGGCGCAGCATCCAGACCAGGCGAGCGGCGCTGCCTCCGCCCGTGTCGTCGTAGGCCACGACGGCGTCCTGCGGTCCGATGCCGTGGCGGCCGAGCACGTCGGCGAACGCCTCGGGCGACGGCAGCGGGTGACGGCCCTCGGTCGGTGCCCCCTTCGCCGAGAGCTCGGCGTCGAGGTCGACGAACAGCGAGCCGGGCAGGTGCCCGGCTTCGTACGCGGCTCGACCGGACCGCCCGTCGAGGTACCAGCGCACGTCGACCACGACGACGTCAACGGCGCCCAGACGTGGCTCGAGCCACGTCGCATCGACCAGCGCAGGCAACACGCTGCCACCGTACCGGGCTCCACCTGGGCGAGACTGCAGGTCGCCGGCAGCCCGCCGCGCCCCCGCCCCATGCAGCCGCCCGCCGTCCAAGTCATTGCCTCGGTGCTCGCCATCGCCGCCGCGTGCGGCACGGTGGCGCTCGTCGTCGTACGGATCCTGGCACCCCGACGGCTCCGGGCGTTGCGCCCGTTCGCACTGGTGCTCGCCTGGGCGGTGGCCGTCGCAGCCACGGCCGGCAGTCTCTACTTCAGCGAGGTCGCCCACTACGTCCCGTGCCGGCTGTGCTGGTTCCAGCGCATCGCCATGTACCCGCTCGCCGTGCTGCTCGGCATCGCCGCATTGCGACGGGACTCCGGCGTCTGGCGCTACGCCGTGGCCTTTCCCGCAGCGGGCGCAGCGGTGTCCATCTACCACTACCTCATCGAGCGTGGCGTGCTCACCGAGGGTGGAGCGTGCGAGATCGCGAACCCATGCAACCTGATCTGGTTCGAACGGTTCGGATTCGTCACCCTGCCGCTCATGGCCCTCGCCGGTTTCGTCGCCATCGGCGCCACGCTGCTCGTACTCGTCCGCCCCGCCGACCGGGAGAATCCTGCATGACCCGCCTCGCCTCCGTCCTGCTCGCCGCCGGGCTCACCCTCGGCACCCTCGCCGCCTGCGGCGACGACTCGTCCTCGGATGGACCCGTCGGACCGCAGAACCAACCGGTGTCGCTCTCGGGCACCGCTCTGGCGCCGCTCCCCGACAAAGGCGCCGACCCGGCGGTCGGCAAGACCGCCCCGACGCTGTCGGGCAAGGACTTCTCGGGCAACGCCGTCACGGTGGCCCCGGCGACCGGACGCCCGAGATTGATCCTGTTCGTCGCCCACTGGTGCCCGCATTGCCAGGCCGAGGTCCCCCGCGTCGTGAAGTGGCTCGCCGACGGCAGCATCCCCCCCGGTCTCGACCTCGTCGCCGTGTCGACCGGCGTCCAGGCCAGCGCGCCGAACTATCCGCCGTCGAAGTGGCTGGCCAAGGAGAACTGGACCAAACCGGTCCTCGCCGACTCCACCGCCATGGAATCGGCCAAGGCGTTCGGCCTCACCTCGTACCCGTACTTCGTGTTGTTGAACGCCGACAGCACGGTCGCCGCGCGCGCCAGCGGCGAGTTGGCCCTTCCGGAGCTCCGCAAGCTCCTCGCTACGGTCGGCTTGTAGGCCCCAGGTGGCGATCGGCCGCGAGGATGCGGCCGGCCGCCCACCAGCCGCACATGCCGTGCACCCCGGCGCCGGGTGGCGTCGACGCCGAACACAGCCAGGTGGCCGGCTCCGGCGTTCGCCAGGGGTCGAGACCCGGCCGGGGGCGGGCCAGGAGCTGGATCCCGCCGAGCGAACCCCCGGCGATGTCGCCCCCGGGCATCGACGGGTTGTGGGCCTCGGTGTCCATTGCGGTGCGCACCCAGCGACGCCGCACCCGGTCCCGCCAGCCGGGGGCGAATCGGTCGAACTGCGTCTCGATCGCCGTCGAGGCGTCCACGGCCGATCCGTTCGGGACATGGCAGTAGGCCCAGAGCGGTTCGCGCCCGTCAACGCTGCGACGCGTCGGATCGGCGACTGCGGGCTGGGCGACGAGCACGAACGGCTCGACGGTGTGCCGCCCGGCGAGTACTTCGGCCTCGGCTGCGGCGACCGCCGAGGCCGGCCCCCGAGGTGCACCGTGCCGGCCCGGCGACACGGCTCGTGGCGCCACGGCATCGGGCCGTCGAGCACGTAGTCGACCTTGCACGTACCCGGGGCGCGGCGCCACCGGCGGTACCACCACGACGACCGGCCCCCCAGCGCGAGGTACTGCTCGGGGGTGACGTCGAGCAGTGTCGCCCGCCGGGGCGGCAGCTCGCCGATGCCCCGCACGTCGATCCCGCAGCGGATCTCGCCACCCTGAGCGACGATCTCGGCTGCCAACGCGTCGGCAATCGCTTGAGAGCCACCGACCGCGACGGGCCATCCGACCGCATGAGCCGCAGCCGCGAGCACGATCCCCAGCCCACCGGTGAAGGGCGCGTCGAGACGCAGGAACGAGTGAGCAGCGCACCCGGCCAGGAGCGCTGCGGCCGAGGGCTCCCGAAATCGGCGGGCCAGTGCCTCGGCGGAACGGAGTCCGACCGGGGCAAACCGGGCGAGGGTGGCCGGACGCCGGGGCAGCGGGACCAGCGGGCCGAGGAACCCCTCAACGAGCCGATCCCAGCGCCGCACCGAGGGTCCGATCAGCGCCCGCCACGCCTCGGCGTCCACGCCCAGACCGGTCGCGGTTGTGTCGAGGTCGTGCTCGAGCACCCCGACGTCATCACCGTCGACCGGGTGCGCGAGCGGAGTCGGCGGATGCGACCAGCGCAGGCCACGGGCGCCGAGATCGAGGTCGGTGAAGGCTGGGGAAGCGGCCCCCAACGGGTGCACGGCCGAGCACAGGTCGTGCACCACGTCGGGATCGCCCAGCGACGCCGTTCGGGCCCCGCCGCCGATGCGGTCGGCCCGCTCCAGCACCAGCACCGAGCGCCCGGCCCGGGCCAGACGAGCGGCTGCGGTGAGCCCGTTGGGTCCGGCGCCGACGACGACCGCATCGAACGGCTTGCGAGGGGCGCTCACCGCTGCGACTCGAACGCCGCCGCTGCCGTCTCGGCCCGGCGCAGCACCTCCCGCAACGGCAACTCGAGCCGGGCGGCCGCAACCACGGCGTCGTCGTGCTCGACCTTGGCCCGGCCCGCCCCGAGCTTCACCCGGACCGCCACACCGGCCACATCGACGATCGTCTCGGTGCGCAGCTGCGGCCACCGCTCCACGGCAACGGCCCGCAGACCGAGCGTCCCGGTCTCGGCCACGAGCACCGCGGCGACCGGTTCGGCCAGGCTCGGCTCGACCAGCGCATGGACCGTCGCCCCCGGGCGCCCCTTCTTCATCACGATCGGGGTGACCCAGGCATCGAATGCGCCGGCGGCCAGCAACCGGGTCACGGCATGAGCGAGCGTCTCGCCGGTCGCGTCGTCGACGTTGGCGCACAACTCGACCGCCCGCTGGCCGGGGCCGCCACCGAGAACCTGCGCACGTGCGCCGCTCGCCGTGCCGACGAGCACCTGCACCACGTTCGGGCGCCCCGGCAGGTCGCGTCCGCCGGCGCCGTAGCCGATCGCGTCGACGAGCATCGCCGGCTGGGGACCGAACCCCCGGGCCAGCGCAGCGAGCAACGCGGCGCCCGTCGGCGTCGCAAGCTCGACCCCGACGTCGACCCCGTAGCTCGGGGCACCGGCCCGGGCCAGCAGCGCTGCGGTCGCCGGTGCCGGTACGGGCAGCACCCCGTGGGCCGAGCGGGCCGTTCCCGCCCCGACGGCGACCGGGGACGCCCACACCTCGTCGATCCCGAGCTCCTCCAGCGCTGCGCACACGCCGACGACGTCGGCGATGGCGTCGAGCGAGCCGACCTCGTGGAACTCGACGGTCTCGGGAGCCACACCGTGCAACTGGCCCTCCTCCTCGGCAAGGAGCCGAAACGTGGCCCGGGCCCGGGCCTCGACCCGGGGCGCGAGACCGGCGGCGGCGAGGCGCGCATCGATCTCCGCCCACGGCCGGTGCCCGTCATCGCCGTCCTGGCCGTCGTGGCCGTTGCGGTTGTTCTTGCCGCCGTGGTCGTCGTGCTCTACCTCGACGAGGGCCCGGGTGGCGACGAGACCGTTGCGCTGCACGGGCTCGACGCCGAGGCGGATCCGGTCGCCGAGACCGAGCCGTCCGACCGCCTCGGCGACGGCGGGCAGCGGGGCACCGGCGTCGAGCAGCGCGCCGAGCGCCATGTCACCGGCGATCCCCGACGGGCACGAGAACCAGGCCAGACGGGTCATCCGCGGCCCAACAGCCGGGCCACGGCGACCGCAGCGCCGAAGCCGTTGTCGATCCCGACCACGGTCACCCCGGACGCACAGCTCGACAGCATGGCGAGCAGGGCGGTGACGCCCTGCAGCCCGGCGCCGTAGCCGACCGAGGTCGGCACCGCCACCACCGGGCACGCCACCAGACCGCCGACCACGCTGGCGAGCGCGCCCTCCATGCCGGCGACGGCGACGACGGCGTCGGCGTCAGCGAGCAGGTCGACGTGGGGCAGCAACCGGTGCAGTCCGGCGACGCCGACGTCGGTGAGGCGGACCGGCGCGAACCCGTGGGCGCCGAGCACGGCCGCGCACTCGTCGGCGACCGGCAGGTCGGCGGTGCCGGCCGCAGCGACGACCACCCGCTCGGTCCGGGTGACCGGACGCGGCCGCCACACGATGGTCGCCGGGTCGGTGCCGACCACGACGCCGTCGGGATGGGCGGCGAGGGCGGCCTTGGCCTGGGCGGTGTCGGCCCGGCTGAGGATCACCGGGCCGTCGCCGTGGGCGAGCAACTCGCCGACGATCCCGGCACAGTGCTCGGGCGACTTGCCCGGCCCGTACACCGCCTCGGGCAGTCCTTGACGCAGATGGCGATGGTGGTCGACACGGGCGTACCCGAGGTCGGCCCACGGCAGCCGGGCCAGGGCCCGGGCGGCGTCGTCGGCGACGACCCGGCCTGCGGCCACGTCGTCGAGGATCGTCCGGAGTCGAAGCTGGTCCACCTCACTATCCTGACCGACCGTGCCCAAGATCGGCTTCCTGGGGCCCGCGGGCACCTTCACCGAGCAGGCGTTGCGGACCCAGGCCGATCTCGCCGCCACCGACACCGTGCCCCACGTGTCGATTCCCGACGTGCTCGACGCCGTCGCGTCGGGCGAGCTCGACGCCGGGTTCGTCCCGGTGG
Source organism: Acidimicrobiales bacterium (assembly GCA_040382215.1). Lineage (GTDB taxonomy): Bacteria > Actinomycetota > Acidimicrobiia > Acidimicrobiales > Ilumatobacteraceae > JBEIFW01. The sequence goes on from JBEIFW010000002.1 coordinate 8,539, forward strand.
AGAACGCGCTCGAGGGCACGGTCAACCTGACGATCGACAACCTCGCGTTCACTCACGATCTGCTGATCCAGCGGGAGGTCGTGCTCGACATCGAGCACGTGCTGATGGGGCGGCCGGGCACCACCCTCGACGCCGTCACCGCCGTGATCTCGATGCCGATGGCCACCGCACAGGTGCAACGGTTCCTCCGCCGCAGGCTGCCCCACGCCGAGATGCGGGCCGCCAACTCGACGGTGGAAGCGGCCCGCCTGGTGGCTGCGAGCGACGAGCCCGGCCTCGTCGCCGTGGGCCCGGCCCTCGGCGCGACCCTGCACGGGCTCACCGTGCTGACCGACGACCTCAGCGACGCGGAGGGGAACCAGACCCGGTTCCTCCTCGTCGCCCGCGACGGGATCCCGGCGCCCACCGGACACGACAAGACGAGCGTCGTCGTCTACCAGCGGGCCGACGAGCCGGGCAGCCTGTTGTCGATCCTGCAGGAGTTCGCCGCCCGCCGGATCAACCTGTCCAAGATCGAGAGCCGGCCGACCAAGCGGGGAGGGCTCGGCGACTACTGTTTCGTGCTCGACGTCGACGGGCACCTCGCCGACGAGCTGCTGGCCGACGCCCTGCGCGACCTGCACGCGAAGCAGGGCGGGGTGAAGTTCCTGGGCTCCTACCCGGCAGCCGGCATCCACGCCGCCAGCGCCCGCGAGCACGCCGACACCCGATGGCGCGAGGCCGACGACTGGCTGCAGGCCCTGCGGCGCCGGATCGGCTGACCGCAGCGCGCAGTACGCTTCCCACAGGGGAAGAACCGCAGGAGGGGACCATGAAGTTCGGGATCTTCTACGAGCTCTCGGTGCCGCGTCCGTTGACGCGCGACCACGAGCGTCAGGTCTACATGAATGCGCTCGAACAGGTGCGCCTGGCCGACCAGCTCGGCTTCGACACCGTATGGGCCGTCGAGCACCACTTCCTGGAGGAGTACTCGCACTGCTCGGCGCCGGAGCTGTTCCTCACGGCGTGCGCCATGCAGACCACCAACATCCGGGTCGGCCACGGGATCGTCGTGTGCGTGCCGGAGTTCAACCACCCGATCCGTATCGCCGAGCGGGCCGCCGTGCTCGACCTGCTGTCGGGCGGGCGCCTCGAGTTCGGTACCGGCCGGTCGGCCACGTGGACCGAGCTCGGTGGCTTCCGCGCGAATCCGGACACGACCAAGAAGTCGTGGGACGAGTTCGTCCACGCCATTCCGCAAATGTGGATGAACGAGCGCTTCTCGTTCGAGGGTGAGTTCTTCTCGATGCCCGAGCGCTCGGTGCTGCCCAAGCCGTACCAGGATCCGCACCCGCCGATGTGGGTGGCCGTGTCCACCCCGGGCACCGAGTTCGACGCCGCCGACCGCGGCATGGGGGCGCTCGGGGTCAACTTCACCACGTTCAAGGAGCAGGAGCGCCGGGTGCAGGAGTACCGGCGCCGCATCCAGCACTGCACCCCGGCCGGTGCGTTCGTCAACGACCAGTTGTGCGCAGCCAACTTCCTGTTCTGCCACGACGATTCCGCCAACGGCATCGCCACCGGGGGCCGGATGATCGGCACGTTCCAGTACCTCGCCGGCCAGCTCGACATGGCCAAGGAGGCCTTCCCCACCAAGGGGTATCCGTCGCCCGGCCTTCTGGCCAACACCCGTCGCCAGGCCCAGTCGCCCGGCGAGGCGGGTCAGCCACCCGAGGGCATCGCCATCGGGAATCCGGAGCAGATCACCCGTGAGCTGAAGAAGTGGGAGGCCTGCGGCGTCGACCGGGTGAACTTCATCCTGAACACCGCCGAAGCCATTCCCCAACAGCAGGTGCTCGACAGCCTGCGGCTGTTCGCCGCCGAGGTGATGCCCCACTTCACCCCCAAGGCGAAGGCGGCCTGAGATGCCTGTCGTCGGAACCCTTGACCCGAGCGCTGCGCTCGTCGGCGCCCCACACGTCGACACGCTCGGCGACGACACCTGGGAACTCGAAGGCGTCCTCGCCGTCCAGGTGAACTGGGAGGTGCGCGCCGACCCGACGCTCGGGCTCACCCCGCCGGCGCTGCACCCGTCGATCCCGCCCTACATCTCGCCGTTCGCGCTGAAGGTGGCCGACAGCCCGGTCGGGCCGTTCTCGTTGGCCCAGATGCGCCTCGTCGTGCGAGCCGGGATCCGACCGCGGGGCTTCTGCCTGGCGGCGGTGTGCGACAGCGAGGCCGCCGCCGAGGCGCTGCGGGTGGGCTGGGGGTTCCCCGTCGCCGTGGGCGAGGTGGCGATCACCGCTCGCCACGACCGTTACGAGTGCCGCGCTGCGATCGGCGGGGCCGAGATGCTGCGCTTCGGCGTCGGCGACCCCGAGCCGATCGCCGGAGCCGATCTGCTCGCGTTCGACAACCTCCACCTGCTGCGTCTCGGCGACGAGGGCGTGATCGCCCAGGTGAACCCGGAGTACGTCATCCACTCCGCCGACCGGGGACGGCCGATCCTCGAACTGCCGGACCCGCAGGCGCTCGGGATGGGCGGCCGGATCCGCCCGACGATGGCGATGACGTCGTTCGCCTTCCGGGCCGACGTCACCCTGCCGCCCGTACGATTCGTGATGGACCCGCAGCGCCTCGCCGTGCAGGGCACGCGCAAGCTGGAACGCTGATGCGGGCCGCTGTCCTGCGGGGCGGCCGCATCGTCGTCGACGACGTCACCGAGCCGACCCCCGGGCCCGGCCAGGTACTGCTCGAGACCATCGCGTGCGGGATCTGCGGCAGCGATCTGCACGCGGTGCGCCACGGTGCCGACCTGGTCGCCTCGTCACGGGCGTGCGGGATGGCGTTGTTCGACTACGACGCCGACGCCGACCTGGTGATGGGTCACGAGATCGTGGCCCGGGTGCTCGAACTCGGCCCGGGGGTGGAAGGCCTGCGCCCGGGCACCGTGGTCGCCCCCCACCCGGTCGTCCGCCTCCCCGGCGGCGCCGTCCGCTCGCTGGGCTACGCCAACGACTGGCCCGGGGGATACGCCCAGCGCTTCGTCGTCGACGCGCCGGGCTGCGTGCCGGTGCCGGGAGGCGTCGCGCCGGAGCTGTTCGCCCTCACCGAACCCCTCGCCGTGGGCCTGCACGCCGTGCGGCGCAGCCGGGCCGTCCCGCTCGGCTCCGCCGTCGTGCTGGGATGTGGCCCGGTCGGGCTGGCGATCATCGCCAACCTCGTCGCCGCCGGGCTGCCACTCGTCGTTGGGGCCGACTTCTCCCCCACCCGGCGTTCGTTCGCACAGGCCGTCGGCGCCCATGTCGTCGTCGATCCCGCCGCCGACGAACCGATCGCCGCATGGCGCACGGCCGGCGGCCGGGGTTCGACGGTGATCGTCGACGCCGTCGGGGTACCGGGGACGATCGACCTCGCCATGCAGGCTGCGCCCCGCGGCTCGGAGGTGCTGGTCGCCGGCCTGTGCATGCAGACGGACCGGTTCTGGCCCGCGATCGGCATCAACAAGGAGCTCACCATCTCGTTCGTGCTCGGCTGGACCCCGACGGAGTTCGCCGAGAGCATGCATGCGATCGCCGACGGACGCATCGATGCCGCTTCGCTGGTCACCGGGCAGGTCGGCCTCGACGCAGTGGCCGAGGCGTTCGACACACTCGCCCGGCCGGACGAGCACGTGAAGATCCTGGTGCGCCCGAACGGGTGACCGCGCCGGGCGGAGGAGGGGTTCAGCCCAGGCGGGGGAACCGCGCAGGGCGCCGCTCGAGGAGCGCTGCAGCGCCCTCCCGGGCGTCGGGTCGATCGATCGCCGCACGCGTGACCGCGTCGATCTCGAACAGCGCCTCGGGGTAGTCGGTGCCGAGGTGGGCGTACACCAGCCGCTTCGCGTCGGCCATCGAGGCCGGGGAGACCGTTTCGGCGAGCGTACGCACGTAGGCGCTGGCGGCCGCGACCGGATCGCCCTCGGCGAGTTCCTCGACCAGGCCGATGCGCAGGGCCTCGAATGCGTCGATCCGCCGGGACGTCCACAGCAGGTCCAGCGCCCGCCCGACACCGACGAGACGAGGGAGGATCCACGTCGTGCCGTGCTCGGCGGCGAGCCCGCGTTTGGAGAAGATGGTGGTGAACGCCGCATCCGGGCCCGCAAAGCGCAGGTCGCACATCGAGGCGAGCACCAACCCTCCACCCGCTGCGACCCCGTTGACCGCGGCGATCACCGGCTTGGGCACGGCAAGCAGGTAGGTGAACAGACCGGGTACCTCGTCCCGCCCGGCGACCGGCGCCGTGCCCATCGACCCGGAACCGGCGCCCACCGTGCTCTGCAGCACCGACGCATCGAGACCCGAGCAGAAGCCGCGCCCGGTCCCGGTAACGACGATGCCGACGACGCGCGGGTCAGCAGCGGCAGCATCGACGGCGCGCCGGATCGTCGCCAGCATCGGGTAGGTCAGCGCGTTGAGGGTGGCCGGCCGGTTGAGCCGGATCACGCACACCGGGTCGTCGATCTCTACCACGACATCGTCGGGCACGGCGCCGGTCGTTTCGTCGCCCACGAGTTCCGTCATGTTTCGTCCCTTCGTCAGTGGGCGGCGCTCGCCGCCGGTTCCGAGAGCTTGTCCGTGATCCCCGCCTTGCCCCGCAACGGCAGCTCGGGGAGCAGGAACGCCCACACGACCCCGATGACCATCACCCCGGCGCATACCCAGTAGATCGTGCTGATCCCTTGAGCGAGCACGTCGACCACGGACGAGCGCACCTCAGGGGGGAGCGCGGCGATGTCTTCGGGAGCCCCGATCAGCGACACCGCCTCGTCCGCAGACAGCCCGGTGCGGGCGGGCAGTTCGGCCCGGATGGTCGAGTTCAGGATCGTGCCGAACACGGCTAGCCCTAACGAGCCCCCGAGCGACCGGAAGAACATCAGCGAGGCGGTCGCCACGCCCATGTCCCGCAGTTCGCACGCGTTCTGAGTGGCGATCGAGGTGACCGGGTAGACCATCCCCGAGCCGAGGCCGAGCAGGAACATCGGCACGGCGAGAGAGACGTAGGAACTGTCGCCGCTGATCTGGGTGAGCGCGAGCACGCCGAGCCCCATGACCAGGGTGCCGAGGATCGGGTAGATCCGATACCGGCCGGTCCGGGCGATGAGACGCCCGCTGACCGTCGACATGATCACCACGCCGCCCATGATCGGCAGCATCCGCAGCCCCGACTCGGTCGGGGACACGAACAGCACGTCCTGGAAGTACAAGGGCAGGAAGTTCGACGCTCCGTAGGAGAACGAACTGACCACCACGCCGAGCGCGCAGCATGCCAGCACGACCCGATTGCGGAACAGCCGCAGGGGCAGCATGGGCTCCGACGCCCGCCGTTCCTGCAGCACGAAGCCGACGATCAGCACCACGCTCGCGAGGAACCCACCGAGCACGAGCGGTTCGGTCCATCCGCCCGGGCCGCGCTCGAGCGCGATCAGACCGATGCCGACGCCGCCGGCGAGCAGGCCGGCGCCCAGCCAGTCGATGCGGGCCTGCCGGCGGGTGAACGGGAGCCGGAGCGCCGAATGGGTGATCGCACCGGCGAGCGCGACCAGGGGCAGGTTGCATAGGAAGATCCATTCCCAGCTCCAGTGCTGGATGATGAACCCACCGAGCAACGGGCCGGCCACGGCGGCCACGGCGAACGACATCGTGAAGAGCCCGATGTATCGGCCGCGCTCGCGCGGCGGAAGGATGTCGCCGACGACGGCGAAGGCGAGGGCCTGGATCGCGCCGCCGCCGACACCCTGCACGGCCCGGAAGGCGATCAGCTGGTCCATCGATCGGGCCAGACCGCACAGCAGCGACCCGACGAAGAACACCGCCATCGTGGATTGGAACACGACCCGGCGGCCGAACAGGTCCGACAGCTTGCCCAGCAGCGGCGTCGAGACCGTCGAGGCCACGATGTACGCCGTGCCGACCCAGGCGAAGCTCTCGAACGCATTGAACTCGCCGGCGATGGTGGGCAGCGCCGTCGACACGATCGTCGACTCCATCGACGACAGGAACACCGAGAGCATCAGCGCGCCGAGCACCAGACGCAGCCGGGCGGCGGTGAACCCCGGCACCATCGAACCCAGGCCTGTTCGGTCCGCCATCCCACGCTCCGATGGTTGCTTGATGCAACCAACCTACCGGATCGAGGCGAGCACGTGCGCCCGATCCGCCTCCTCGAACCCGTGCGGATACAGGCAGAGCACGTCGATCCCGGCCTCGGCATAGGCGGCGAGGCGGTCGCGCGCCGCGGTCGGGTCATGGGCCGGCAGGCAGGTGCCGGTCACGATCGCCTCGGGCGTGGTGAGGCCCTGGGTGACGAAGTGGTGGTGGTAGTTGGCGAGCGAGTCGTAGGCCACGGCGTCCGCGTGGGCCGACGCCGGCGGCGAGATCCGCACGTACAGCACCGTGCGCAGCGAACGCCCTGGCCCGGCGGTGGCGCGGGCCTGCGCAACCGTGGTCGCTGCGTGCTCGGGGGTGAGCCAATTGAGGACCAGACCATCCGACGCAGCGGCCCCGAGGGCGACCATCTTCGGACCGAGGGCACCGACGAGCACCGGGAAGCCGCCGCCGAACGCAAGGCCGCCGCCCTGCGATCGTTGCTCGAGTGCGGTGAGCCAGCGGCGGATCTCGGCGAGCGGCGAGCCGGGGTACTGCGCCAGCGTGCCCGCCGCCTCGCGATGGGACACGCCGATACCCAACGAAAAGCGCCCGGCCGATTGCTCGCTCAACGTGCCGGCCGCCCGTGCCAGTCCGGCTTCGTCGTGGAAGATCACCGCTGCGACGCCGACACCGGCGCGCACCGTCGTCGTCGCCTCGAACAACGCCCCCAGGCTGATGAATGCATCACGCCCGCCGGGGCCCCCACCGCGTAGATCCGGTACCCAGACCTCTCCGAACCCCTCCGACTCGGCGAAGCGACCGAGGCGGGCGACCTCGGCGGCCGGGCGGTCACGTACGCAGATCCCCAGGTCCATGCCCGGCATCGTGCCAGGCCGGCCGGACGCCGCTGCGTCTAGTAGAGCGCGAGCTGTCCGGTCACCTCGTCGATGCGCGTCGTGCGGTCCGGACCGATGGCGAGCGCGGTGTAGGTGGGCACACCGCCGAACTCGGTGCGCCCCGAGTCCCGGATCAGATGGCTGCGCAGGCCGCGGGACTGCGCCTCGTCGTGGAGGGCGAGCAGCTCCGCTTCGCTGCGGACCTGCAGTGCCACCTTGCGCCACGACGTCGTCACCCAGGCGGCGGCGACCGGGTCGAGCACCACCGTCGCCCGCCCGGAGGCCGGGTCGAGTGCGTCGGCCACGGCCGACACCAACCACGCCGACGACGCATGCGCGCCCTGGGCGATCTCCTTGCCTCGACGCATGCCGAGGTCGCGCCGGATCACGATGACCTGCTTGACGTCCTCGGCCGCTACGGGTTCGGTGTCGTCCACCCGGTCGGGTGTAGCAGCCCCGAGCGGTACGGTGCCGTCATGGTTGCGGTCACCGAACGGCGCGGTGGGCTGACCGCCGTACCGATGGTCGTGCTGTTCTGCACCGTGGCCTCGTTCTGGGCCATGAACACCGTGGCCATGCGCGTCGCCGGGCGAACCGTGCCCCCGCTCACCGTCGCCGCCGCTCGTGCGGTGGTCGGCGCAGCCGTGCTGACGATGATCTCGCGGCGTCGCGGCGCCGACTGGCCACGCGGCCGCGCCGAGTGGCTCGGCATCGCGGCCATCGCCGTGCCGATGACCGCGATGTCGACGGCATTCCTGTTCCTCGCCGCCCGGAACGCACCCGCCGGGCTGGTGGCGATCATGTCGAACACGATGCCGCTGTTCGTCGCTGTCCTTGCGCCCGTACTGCTGCGGGAGGCGACGTCGGCACGCTCGATCGCCGGTCTCGCCGTCGGCATGGCCGGCACGGTCCTGGTCGCCTGGCGGGCGATCGAGGGCGACGTCCGCCCCCTCGGGATCGTCTTCGGACTGCTCGCCGCGTTGACGGCCACCATCGGCGGGATGATGTACAAGCGGTATCCGCTGCCGCGCCTGGATCGCACGATGGTCGTCGCCATGCAACTCGTGATCTCGGCGGTCCTGCTGTCGTTCGCCGCCGCGCCCGACGACCGTTCCTCGCTGTCGTTCCCCTGGACGTTCTGGCTGTCGTTCGCCTACCTCTCGCTGCTCGGGCTCGCACTGTCGTTCGTCCTGTTCTCGGAGCTCACCCGACGGGCGACCGGCCTGCAGGCCAGTGCGGTCGCCTACCTGTCGACGGTGCTCGGCGTGGTCTTCGGCGCCGTGCTGCTCCACGAGCGGCTGTCGTGGCTGACGATCCTCGGCGGAGTGGTCACCATTGCCGGGGTCGTGCTCGTGCAATACCGCCCGGCGCGCCGCTGAACCGATCGTGCCCGGCGGCGTACGCCCCGCAGTACCCTGCGCCGCAATGAGGTTCTGGCGCTGCGCCGCGGTCGCGATGCTGACGGTCGGGGCCGCGGCAGGCGCTGCCGGCTGCGGTGACGGCGGGAGCGCCCCGTCGGTCGCCTCCGTGGCGCCGGCGGCCACGACGGCGGTGGTGCAGGCGGCCGTCACCGTGACGCGGCCGACGACCACGCCCCCTCCCGGACCGACGCCGCCGACGACCGCACCCCCGACCCCGACGACCAGCACCACGACCACGGCGACCGCCCCGCCGGCGCCGACAGCAGCTCCGACGGCGGCTCCGACGGCGGCTCCGACGGCGGCAGACCCCGCGGACGTCGACGCCGCCGAGGTGCTCGCCGGGCTCACGGTTGCGCCGGAGCGACCCGACGGCTACGAACGTGCGCTGTTCCCCCACTGGCTGGCGAGCGGGCGGGGGGCCTGCAATGTGCGCGAGGCCGTCCTGATCCGGGACAGCCGGTCCCCGGCGCAAGTCGACCCGTTCGGCTGCCGGGTCGTCAGCGGCGACTGGTTGAGCGTCTACGACGGGCGCACCGAGACCGACCCGTCCGAGATCGACATCGACCACGTCGTTGCCCTGAAAGAAGCCTGGGACTCTGGCGCATGGGCGTGGCCGGCGGCGCGGCGCGCCGCCTATGCCAATGACCTGACGGACCGGCGCTCCCTGCTCGCGGTCACCGCGACCTCCAACCGGGCCAAGGGTGACAAGGACCCGACGAACTGGCTGCCGCCTCAGCGCAGTGATTGGTGCCGCTACCTCGGCGACTGGATCGCCGTGAAGGCCCGCTGGAACTTGGCCGTCGACACCTCGGAGGCCGGGCGGCTGCGCAACGTGCTGCGCGACGACTGCCCCGGCCTGCGCATCGGGCCGTGGACACCGGCACCAGCTCGCTGATCGATCGGTCGCCTCACGGAGGCCATCTCCATCGCGGCCCTGCTCGCCACCGCCGGCATGGCCGGCGGTGGCCTCACCCAGACCTGCGGCGCATTCGCCCAGAACCAGGCCGGCGACCTCGATCGCCCGGCCGGCCGAGTCGGCGTCGCGACCCGTTCGGCACTGCGCTCGCCTGGACAACTCGATTCGTTCCTCGTCGCGCGACACACGCGCAGGACCTCTGACAGCCGGCCGTCGCCTGCCGTTCACCTCGGCTTCCTACCGTGGGGCGGTGCGCACCTTCACCGACCTCGACGAGCTGATCGACCACCTTCGCCGCCTGGGCGGCCTCGGATCCGACGAGGCGCTCGCCTTCAGCGAACTCGACCACGGGCTGCAGTGCGCGGCGCTACTCGCCGAGGCAGCACCCGACGACGTCGAACTGCAGGTCGCCGGCCTCGTCCACGACCTTGCGCACCCCTGGGACGGACCGGGTCAACCCGACCACCACCGCCTCGGGGCGGCGGCCGTGCGAGGTCTGCTCGGCGATCGGGTGGCGGACCTGGTCGAGGCCCACGTCGAGGCCAAGCGGTACCTCGTGACGGTCGATCCCGCCTACCGGGCCACCCTCTCACCCGGCAGCATCACGACGCTTGCGGCGCAGGGCGGCGACCTGAGCCCCGCCGAGGTCGCCGACGCCGAAGCCCGCCCCTACTGGGCGGCGGCCGTAGCGCTGCGACAGGCCGACGACGGCGCCAAGATCCCTGGCGCAGCGGTCCCACCGCTCGAGCACTGGCTCCCGGCGCTGCGTTCCGTCGCGGCGCGCTGACCGGCGCCGTCCGCCCGGCGCCCCGTAGGGTTCCGGGCTATGACCAGCACCGCCGTGGAGCGCCGCCGGGACCGGGTGGCGGCGCGCTGGAGCCTCGCCGATGACATCGTGCTCGTGCGCGCCGGCACCCCCGTGCCGATCGAGGGCAGCGACCAGTACCACCCCTTCCGCGCCCATCCCGAGCACCAATACCTCGCCGGTACCGAGGTGCCCGGTGCCGTGCTCGCCTTCGACGCGGCGGACCGCACGTGGGAACTGTTCGCGCCCCGATTGACCGCCGACCAGCTCGTCTGGGAGGCCGAGCCCGAGCCCGTCGGTCGACCGTTGGCCGAGCTCGACGCCTGGCTCGGCACCCGGGCTGGCCGCAGGGTGCGCACGGCCGGCGCGGGCGGCGAATCCGGACTCTCCGTCGCCATCGCCGAAACCCGCCTCCACAAAGACGACGCCGAACTCGACGCGCTGCGCCGGGCGGCCCGCATGAGCGAGGTCGGCTACGCCTGGCTGTTCGCCGAGACCCGGGCCGGGATGACCGAGCGCGAGGTGCAGATCGGCCTCGAGGCCGGCTTCTTCCGGGCCGGTGCGCCGCGCACCGCCTACGACTCGATCGTCGCGAGCGGCCCCAACGGCGCCGTGCTCCACTTCGTGCCGACCGCTCGCCGCATCGAACCCGGCGACCTGCTGCTCGTCGACGCCGGCGCGTCGTGCGAGGGCTACGCGAGCGACGTCACCCGCACGATGGTGGTCGGCGCCGAGCCGACCGACGTGCAGTCGTTCCTGTGGCAGTTGGTCCTGCGCACCCACGAGCTGTCGATCGACCGTTGCCGGCCCGGCACCGAGTGGCGCGAGGTGCACCTTGCGGCGGCCCGCACCATCGGCACCGGCCTCGTCGAGCTCGGCGTGTTGCGCGGCGAGCCCGACGAGCTCGTCTCCTCGGGTGCCGTGGCGCTGTTCTTCCCGCACGGCCTCGGCCACCTGATCGGCCTGACCGTGCACGACGCCGGCGGCTACCCGCCCGGCAGGGAGCGCTCGACGCACCCGCAGTTGCGCTACCTGCGCACGGACCGTCCGCTCGAGGCCGGGATGATCACCAGCGTCGAGCCGGGCGTCTACTTCATCGAGGCGCTCCTCGGCGACCCGGCCGTGCGGGCCCGCCACGCCGACACCGTGGTCTGGGCCGCCGTCGACGAGCTCCGAGGATTTGGCGGCATCCGCATCGAGGACGACGTGCACATCACCGACGGCGAGCCCGAGGTGCTCAGCGCCGCCATCCCCAAACCGCTCCGCATCGGCTGACGCGGCGCCGACCGGGCGCGCCGGTGGGCGCGCCTACGCTCGCCCGCATGCCCGTCGTCCTCGTCCACGGCAACCCCGAGACCGCCGAGTTGTGGGGCCCGTTGCGGGCCGCCCTCGGTCGCACCGACGTCGTGACCCCTCGGTTGCCCGGCTTCGGCGCCCCCACCCCCGGGGGCTGGGGGGCGACGCGCGCCGAGTACACCCGGTGGCTGATCGGCGAGATCGCTGCGCTCGGCGAACCGGTCGACCTCGTCGGCCACGACTGGGGCGGCGGGCTCGTGATGGGCGTCGCCATCGAACGACCCGACCTGCTGCGCTCATGGACGTGCGACCTGCTCGGCTGCTTCCACCCGAGCTACGTCTGGCACGACGCCGCGCAGGCGTGGCAGACGCCCGGGGTCGGCGAGGAGGCCGTCGCCGGCATGGCCGGGCTGCCCGAGGCCGACAAGGCCGCCCTGTTCGAAGGCCTCGGGGTGCCCGCCGACATCGCCGGCAGCTTCGCCCGGGCGCTCGACGCCGAGATGGGTCGCTGCATCCTGGCGCTGTACCGCTCGGCGGCGCAGCCGCTGCTGGCCAACGTCGGCACCCGGTTGGCCGCGGCACGTCACCGGCCCGGCCTGGCGCTCATCCCGACGGCGGACCCGTACACCGGAGGGCCCGAACGGGCCGAGGAGATGGCCGCGCTGGCCGGGGCGCGCGCCGTACGGCTCGAAGGCGCCGGGCACTGGTGGATGTTCGACGACCTCGACGCCCGGGCCCGCCTCCTCACCGAGTTCTGGGCGCAGGCATGATCCGGGTCGGCGTCGTCTACCCCCAGACCGAACTCGGCGGTGATCCGGAGGCGGTGCGACGCATCGCCGCCGCCACCGAAGCACTCGGCTACGACCATCTCATGGCCTACGACCACGTCGTCGGCGCCACGCACGACCGCGAGCCAAAGCTCTGGGGCCCCTACACCGAGCGCCACCCGTTCCACGACCCGTTCGTGCTGTTCGGGTACGTGGCCGGACGCACCGAGCGGATCGAGTTGGTGACCGGGGTGCTGATCCTCCCGCAGCGCCAGACCGTGCTGGTCGCAAAGCAGAGCGCGGACCTCGACCTGCTGTCGGGCGAACGGTTCCGCCTCGGTGTCGGCGTTGGCTGGAACTACGTCGAGTACGACGCGCTCGGCGAGGATTTCGCCACCCGCGGGCCGCGGGCCGACGAGCAGATCCCGTACCTGCGGCGGCTGTGGAGCGAGCCGCTCGTCAGCTTCGAGGGTCGTTTCGATCGCATCGACCGTGGCAACGTCCTGCCCCGGCCCCGCCGGGCCATCCCGATCTGGGTGGGCGGGTTCGGCGAGGCAGCGTTCCGCCGGGGCGGCCGGCTCGGCGACGGCTTCATCTTCGCCGGCTCGGTCGAGCATGCGATCGAGGGCCGGGACCGGGTGCGCCAGCATCTCGACGCCGCCGGCCGCAGCGCCGAGGGCTACGGGCTGGAGCTGATCACGTTGCGAGCCAAGACGGTCGACGCGACGGTGGAGTCCATCGAGCAGTGGGCGGCGGCCGGCGGCACGCACGCCACGGTCTGCTCGATGAACCTGGGCCTCGACTCCGTCGAGGCCCACCTCGACCACATCGCCGCCGTCGCCGAGCGGCTCGGGCGGCCTAGAGCTTGAACAGCTTGCGGGCGTTGCCCCCGGCGAACTTCGCCTGGTCGGCCGCAGGGAACATCGAGATCAGCTCGTTGAGATCCTCGACGTACTCGGGCGTGTGGTCGGCGTGCGGGAAGTCCGACGCCCACAGGAACCGCTCGACACCGAACCGCTCGGCCAGCGACGGGATCGTGCGCTCGTCGGGATCACAGCTGATCCAGATCTGATTGCGGAAGTAGTCCGACGGCTTGTGCTTGAGCGGGTGGCGCTGACCGACGAAGGTGTGGCCGTAGACGGCGTCGATGCGGTCGAGCCAGTAGCCGATCCAACCGCCACCCGATTCGAGCACCAGCACCCGCAGGTTCGGGAACTTGTCGAACACGGCGTAGTCGAACAGCGTCGTGAACTGGTGACGGATCCCGTCCGAGGCCGTCACGGACGCGAGCAGCCGGAGCTTCTTCACGTTCTCCCACGAGCCCATCCGGTTGCCCTTGGTCCACTGCGGCTCGAACGTCGGGTGCAGCGCGAACGGCACGTCGAGATCCTGGGCGGCGGCGAACACGACGTCGTGGTCGGGGTGGCCGACCGGCTTGCCGTCGTGTGTGAACGGGCAGACGTAGCAGCCCTTGGCCCCCTCGCCGACGGCCCGCTCGAGCTCCTTGGCGGCCGCCATCGGATCCGACAGCGACAGGTGCGCCGTCGGCACCAGACGCGGCTCGTCGGCGCAGAACTCACAGATCCAACGGTTGTACGCCTTGGTGTAGGCCTGCGCGAGCGCCGGGTCGGTCACCTCGGCCTCCCACAGCAGACCCACCGTCGTGTAGAGGATGGCAGTGTCGATGTGCTCGGCGTCGAGCAGTTCGATGCGCTCGCGCGGGTCCATCGCGCCGTACGGCGACTCCTTCAGGTACGTGCGCTGCGGATTGAGCTGGATGTCCGCGAGGTCGGGGGCACCCATGGCCCCGAGCGTGGCCGGGAACCCACCCTTGCTCATCTGCGAACGCTTGCCGGCGATCTCGAGCTCCTCGAGACCGTGCTCGTCGATCCGGAACCGCAGCGCCCGGTCGCGGAACTGCGGGTCGATGTACGACTCCCACAGGTCCGGCGGCTCCAGGATGTGGCCGTCGGCGTCGACGGCCCCGTCGATCTCGACGCGATGCGTCTGGTGGATCGGCTTCTGTGCGGCAACAGCAACGGTCATGGTGCCCCTCCTCGACGTGACGGCTCTGCCTCCCCCGCTGGGGACCCTAGTGGCCGCCGCCGGGGCCGGGCCCGGGCGACGGCACGGCGGGTAGCGTGCCGCCATGACCGACACCGAGCAGCCGGCCGCGACGGCCGACGGGGTGCCCGACTACCGGGTGGCGCTCGACCGTGGGGGGCGGGGACCGGCGGGCCATCCCACCCGGGACGGCATCCGTCTTCTCGACCCCGACTTCTACGCCGACTTCGAGGAGCGCACGGCGTGGATGCGGGCCAACGCCCCGTTGTACTGGGACGACGAGACCGGCCTGTGGGGCGCGGCATCGCACGGTCTGGTCACCCGCTTCTCCCGTGACTGGCACACGTTCTGCTCGGGCAAGGGCTCCCGACCCGAGAGCTCCGTGCCGTCGATGATCAATTTCGATCCGCCCGAGCACACCCGGCGCCGGCGGATCATCAGCCACGGCTTCACGCTGCGCCGCGTCCAGGATCACGAGCCCTATCTGCGGCGCAAGGTCGGCGAGTTGATCGACGGCGTGATCGAGCGGGGCGAGTGCGACGTCGTCACCGACCTCGCCACCCCGCTGCCGATGTACATGATCGGCGAGCTGATGGGCCTCCCCGAAGCCGACCACCACACGTTGCTGCACTGGTCGGACCTGTTCGCCACCGGCGGCGAGGAGATCCGGCCCCAGGTGGAACAGGCGGTACGGGAGTGGATCGCGTACATCATGGGCAAGGTGTCCGAGCGCCGCGGCGTGCCCGGCGAGGATCTGGTGAGCCTGGTCGTCAACGCCGACGACGAAACGGGCCCGTTGAGCGACGTCGATCTGATCTTCGAGACGATGCTCGTGCTCGTCGGCGGCGACGAGACCACCCGCCACGTGATCTCCGGCGGGCTCGCCGCCCTGCTGGCCCACCCCGAGGAGCTGGCCAAGGTCCGCCGTGACCCGTCGCTCGTGCCCAGCGCGGTCGAGGAGATGCTGCGCTGGACGACCCCGGTGCGCAACATGAACCGCACCGCCACGACCGACGTCGTCGTCGACGGTCTCACCATCCACGAGGGCGACCGGATCCTGCTGCTGTACCCGTCGGCCAACCGTGACGAGCGGGTGTTCGCCGACCCGTACCGCTTCGACGTCACCCGCACCCCGAACGACCACGTGGCCTTCGGCGCCTACGGCCGCCACCATTGCCTCGGCGCCCCGCTCGCCCGGCTGGAGCTGCGGATCCTGTTCGAGGAGTTGCTGCGGCGGTTCCCCGACCTCGAGCTCACCACGGACGACCCGCTGCCGATGCGGCGCGGCAACTTCGTGCTCGGCCTCGAATCGGTGCCGGTCCGCTTCACCCCCGGCCGCGCCGACGGCCCCCGGAGCGTGTGATGGACCCCCGAGGGCGGGTCTGTGTGGTCACCGGCGCAGCCGGCGGCATCGGCGGCGCGTTGACCGAGGCGCTGCTGGCGGCCGGCGCCGGCGCGGTGGTTGCGGCCGACCTCGCCTCGCCCGGCGTCGAGGCCCGTGCGTCGCGCTCGGCGGCCGCCGGCACGGTGCTCCCGCGGGTGCTCGACGTGGCCGACGAGGCCGCCACCGTGGCGCTGGTCGAGGAGATCGAGGCTGGCGTCGGGCCGATCGCGCTGTGGTTCGCGAACGCCGGCATCTCCGGCGGAGGCGGGCCGGAGGCCCCGAACGCCGAGTGGGAACGGCAGTGGCAGGTGAACGTGATGGCCCACGTGTACGCCACACGCGCACTGTTGCCCGGATGGCTCGCCCGGGGCGAGGGCCACTTGATCACGACGGCGTCGATGGCCGGGATCCTCACGAGCCTCGGCGACGGTGTCTACGCCGCCACCAAGCACGCAGCGGTGGGGTACGCCGAATGGCTGTCGATCACCTACGGCGGCCAGGGCATCCGGGTGTCGTGCATCTGCCCGGGCGCGGTGGACACCCCGATGCTGCGCGCCGGCACCGGCGGCGACGCCGACAAGGCCGCCGCCGTGATCGGAGGTGGCGACGTGTTGCCGGCCGCCGAGGCCGCAGCGCGAATCGTCGCGCAGGTGCGCGAGGACCGCTTCCTGGTACTCACCCACCCCGACATGCAGACCCACATGAGCCGCAAGGCCGGCGACACCGACCGGTGGGTCGCCGGGATGCAGCGCCTGTGGGCCCGTTCCAAAGCCCTACTGGAGGGATGATGGCCATCTCGGAGTCCTTCGACGTGCTGACGCTGTTCCGCATGGAGGGCGGCGTCGCGGTCGTGACCGGGGGCGGCACCGGTATCGGGCGAGCCATCGCGCTCGGGTTGGCCTCGGCCGGCTGCGACGTGGCGATCGCCGGCCGGCGCCCCGATCCGCTCCAGCGGGTGGCCGCCGAGATCGAGGCGCTCGGGCGGCGGGCGATCGCCGTGCCCACCGACGTCACGGTCCGGGCCGATCTCGAGCGCCTGGCGGCGCGCGCCGGAGCCGAACTCGGCCCGGTGACCACTTGGGTGAACAACGCCGGAGGCCTGCAGGGCGAGCCGATGGCCGTGCTGCCCAAGGTCACCGAGGAGTCCTGGCACGTCATCGTCGACCGCAACCTCACCGCGGTCTGGCTCGCCAGCGTGGTCGCACAGACCGTGCTCGTCGACGGCGGGACGATCATCAACCTGTCCTCGACGGGCGGGCTGACCAAGGGCTCTCCCGGCCACGGCGTGTACTGCGCTGCGAAGGCGGCGGTAAACCACCTGACCCAGACGCTGGCGCTCGAATGCGCGCCGCGCCGGATCCGGGTGAACGCCATCGCCCCCGGTCACACTCGCACCGAGGACTACGACGAATCGTCCGGCTTCGACGATAACAAGTACGAGAAGTTGGCGTCGCGCCAGCCGCTCGGCCGCATCGGTCGGGACGAGGACTTCGCCGCCGCTGCGGTGTTCCTCGCCGCCGAGGCCTCGTCCTGGGTGACCGGCCAGGTGCTGGTGGTGTCCGGCACGCCGTGATCGACGCGCTGCGCCCGTAGCCTTCCGGCGTGGCAACCGTCCTGCAGACCGTCCCGCTGGGCACCGGCCCCTGGCCGACGGTCGATCCGTTCCTGTTCTGCGTCCATCACCTCGACACCTACCCTGCCGGCGACGGATGCTTCCGGCCGTCGGCGTCGTTGGCCGGCCGCGACCTGGGCAGCGACTTCAGTGGACGCGACGGCTGGAGCATGTATCACGGGCGCACCGTTCCCGGGTTCCCCCAGCACCCGCACCGGGGGTTCGAGACGATCACGGTGACACGACGAGGACTGATCGACCACGCGGATTCCCTCGGTGCGGCGGCCCGCTACGGCAACGGCGACGTGCAGTGGATGACCGCCGGATCGGGCATCGTCCACGCCGAGATGTTCCCGTTGCTGGACACCGATGCCACCAACACCGGCGACTTCTTCCAGCTCTGGATGAACCTGCCGGCCGTCCACAAGATGGCCGACCCGCACTTCTCGATGTTCTGGGACGGCGAGATGCCGGTGATCACCGATACCGGGGCGTCGATCACCGTCGTCGCCGGCGAGTTGGCCGGGGCGTCGGCACTGCCGCCACCACCGGCGTCGTGGGCCGCGCGCCCCGACAGTGACGTCGCGATCTGGCACGTCGCGTTGACCCCGGGCGCCGAGTGCGACCTGCCCCCGGCCCGGAGCGGGCAGACCATGCGCGTGCTCTACCTCGTGGCTGGCTCGGCCCGCCTCGACCGGGCGCCCCTCGACGGGCCGACGGCCGCGGTGCTCGAGCCTCGCCGTGCGGTCACCGTCACCGCCGGGCCGGCCGGGGCGGAGGTGCTCGTCCTGCAGGGCCGCCCGATCGGTGAACCTGTCGCTCGGTACGGACCGTTCGTGATGAACGACCGTGCCGGGATCGAGCAGGCATTCCGCGACTACCAGCGCACCGGCTTCGGGGGGTGGCCCTGGCCGGCCGACGACCCGGTCCACGGGTCGGCACCCTCCCGGTTCGCCCGCCGGGCCGACGGGCGGCTCGAGACCCCGGCGGGGTGAGCGGGAGCCCTCAGCCGGGCCGGGTGCGCAGCAACACCTCTTGGGCCACGGTTGCGAGCAATGTCCCGTCCGCGGCCCGCAACGCTCCCGTCGCCAGCCCGCGCCCGCGGCCCGTCGCCACCGGCACCAGTTCGCTCAGAAGCCACCCCTCGAGGCGAGCGGGCCGGTGGAACCAGACGCTGTGATCGAGCGTCACCGATTGGCGCCGGGCGTCGTCGGCGAGGTGCGCGTGCGGCTCGCGAGCCGCTCTCGTCGGTCCGTGGTCGCTGAGGTAGGCAAGCACCTGCTGATGCCATGCCAGCTCGTCGGGGAGAGCGCCGGTCAGCCGGAACCAGGCGTGGCGCGCATGGGGCGGCGCGCCCGCCACCGCACCGACCGGCACGTCACGCGATTCGACCCACGGATTGTCGTACCGACCGCGAGCCAAGCCATCGGGTCCTGGAACCCCGGGCGTGGGCACGACCTCGTAGACGACCCCGTCCTCAGGACGGTGGAAATCGGCCGTGAGCACGAGCACCGGACCATGCGGCTGGCTGACGAGCACCCGACGGGTGCAGAAGCTCGAGCCGTCCCTCGTTCGCTCGACGGTCAGCTCGAGCGGCTCGCCGCCGGCACCTGCCACCAGGAACGACGCATGCGCACTGCGCACGGGCCGATCGTCGACGGTGCAGCACGCCGCCCGCAGCGCCTGACCGAGGAGCAATCCACCGAACACGTGTGGCCCCTCTACCGGGTGGGTCGACCGGAACCGGTCGGCCCCGAGGTCGTCGAGCGCAAGGCGGTCCGCGAGCGACGGTGCCGTCACGCCGGGTCCGGCAGGTCGCGCCACAGTTGCTCGCGCAACGTCCACGCGCCGATCACCCCGGCGTCGCCGATCGCCCGCACCCACGGCCGCAACAGATCGGCCAGCTCGAGGCACCCCTCGGGTCCGAGCGCGGCCAACGGTCGCATCGCAGCCCGGTCGGTGGCGTGCTCGATCCGGAGCTTCAACGCCCGACCCTCGTCGGTCAGGGCGAGCCCATCGTCATCGAGCACACCCCGGCCCCGGAGCCGTTCGATCGCGGCCGACCATGCCTCGTCGTCCCACCCCGACACCCGCTGCAACAGCTCCGCCGGCATCGCGCCGTCGGCGGCGTGGAGGAGATGACACTCGACGGCATCGATCTCGGCGGCGGCAGTCGCGACCCAGTGGGCGTCACCGCGGTGCTCGCGAAGGATCGTGCAGGCGTGCCAGACGACGAGGTGCGCCTCCTCGTGCCAGGCCAGACCGGCATGCGCAGCGCCGAGCGGGTGAGCGGGGAGGTCGGCAGCCTCGGCCGCCCGCCGGGCCAGGATGGCAGCATGTGCCATCGCAGGCCCGGCGCTCACCTCGCCGCCCAGGATCCGCACCAGCGTCCGGTCCGCAGCATGCGCCCGGGCCTCGCTGACGGCTGCGGCCGGCACCCGTTCCCACACCTCGGGCACGGCCCGGCCTACGTAGGCGGGGCTGAAGCCGTAGAGCACGGCAACGGCCACCGGCAACGACACCGGGCCGAGCGCTGCGAGGCGGCTCCCGAAGTACTGCAGTTCGGGCCGGTCGAGCCCGATGGCCGTGTAGGCCTCCACGGCTTCGGGCGAGCGGTAGGCGAGCTGGTGGTAGGGCTCGACGACCCGCCACAGCTCACGGGCGATCCGGGACATGCTCGGGATCGTGTCACGCCGGGCCCGGCCGCCCCCAAGGGATCAGCCCGGTAGCAGCGCCAGTGCGTCGACCAGGGGGAGCGCCGGCGACCAGAGGAACCCCTGGCCGGTCACGTAGCCCATGGCGCCCAACAGCTCGGCCTCCCGGGGGCGCGCAACCCCTTCGGCGGTGACGCTCAGCCCACAGGCCTTCGCCATGGCGAGCGCCACTTCGCACAGCGCCCGACCCCGATCCGTTCCGAGCTGTTCGACGAAGGAACGGTCGACCTTGATCCTCTCGAATGGCAGGTGCTGCAGGTGGCTCAGCGAGGCGTACCCGGTCCCGAAGTCGTCGAGCACGAGGCCGAACCCGGCCTCGCGGAGCTGGTGGAGGGCATCACGAGCCGGTGTGTCGGCGTCGAGCCAGTAGCTCTCGGTGACCTCGAGGTCGATGGACCCGGGCGCCACCCCGTGTCGCTCGACCACGGCGACGAGCCGAGCGGCGGCATCGAGGGCGAGCAACTGGTGGATCGACACGTTGACGCTCAGCCGGATCGCACCGAGCTGTTCGCGCTGCGAAGCAACGACCCGGCTCGCGAAGGCGAGCACCTGCTGGCCGAGTTCGTGGATGAGGCCGTTCTCCTCGGCGACGGGTACGAACACCCCGGGCGGGACCGAGCCGTCGACGAGGCGGGCGAGCACCTCGAACCCGACGATGGCCCCGTCGGCCAGGCGCACGATGGGTTGCAGGTGTGGCTCCACCCCACCGTCGGCCAGGGCGCGCGACAGCACCCGGGCAACCTGGCGTTCGCCCGCGAGTTGCGTGCGGGCGGTGTCGCCGAAGCTGACGCAACGCGCCCGGCCGAGCCGCTTGGCCTCGGCGAGCGCCTCGACCGCTTCGAACAGCGCGTCGTCGAGGGGCCGCTCGCGCGGCCGCCATGCAGCGAGACCCGCCGAGGCGGACAGCCCGACCGAGACGCCGGAGAGCTCGACGGGATCGGCGATCGCCGAGAGCACGCCTTCGATGGTGCGCTGCGCACCGATCCCGTTCTCGGACAACACGACGACGAACTGATCACCGCCGAGCCGGGCGCGCAGGACTGCGCCGTGCGCCGATCGGTTCAGCCGAGTAGCCGCCTCGACGAGCAACGCATCGGCACCGCTGTGCCCGAGGGTGAGGTTGTGCAGATGGAAGTGGTCGAGGTCGACGATCGCCACCGCATGGTCGACGCCGTCGTTGACCGGGTCCTCGCTGAGATGCTCGGCCACGGACTGCATCCGCACCCGGTTGCCCAGACCGGTGAGATCGTCCGTCGCCGACCGACGCTCCAGCGTTGCATCGAGGCGGGCTCGCCCGATCGCGATCGCAGCGAGATGCACCAGATGATCGACCAGGTCGAGCTCGGCCGGCGAGGGCATCCGGCGCTCCTGGTAGTACATGCCGAACACGCCGAGCAGTTCACCCTGCGGATCGAGCACCGGTGTGCTCCAGGCGGACACGATCCGGTAACCGGCCGCGAACTCCCGGAACGACACCCAGACCGGGTCGGCAGCGATGTCCTCGGACACGATGCGGGTCCGGCAGAAGGCCGCAGTGCCGCAACTCCCCATCTGCGGGCCCGGGCGGAGCCCGTCGACCGCTTCGACAAAGCTCTCCGGCAGCGAGCACGAGCCACCGCGGCGCAGCACGTCGTGCACCGAGTCGTAGACGAGCACGGAGGCGAGCATCGACGGGAAGGCCTGCTCGCTGAATCGGGCGATGGCGTTCAACGAGTCGGGCAGCTGGGCACCAGCCGCCAGCAGATCGAGTATCCGCTGCTGGCCGGCGAGCACCACCTCGGATCGCATGCCGCCACGGCGCATCTCTCTCGAAGAAACGCCCGCCTGGTGAACGGCTCGTCGCGGGTTGCCGCCTACTCGTCCCGTCATGCCACGGCAACCTCCGCTCCCGACCGCCGCGGAACCTACCCGCCGATCGACCCACCGGCTAGAACGGAGCTCCGATGCGCTCGATCGCCGTTTTCGGCGCCGCCGTGCTGCTCGGATCGTGCGCCGGGACCGGGGTTCGCGTCGATCCGACGCCGAGAGCACCGGGCGCTGCCACCACCACTCCCGCTACGCTCCCGCCGTCGACGGTTGTGCCGACACCCTCGACGTCGTCTCCGTCGGAGCGGTTCGTCGTCGGCGGGGTGCGTCCGGTCATCGTGCTCACCCCGGGTGGGGCGAGCACGCCGCGTGGGTTGCTGGTCGTCCTGCACGGTTACGGCGGCAACGCTGCCGAGGTCATCGCCCGCGACCTGTTGATCCGGGAGGGTCTGGCCCGGAACCTCGTCCTGGCCTTCCCGGAGGGCACCGTCGATTCCCGTGGTCGGCGCTTCTGGAACGCCACCGACGCCTGCTGCGACTTCGACGGTGCTGCCGTCGACGACGTGGCCTATCTGCTCCGGGTGATCGATGAGATCGCCGCCCGCACCCCCATCGACGCCGCTCGCGTGTCGTTGTTCGGACATTCGAACGGGCACTTCATGGCCTATCGCATTGCGTGCGAACACCCCGAGCGCGTGGCCGTGGTCGCCGGCCTTGCGGGGGCGGGGAGCTCCTGCGTTCCGGCGGCGCCGGTCCACGTCCTGCACGTCCACGGAACGGCGGACGCCGTGATCAACTATCGCGGCGGGCGGTTCGCCGCCGAGTACCCGGGTGCCGAAGCGACCGTGCGCGCGTGGGCCGTCGCTGATGGCTGCGAGCGCGATCCGTCCCCGGCACCGGGCCCACCACTCGACGCCACCGGCGACCTCGACGGGCCGGACACAACTCGCCTCGCCTGGCCCTGTCCCGCCGGCCGCACCGTCGAGTTGTGGCGAATCGACGGCGGCGACCACGGTCCCGAGCTCACCGGAGCGTTCGTCGCGAACCTCGTCGAGACGATCGCCGGGCTCCGGCGATGAGCCGGGTGGACCGGCGGGTGGCAGTGGCTGGCGCCCACGGGGGTGACGCCGTCGCCGTCTCCCGATCCCTGGGGCTCGACCCGGCCCGGTTCCTGGAGCTCTCGGCGAGCATGAACCCGTTCGCCCCGGACGTGGCGTCGCTCCTCGCCCGGCTGCTGTCGGACCGACCCGAGCTCGTGACCCGGTACCCCGACGACCGTGACGCCCGCCGTCTGCTCGCCGCAGCGCTCGGCATCGATCCCTCCCTGCTGGTCCTCACGAACGGCGGGGCCGAGGCGATTGCGCTCGTGGCCTCGCTCGAAGACGTCGGCGACGTGGTCGAGCCCGAGTTCTCGCTCTACCGCCGGCACCTGCCTCGGCTGGAGGCGGGCGCTCCTCGTTGGCGATCGAACCCGTCGAACCCGCTCGGACGGCTCGCGCCGCCCGGCGCACCGGCCCGGGTGTGGGACGAGGCCTTCTACCCGCTCGCAACCGGCCGCTGGAGCCGAGGCGACACCGGCTGCTGGCGGTTGGGATCGCTCACCAAGTTGTGGGGGTGCCCCGGGTTGCGACTCGGCTACGCCCTCGCCCCGGATCCGGATTCGGCCGAACGGCTCCGCCGGCGCCAACCGCAATGGTCGGTGAACGGCCTTGCGATCGCCGCCCTCCCCCACCTGCTCGAACGGACCGATCTCGCCGAGTGGGCGTCGGCCATCCGGATCCTGCGCGCCGAGTTCGTCGCTGCGCTGCGAACGCTCAGCTTCACGGTCGACGACACCGACGCCAACTGGGTGCTCGTGCACCGACCGGACCTGCGCGAAGACCTCGCGCCCCAGGGTGTGCTCGTGCGCGACGCCACGTCCTTCGGCCTCCCCGGCGTGGCCCGGGTGGCCCTGCCGTCGGTCGAGCACCTCGCCGTCGTGGTCGATGCGTTCGCCCGCGTCGGGCCGTAGCGATGCCTCAGGGGTGCAGCTCGCCGACGTACTCGGTCGGGCGAACGACCATCCCCGACGTGCGGAACCCGAGCCCGTCGCCCGGCGTGCCGACGCCGTAGGGGCCCTGCACTCCCCCGAGGGTGCGCCACACCCGGAACCCGAGCAGGGCGCGCAACTCGTCATCGAGCGTGGCGAGCGCGTCGGGATGGGTGGACAGCGTGTAGTTCTCCTGCGGGCGCATCCACGGGCGACAGAAGTACGTGAGCACCCCGTAACGCTGCTCGTCGGCGGTGACGTTCGCGCCCGTGCCGTGCCACACCCGGCCGTCGAACACCAGCGCCGTGCCGACCGGTCCGGTGCCGGCGACCGTCCGGACGCTGCCGTCGTGCGGCGGTTCGGACGGGATGCGGTGCGACCCGGGAACGAGGCGGGTCGCACCGTTGTCCTCGGTGAACTCAGCCAGCATCCACATGACGTTGACCGTGAGGGCCATGTCGATCGAACGGGGGCTGAAGCCCTGGTCGGAATGGAGCACCATCGCCGCGCCTCCGGGCCCGGCGATGTTCGCCGTATGGCTCGACAAGCAGTAGTCCCCTTGCAGGACATGACGAACGAGGGCCCGCACGAGCGGCGTGGTCAGCAGGTCGCGGAACACCTTGCCCTTGCTCGGCAGATTCCACACCCGCTGGTTCGCGCCCTCGTACTCGAGGAATGCGATCCCGGCGGCCCGCTCGGCGGCCGCCTGCTCCACCAGACGAGCCCGCAGCGCCGCCACCTGTTCGGTCCCGAGCGCGTCGGCGATGCGCGCCACGCCGAACGCATCGAGGTCGGCCTTGGCCTGCTCGAGATCGGTCGTCATCGGCGGCAGTTCGAGCGTCGTCACGTCGTGTCCCACGCCGGCGGACGCTAACCCCGACGGACCCGCCCCACCATCGCTGCGCCGACCACGACCGCTGCGCCCACGACGAGCCCGAGCAGGGCGGACGCTGCGGTCTCGACGAGCCAGCCGAGGATCCCGCCGACTGCGGCGACGCCGTGGACCGGCTCCTCGATCGCATGGACGACGTCGTAGGGGCCGGTCCAGCCGAGCTCGGCTGCGCCAGCGAGCAGGATGTGGCCGCCGACCCAGACCATCGCGGCGGTCCCCACGGTGGACAGCAGGGTCAGCACCTTCGGCATCGCGCTCACCAGGGCCCGCCCGATGCGGGCGGGCGCCGGGCGTCCCGTCTCGACCATCCGCAGCCCGACGTCGTCCATCTTCACGATCAGCGCCACCAGGCCGTAGACGACGACGGTGATCAACACGGCGACGACGAGGAGGATGACGGCGCGCGCCACGAACGCCTCGTCGATCACCTCTTTCAACGCGATCACCATGATCTCGGCCGACAGGATGAAATCGGTGCGGATCGCGCCGGCGACGGTCGCGGCCTCGGCCTCCGGCCCGGCCATCGCCGCAGGAACGGCGTGGTCGTCACCGTGGTGGGTGAGCCGGTGATGGATCTTCTCGGCGCCCTCGAAGCACAGGTACGTGCCGCCCAACATCAGGATGATCTCGACGAGCACGGGGACGAACTGGCTCAGGACCAGGGCCGCCGGGAGGATGAAGAACATCTTGTTGCGCAACGACCCGGTGGCGATTCGCCGGATGATGGGCAGTTCCCGATCGGCGGCGAGACCGTGCACGTAGGCGGGGGTGACCGCCGTGTCGTCGACGACGACACCCGCCGCCTTCACGCTCGCCCGCCCCGCGGCGGCACCGACGTCGTCGATGGACGCCGCCGCCAGCTTGGCGAGCGCCGCGATGTCGTCGAGCAGACCGACGAGACCTCCAGCCATCGAGGGCGCTCCTTGAGTGCAGCGGGCGGCCGTCACGGTAGACGACCGGAGCTCCCGCGGCCTCGGAGCACCCGGGCTGTGGCGACGCTCACCACAACGAGCGCGATCGACACGGCGAGGGTGCGCCCGTCGATGCCGCCGACACCGGCATCGACCCGACGGACCGAGGCGCCGACGAGCACGAACGCGACGGTGCCCGGCACGGTTCCGAGCGCATTGGCCGCCAGGAACTCCCGGCGTCGCACGCGCAACATCCCGCAGGCGTAACTCACGAGGTCGTACGGCAGGAACACCAAACGCATGAGCAGGACCGCCTCGAACCCGTTGTCCCGCAGACGCCGAGTCCATCCGTCGAGCAGGGAGGCGTCCGGCGTGGTCGCCGGTGGCCGGCGCAGCACCCGGCCGACCTGGTAGGCGACCAGAGCCGATCCGTTGGCCGAGGCCGCAGCGACGACCGTGCCGAACACCGGCCCGAACAGGACCCCGGCCGCCACGGCGAGGACCGTGGCCGGGAACAGCACCAGGGGTCGCACGAGTGTCACCCCGGCATAGGCGCCCATCGCCCACCAGTTCCCCGAAGCGGCGTCCACGAGCTGCTGACCCGTCGCCAGCGGCCCCAGACCGCCGGCACGTTGGTAGACGACCCAACCGATCACGAGCACCGCCCACGGCACCCCGATCAGCACGATGCGACGCCAGGCCGTCACAGGTGCTGCACCGCCCACACGACGCGCTGGGCGACCGTGACGGCGACCAACCCGGCCATCGTCAGGAACAACACCATGGCAAGCCCCGGGAACAGGAGCATCGCCGAAAAGAGCAGCATCGTCTCGGCGCCTTCGACCAGACCGGCCGGCATCGCGAACGTGGTGCGACGATCGGCGATCGCGTCGGTAGCGCGGCGCTTCTCGCCGATCGCCGCGAGCAGCGTCCACGACAGCGTGTTCAGGTAGAACGACGCAAGGAGCACCGCGCAGGCAGCCCAGACGCCGACTTCGTCGAGATGGAGCGCGAGCCCGAGGGGCACGGCGGCGTAGCCCAAGGTGTCGCCGAGCAGGTCGAGGTATCCGCCGCGATCGGTCTGCGTGCCCCGGGCCCGAGCGAGTGCGCCGTCGACGCCGTCGAGCAGGCGACTCAGCACCCACGCGCCCACCGACCACCAGCGCCACCCGACGGCGGCGGCCGCACCCGCCGACACCCCGGCGATCGCTGCGGCAGCGGTCAGAGCGCCCGGATTGACGGCCGCCGGAAGCCTGTCCACGAACGGGGCGACCACGCGATCCTTGGCGGCCCGGAGCCGATCGTCGATCACGGGACCCACCCTGACACGGGCGCAGGCGGGCGAAGCGCCATCATGCGGAGCGACAAACTCGAAAGGGTGGCCGTGCGGCGCTTCGACATGGTGGTGATCGGCGGCGGCGCCGGCGGGCTGGTCGCCGCCAAGGAGGCCCGCCGCCGCAAGGCGAGCGTGGCGATCGTCCAGGACGGACCGATCGGTGGCGACTGCACGTTCACCGGCTGTGTCCCCTCCAAGACGCTGCTCGCTGCGGCGGCCGCCGGGCACGGGTTCGACCAGGCCATGGCGTCCGTGCGCGCCGCCGTGACGGCGATCGCCGCCACGGAGGATGCCGCTGCGCTCCGGCACGAGGGGATCGAGGTGATCGCCGGCCGGGGCCGGTTCACGTCGCGTCGTGAAGTCACCGTCGACGGTGGCCTGCGCGTACGCGCCCAGCGGTTCATCGTCGCCACCGGAGCTCGTCCGCTCATCCCGGCGATCCCCGGGTTGGCCGACGCCGGCCCGCTCACGAGCGAGACCCTGTTCTCGCTCGACCACCGTCCCCGGTCGCTCATCGTGCTCGGCGGTGGCCCCATGGGCTGTGAGATGGCGCAGGCGTTCGCCCGACTCGGTTGCGCCGTGACCCTGCTGGAGGCCCGACCCCGCCTGCTCCCCCGTGACGAACCGGAGGCCGGGGCCGTCGTCGGCCGGGCGCTGAAGGCCGACGGGGTTCGCGTCGAGGTCTCGGTGCGGGTCCACCATGTGCAGCGGCCGGGTCCCGATCGGATCGCCGTGCACCTCGATGACGGCACGGTGCTCGAGTCGACCCACGTGCTCGTCGCAGCGGGACGGGCTCCGGCGGGTCGGGGCATCGGGCTCGAGGAACTCGGGGCCACCGTCGACGACCACGGGGCGGTCGTGGTCGCCGACGACCTGTCGACCGGCGTGGCGGGGATCTGGGCCGTCGGCGACGTCACCGGGCGGTGGCAGTTCACCCACGTCGCCGGCCGCATGGGATGGCTCGCCGCCACCAACGCGCTGTCTCGGCTCGCGCGGGTCCGGT
Source organism: Acidimicrobiales bacterium (assembly GCA_040382215.1). Classification (GTDB taxonomy): domain Bacteria; phylum Actinomycetota; class Acidimicrobiia; order Acidimicrobiales; family Ilumatobacteraceae; genus JBEIFW01. The sequence goes on from JBEIFW010000002.1 coordinate 36,498, forward strand.
CCTTTCGTTTCGACACGTCCGCCACGCCGTGGGTGACGTTCACCGGTCCGGAGGTGGCCCACGTCGGGATGGGCCTCGCCGCAGCGGCGACAGCGCACCCCGGTGCCCGGGTCGCACATCTCCCGCTGTCGCACGTGGACCGGGCGGTGACGAGCGGCGCCACCGACGGGTTCGTACGGTTGATCGCGGCGCCACGCCGGGGTTCGGGTCACCTCGGCGGCGGGCGGCTGGTCGGTGCGACGATCGTGGCACCGACCGCCGGCGAGCTGATCCACGAAGCGGCGCTGGCGCTCCAGACCCGGATGTTCGCCGGGCGCCTTGCCCAGACACCCCACGCCTACCCCTCCTGGTCCATGGCGGTGCAACAGGCGGCGCTGCAGTTCTTCGGCCCGTCGGCCGGTCTGCGGGCACGTCCGATCGAGGCCGTGCTGGCCGAACGCGGTCCGACCGGCGCCGTCGACCACGATGGAGCTCGATGACGCTGCGTCTCGGCGACCCGGTACCCGATGTCGACCTGATCGATCACTGCGGTGCCGCCTGGCGACTCAGCGAGCGCCGGGGCCGCCCGGTGGTGCTCGTGCTGCACCGGCACCTCGCCTGACTGCCCTGCCAGGAGCACGTGCTCGCCGTGCGCGAGCACCTCGACCGCTTCGCAGACGCCGAGATCGTCGTCGTCACCTTCGCCGACCCGGCCCGGCTCGCCGCGCACCGGGACCACCTCGGGGTGCCGTTCACGATCGTGACCGACCCGACCCGCGCGCTGTACCGCCTGCTCGGCGCCGAGCGGGGCACCCGACGACAGGTATGGTCCGCCGGCACGCTGCGGCGCTACGCACAGCTCGTGCGCGCCGGCCGGCGGCTTCGTCGACCGACCGAGGACGTCTACCAACTCGGGGCAGACGCGGTCGTCGGTCGAGACGGCAGGCTGCGCTACCGGTCGCTGCCGTCGACGCCGGACGCCCGCCCGCCCGTCGAGGACCTGATCGCTGCGCTCGACTGACGCCCGTCACCCAGGCACGGCACGCTCGGAGCGAGAAGCGTCGACTCCTCCGCCGGCCGTCGGCCTCGTGGCCGTGGTCGTCGCTGCGATCGTCGCCGGCACCACCGTCGCCGCCACGGCAGCCCTCGGCGTTGTCGGCGCCGTCGTGATCGCCGTCGCTGCGGTCGAGAGTCGCACCCACCGCGCCGCCTGATGCGTGTCCGAAGCGGTCATCGGCGCTCGTGCCGGCCCGTACGGGTCGTCGGACCCCCATCGCAGCGGGATCGAGGCGACCACCATACGGTCAAGGCGTGCGACGAGTCGCGAGGATCGTGGCCGGTCGTCTGGGCGGCATCCCCCTGTTCGGTCCACTGCTCACGGCGATCGTCGACGAGCTTCGGGGCCGAGTGTTCCGCATCGAGCTGCGCGATGTGCTCACCGTCGCCGAGCAATTGGATCGGGCGGGACTGGTCTGGATGCTCGTCGGTGGATGGGGCATCGACGCACTGCTCGGGCGCCAGACCCGCCGGCACGAGGATCTCGACGTGGCGGTGGAGTGGGCCGACGACGGTGAGCGGCGAGCGATCGAGGCCCTTGCCGGCCTCGGCTACTCGGTGACAGCGCCGCGCAGCCCCGGCAGCGAACAGTTCCCGGCACGGGCGGTGCTGCGCCGGGCCGACGGGCGGACCGTGGACCTGCTCGTGGTGACCGCGCTCGACGCGCCGCAGCGGCCCCACGCCCAGGAGGCCGCGTACGTCCCGCATGCGGATCGTGCCACCGGCCATCTCGGCGGACATGAGGTGCCGTGCTTGAGCGCGGCCCGACAGGTCGCGGCGCACGAGGGCTACCGGCTCTACGCTGCGCAGCGCCGGGATCTGGCTGCGCTGTCGCGCGAGTTCGGGATCCCGATGCCGCCGGTCAGCGCCCTTGGCGACCTCCGGCTCCCGTTCCTTCGGCTCGCAGACGCCGCCGGCCGGCGCATGGCACGCCGGTGGTCGACCGCACTCGTCGTCGAGGTGCCCGAGGCCAACGCAATCCTCGTCGAAGCAGGGATGGCTGACATGGCCGGGATGCCGGCCCACGTCACGATCGCCTACCCGTTCGTGCCGGCCCCGCTGCTACGCGACCGCCACCTCGCCCGACTGGCGGCGATCGCCCGCGCGCAACCCCTCTTCACCACCCGGTTCGAGCGGATCGGACGGCTCCCCGATTCCTGGCACCTCGTGCCCGACGACCCGGCGCCGTGGCAACGCCTCGCCCACGACGTCCGCCGGCAGTGGCCCGGCCTGCCCCGCGGGCACCACGAAGGCCCGATCCATCTCACGATCGCCTACCTCGACAACACGGCGGTGCCACGGATCGAGCCCCAGGTACGCAAGCGGGTCCGGGCCCTGCTCCCGCTCACGATGGACGTCGCACAGCTGACCCTGCTCGAATTCGACCGTCGGCGTGGCTGGCAGGTGCAAGCCCGATTCCCGCTCGCCGAACGATGACGATCGAGAGGATGCGATGAGCACCTTGACGGACCTGCTGCGCAAGCGGGCGACGAGCAGCGAGGTCGGGCTGCTGTTCGAGCAGCAGCGGTACACGTGGCACGAGGTGGTCGAGGCGGCGACGGCGCGGGCCCGGTACCTCGTGGGGCAGCGCCTCCCGGGTCCGGCCCATGTCGGGGTCCTGCTCCCCAACGTGCCCGATGCGATCTTCTGGCTGTTCGCCGGGCATCTCGCCGGCACGCCGATCGTCGGGCTGAACTCGACCCGGCGCGGTGCCGAGTTGGCCCACGACATCACCCACACCGACGTTCGGCTGATCGTCACCGACCGCTACGGGCTCGCGTTGGTCGACGGCGCCGGGGTCGACGTCCCGGTGTGGTGCCTGGACCGGCCCGAGGACCACGCCGCGCTCGACGCAGCGGGTGGGGTCGAGCTCGACGAGGCCGTGCCCGACGAGCGGTGTGCGGTGTTGATCTTCACCTCCGGCACGACCAGCGCCCCGAAAGCGGCGATGCGCTCGCACCGGGCGCTCGCCGGCTTCGGCGAGCGGCTCTCGGCCGCCTGGGAGGTGACCGCGGACGACGTCGCCTACAACTGCATGCCCTGGTTCCACTCGAACGCGCTCTACCACGCCGTCTACCCGACGCTGCACACCCACGGCACGCTGGCCCTGCGGTCGAGGTTCTCCGCGTCGGGCTTCGTGCACGACATCCGCACCTTTCGCGCCACCCGGTTCAACTACGTCGGCAAGGTGCTCGAGTACGTCCTCGCCACGCCGCCGACGCCGGACGACGCCGACAACGTGCTGCGGCTCGCGACCGGCTCCGAGGCGAGCGACCGGGACATCGCCGCGTTCGCCGCACGCTTCGGCACCCGGGTGATCGACGGGTTCGGCTCCACCGAGGCCGGGGTTGGGATCCTGCGCACCCCGGACATGCCGGCCGGATCGCTCGGCCGGGCCGCCGACGACAACACGGTGGTGATGGACCCCGACACTGCGTTCGAGTGCCCGCGTGCCCGCTTCGACGAGGGCGGACGGCTGCTCAACGCCGAGGAGGCGATCGGCGAGTTCGTCAACAAGGTCGGCCTCGCCGCGTTCGAGGGCTACTACAACAACGACGACGCCAACGCCGAGCGGTCCCGCAACGGCTGGTACTGGTCCGGCGATCTCGGCTACCAGGACGAGCAGGGGTTCTTCTACTTCGCCGGACGCGGGTACGACTGGCTGCGCGTCGACGGCGAGAACTTCTCCGCCGCGCCGGTCGAGCGCATCGTGCTGCGGCACCCGTCGATCCGGCTCGCGGCGGCCTACGCAGTACCCGACCCGAACACCGGTGATCAGTTGATGCTGGCGGTCGAGCTCGTCGACGGCGCGACGTTCGACCCGGACGAGTTCACCGGGTTCCTCGACGCGCAGCCCGATCTCGGCACGAAGTGGCGACCCCGGTTCGTGCGGGTGTCCGCGTCGATGCCGATGAGCCACACCAACAAGATCCGCAAGGCCGCCCTGCGCGACGAGGCGTGGCTCGCCACCGATCCGATCTGGTGGCGGCCCGGACGTGAGCGGGACTACCGGCGGCTCACCGAGCGGGACGTGGTGGACCTGGCCGAGCGGTTCGCGCAGGCCGGCCGCGCCGCGATGGCGCCACGGCCGGAACCCGGGTCCTGACAGCGCCGGCGGCGGTGTCGACCGATCATTCGCCCGGGCTGACCAACCCGGTCTCGTAGCCGATGACGACGAGCTGGGCCCGATCCCTGGCCCCCAGCTTGCCGAGGATGCGGCTGACGTGGGTCTTGGCCGTCAGCGGGGACATGAACAGTGCCTCACCGATCTCGGCGTTGGTCCTACCCCGCGCGACCTCGGCGAGCACGTCACGCTCCCGATCGCTCAGCACGTCGAGGGGCCCGGGTCCTCCCGGACGGCTGACGGTCGGTCGCCGCACGAGGTCGGCGACCAACCGCTTCGTCATCGACGGGGCGATGAGCATGTCGCCGTCGACGACGGCCGTGATCGCCTCGAGCAGGAGCCGTGGCGGCGTGTCCTTGAGCAGGAACCCGGAGGCACCGGCCCGGAGCGCCTCGTACACGTACTCGTCGAGCGCGAAGGTGGTGAGCACGAGCACCTTGGTGGCCCGGAGCCGGTCGTCGCCGCAGATCGCGCGGGTGGCGTCGAGCCCGTCCATCCGAGGCATGCGGATGTCCATCAGCACCACGTCGGGGCGGGTCCGGCGGGCCTCGGCGATCGCCTGGGCGCCGTCGCCGGCCTCACCGACGACCTCGATGCCGGGCTCGTTGGCGAGCAGCGCAGCGAACCCGCGACGCACCAGTTCCTGGTCGTCGGCCAGCAGCACACGGATGTCGCGTCCAGCCACGCTCGGCCTCTCCTCGTCGACCGTCATGTTCCGCTCCCGTCGGATCGCTGGTAAGGCACGAACGCCTGCACGACGAACCCGCCGTCACCCGTGGGCCCCGCCTGGACCGTGCCGCCGAGGAGCTCGGCCCGCTCTCGGATTGCGAGCAAGCCGATGCCGGTGCTCGGCGCGGCGGCAGGAGCGACGGTCGGTGCATCGTTCGTCACGGCGACGTGCACACCATCGTCGCCGTGACGGAGCCGGACGGCCGTCGGGACGTCGCCGGCGTGGCGGGAGACGTTGACGAGGCACTCGTGCACGATGCGATGGACCGTGACGACGGTGCTCTCCGCCACGCCGTCGGGATACGAGCCGTCCTCGACGACCTCGAGCCTCGTCGAGCGCCCTGCGGCGGCCGCGACGACCTCGTGGAGTCCGGCCGGGTCCGCCGGCACCGGTCGCAACGGGACGGACTCGTCGGATCGCAGGAGCCCGAGGAGCGAGCGGAGCTCGTCGAGGGAACGTCGGCCGGTGGCGTTGATCTCCTCGAGGGCGGCCCGGGCGGCGGCCGGGTCCCGCTCGAAGACGTGGGCGGCGATGCCGGCCTGCACCGTGATCGCCGAGAGCGAATGGGCGACGATGTCGTGCAGGTCGTGGGCGATGCGCAGTCGCTCGGCCTGGAGCCGCTCGGCGACCTGACGCTCCAGTGCGTCGGCTCGACGGCGCAGATCGGCTCGGCGGGCGTCGGCGGCGGCGATCGGGAGCAACAGCACGGCGGTGTCGGTCGTCCATTCGAACCAGAACGTCTCCCCACCGACCGCGGCGCCGAGGCCGGCGACGACGACGGCCACGAGGGCACCGAACCAGATCACGGATCGCTGCTCGCTCCGGCGAACCAGGTGGAACAGCGCCACGGCGAGCAACGGCCGCAGCGCCACCGGGCTCGAGGTGGTCGCCAGCGTGACCACGTCGAGCGCCCCGATCGCGACGACGGCCAGACGACCGAAGCGGCCGACGACACCGACCAACACGGCCGCCACGGCGACGAACGCGACGCCCCGGAGTCGCCACCCGGCGGCGACGTCCGCATCGAGCGCCATCACCCCGATCGACACCGCCGCCGCCACCACGACGACCGCCAGGTCGACCCGGCTGATGCGATGGCCCGTCGTCGTCAACCCACCCATCAGCGGTCCCGGCTCACCAGCTCGAGCACCGGAACCCGAGAGGCCCGGTACGCAGGCCAGGCCGCGGCCAGGACACCGGCACCGACGGCGACGGCGAGCGTCACGCCGAGACGGGTCCACGGCACGACGACCGACGGGAGGTCGCTGCCCCCGGTCACGTCGATCAGCGCCCATCCGAAGCCGATCGCCACGACGATGCCGATCAATGCCGCCACGAACGACAGCAGGGCCGCTTCGAACCGCACGATGCGACGGAGCTCCCGACGGGTCGCCCCGACGGCCCGGAGCAGGCCGATCTCGCCCGTGCGCTCGCTGATGGCGAGCGCCGTGGTGTTGGCCACACCGAGCAGCGCGATGAAGCTGGCCAGGTAGAGCACGCCGTCGATGAAGTTCCGGAAGGCGTCGACCTCGCTGCCGCTGCTCGCGACGTGCTCGGCCCGGGTGGCGAGAAAGGAGCCGGGGGTGGCTCGGACCAGCGACCGCACGGCCTGCTCGGCCGGTGCGCTCACGCCTGCGCCGAGCTCGACGAACACGAGCGAGTCGAGGAGGCCCCCGACGGCGGCGTCGAGGGTCCCGCTCTCGACGAAGTAGGCGGGGGCGTCGAAGCCGCCGGTGCTACGCGCGACCACGGCGACGATCGTCGCCTCGAGCGCGGTGCGCTCGAACTCGATCACCAGGGTGCGACCGAGCAGCGTCGGGTCGTCGCCGACCACGGCGACCCCGCTCGAGCGGACGTCGTCGAGATCGCCGGCGATCGGGTCGAGGTCGAACAGGGACGGGAACTGCGCACGGTCGATGCCGCCGATCGCCTTGGGCTGCCCGGCCACGATGCCCTCGGCGATGGCGAGCGACGCAACCGAGGCGACCTCCGGGAGGGCTCCGATCCGGCCGGCCAGCGTGGGGTCGATCGTCGCGAAGTCGGCCGTCGCCGAGGTGACGACCAGATCCGCCCGCAATCCGTCACGAACATCGGTCCCGACCGCGCTGGTGAGCGAAGTCGTGATGATGGCGAACACGGTCACCATGGCCGCGCCCAACATGAGCGCGAGCGCCGTCGAGGACGCTCGACGGGGGCTCGCCGCCAGGTTCCCGGCCGCGATCACGCCGCGCACACCGACCGCTCGGCGGGCCACCGGTGCACTGACGCGCGCGGCGGCGGTCACGATCGCGGGGCCGCACAGCACGAGCGCCGGGACGATCGCGGCGGCGAGCACGAGCCACGTCGCACTCCCCTGCACCACGGCCGCGGCCCCACCGGCGACGGCGAGCACAGCGAGCGCAAGCCCGATCGCCGTGCGCTTCGCGCCGACGACGCGGGGTTCGGCCGCGCTGTCGCGCAGCGCCTCGATCGGCGGCGTCGCCGCCGCACGGCGGGCCGGGATCCATGCCGACAACAGCGTTGCCCCGATCCCGACCGTCGCGGCGATCGCGAGGGACGTCGGGCTCACGATCGACGGCCCGGCGAGGAGGGTGACCCCGGTGAGCCCGACGAGCCAGCGCAGCACGCCCACGCCGGCGACACCGCCGGCCAGCCCGAGCAACGTCGCCACCGTCCCGATGCACACGGCCTCGACCAGTACGCCACCGAGCACCTGACGCCGCTCGGCGCCGATCGCCCGCAGCAGCCCCGACTCCCGCCGGCGGCGGGCAACGGTGAGCGCGAACGTGTTGAAGATGATCGTCACCCCGATCAGCACGGCGATCACAGCGAAGGCGAGGAGGAACACGGTCAGGAACTGCAGCGGCGAGGTTGCGGCGTCCTGCAGCGTGGCGATGTGCACGGGCCCGTCGGTGACGGTGGCGCCCGGCAGCGTGGAGAGCCGGCGGAGCACCTCCGCGCGGTCGGCTCCGTCCTCGACGGCGACGAGCACCTCGGTCGGAGCCTCGGCATCGAGCCAGACGGGCACCGCCGGGGCGGGCAACAGCACCGTGCGCTGCAACGGCGCCGAGTCCGCCGACGCGAAGGTGGCGATCCCGGTGACGGTCGCGTCGCGCATCCCGGTGGCGGTCAGGACCTGCACGACGTCACCCGGTGCGACGCCGGCGTCGCGGGCGAGCGACCGGTCGATGACGATCTCCCCGGTGGCCGTCGGCGGTCGCCCGCTGGCGAGTCGGAACGGGTTGAGGGAGGGGTCGGTGACCCAGTTGCGTCCGACGTCGCTCGCCGTGCCGATCCCGACCGACGACCCGTCGACGACGAGCTTCGCGAAGCCGATCCATGGCGGGGCGGCGGCGGCCACCCCGTCGACGGCGGCGACCCGATCGGCGATGTCGGCATCGAGCGAGCGCCGGACCGAGCCGCCAAGTTCACCGGGGCCGCCGTCGGATTCGCCGAGGACCACGCCCTGGACCACGGCGTCGGTGCCGGCCAAGGCGCCGGCGATGTCGTCGGCCGCTCGGCCCCGCATGGAGTCGGTCAGCACCAGCGTGGCGGTGAGGAACCCGACCGACAGCAGGATCGCCACCCCGGTGAGCACGAACCGGCCGCGGCTCGCGGCGACGCTGCGAACAGCACTTCGGATCATGTCGATCATCGCCCGAGTCCCTTCATCACGTCGAGCACGGCGCCGGCCGAGGGCTGCTCCAACCGTTCGTGGATGCGGCCGTCGACGACGAACACGACCTCGTCGGCCCAGGCGGCCGCGTTCGGATCGTGCGTGACCATCACGATCGACTGGCGGTGCAGGTCCACCGCCGCCCGAAGGAAGCCCAGGATCTCCTGCCCGGTCCGGGTGTCGAGGTTGCCGGTCGGCTCGTCGGCGAACACGACCTGCGGCCGCGTGACCAGCGCGCGGGCGACGGCCACGCGCTGCTGCTGGCCGCCCGACAGTTCGGCGGGGCGATGGTGCAATCGGTCGCCGAGGCGCAGCAGCGCCACGACCTGTTCGAGCACCTCGGGATCCGGTCGGCGACCCGCCAGTGTCGCGGGCAGGCAGATGTTCTCTGCGGCCGTGAGCGTGGGCACCAGGTTGAAGGCCTGGAAGACGAACCCGATGCGCTCCCGACGCAGCATCGTGAGTGCACGGTCGTCGAGGGTCGACAGGTCGGTGGTGCCCACGAAGGCTCGTCCGGACGTGAGGCGGTCCAACCCGGCGGCACAGTGCATCATCGTCGATTTGCCCGAACCCGACGGCCCCATCACGGCCGTGAACCGGCCGGTCGGGAACGCAATGGTGACGTCGTCGAGGGCGACGACGGCCGAAGGACCGGCACCGTACCGCTTCACGGCGCCGACGAGCATCGCGGCGGCGTCGTCGGCGAGCGCCGGAACGGCCTCCGCGGAGCGCCGATCGGTGGGGGTGAGTAGGTGCCGGGACACGAGACCTCCGAATGCGTGGTTGGTACCCACACGATGACGACGGCGGGCCGCGGCCACATCCGCCCACCGGAGGTGCCGCGTACTCGCACGGGAGTATCGAGGCGCCCCCAGCGAGGTCGGTCGTGCGCCGGCGCACTTGACGACCGCGAAGCCGTCGCCAACCATGTAGTGCTGACTACATTTTTGCCGCTGACGGCCGGGTTGATGGTCTGGTTCGTTCCCGACACGGGCTACTCGCTGATCTCCGGGTACTCGGAGAACGCCATCCTGAACATCACGGTCCTCGCCTGCCTCGCCGTGCCCCTTGCCGCCCTGGCCCGCCGTCACCGCACGTCGAGGCGCAGCTGACGCCGCCGAGGCCGGGCCGGTGGCCGATCCACGCCCCGGCATCCACGCGCTCATGGCGCCGGCGCCGAGCACGGCACGCAGCGCCACCCGAACCCTCGACACGGCGCTCGCGTCGTTGATCGGCGCCGACGAGCGGTGACTGCCCGCAACGGCGCTGGCTCGGTCCGGCCGGTGGCCGGTTCCGCGCCGAGCCCACGGATCTCGACTCCCGGCTCGGCGCGTCACGCCGACGGATCACCGTTGCCCGGCACCGCGTTCGGCTCGCTCCACCGCCTCGTGGACCGTGGCCCGCAGCCACCGGTGCGCCGCGTCGTGATGATGACGGGCGTGCCAGAGGAGGCCGACCTCCACGCGGGGTAGGGCGAACGGCGGCGTGAAGATGCCCATCGTCGAAGACCCACCGAGCACTGCGGCGAGGCGGGCCGGGGCGAGCGTCGTCAGGTCGGTCGTGAGGCACATCCCGATCGCCGCCGCGAACGTCGGCACCACGGCGGCGATGTCGCGCCGAAGCCCCGATCGCCCGAGGAGGTCGTCGACCGGACCACGAGCGATGCCCCGCCTCGAGGTCACGACGTGGTGGAGCGAGGCGTAACGCTTCGGCGTGATCCGCATCCCGGCCAGCGGATGGCCCGGGCGGAGCACACCGACCAGCCGCTCGTCCGCCAGCCGCTCGAGCAGCACGTCATCGGTCCGCCCGCCGTAGGAACCGATCACCAACGCGACGTCGCCGCGGCGGAGGGCGTCGATGTCGTCGGCGGCCTCGCTCTCGAACCGGAGCCGGATCCCGGGTGCCCGGGCAGCGACGATCTCGAGCCACGGCCCGGCGAGCACGGCGAGGATCACCTCGTTGGTCCGCACCGTGTAGTCGCCCCGGTGACGGGAGGGTTCGAACTCGTCGGCTCGGCGCAGCGCATGGCCGATCGACGTCAGTGCGGCCTCGATCTCCGGCAGCAACTCTGCGCCCCTCGGCGTGATGCTCAGCTGGCGTCCCGCACGTACGAGGAGCGGATCCCCGAACGTCGAGCGGCACCGATCCAGCGCCCGACTCGTCGCCGGCACCGACAGGTGCAGGCGTGCGGCGGCACGGGTAACGCTGCGCTCCGAGAGCAGCGCCTGAGCGATCGGCAGCAGGTTCAGGTCAACTGATTGCACCCGACGCAATCTATCGGTTGCCAAACATGCAGTAGACGAGAACGACGGTGCTCCGTACCGTGCACGACATGACCACCACCGAGGCCGCATCGGCCGAACGCACCATCAACCACGTCTTCTTCATGCATCTCCGGACCACGACCGCATGGCTCGCGCTCAGCCCGGACCTGCGATTCGCGTTCCTCGGGGAGACCATCGCGCCGATCCTCGGGCGGCACCCCGACGTCTCCATGCGGTTCTTCGACAGCGAGGCCTTCAATGCTCGGTACACCGATGTCGTGCTGTGGGAGACGGGATCGATCCTGTCGTACCAGGCGCTGGTCGAGGACCTGCGCGAGACGACGTTCTGGGGCCACTACTTCGATGTCGTCGACATCATCGCCTCGATC
>JBEIFW010000003.1:0-47562 GCA_040382215.1 Acidimicrobiales bacterium
CAGGGTCGTCGGCCGCGAACGCAGTGCCGTCGGGCAGGGTGATCACCGGAGCCCCGCCGGCGGGGTCGTGGCGGGCAGCGAGCGACATCAGCCCGCCGATCTTCTTCGCGCCCCGGATGCCGCCCCGCACGAGATCACGGGTGGCCCAGGTGCGGTCGCCGTCGATGCCGAGCGGCCCGATCGTCACGGTCTCGACGACCTCGCCGAGCATCGACTTCACCGGGTACCGCCAGCACTGCAGAACCGTGGCCATGGGCCGACCCTACCGAGGGGCCGACGGGTGCCGGAGCGCATCGAGGGCATGGCGGCGGGCCCGACCCCGCTCGATCTCGGCCGCCTGGCGCCCGGCGTCCCAGCCGAGCAACGGAGCGACGACTCCGGCGACCGCAGAGAGCTCGTCGTCGGTCAACGGTCCCAACGTGCCGAGCACCAGCCGGCGGTCGGTCACGTCGGCCAGCGTCCGGGCCTGCTCGTCGGTGACGGCGAACACCGCCTGGGCCGCAATGTCCGAGCGACCCGGGCGCACCGACAACGGGGTGGCCAGCGCCGGGTCGGCGGCGACGAGGTCGAGGATCCGGTCGTGGTCGGTGCCGTAGAGGCGGGCCAGATGGCGGCGCACCGCCGGCGGGACCGGGATCTCGGGTCGGTGGTGCATGGCGGCGTCGAGGTACGGCTCGGCGTCGACCGCCCAACCGAACGCTCCGGCCACGCCGTGACGGGCCGAGTCGAAACGGCGGGGGGCTCGGCCCCGCAGCTCGTCGGTGCGCACCAGGCGGCCGACGATCCGCTCGGCCTCGCCCCGGGACGTGGTCCATTTCCCGCCCGCGATCGACCACAGGCCGACGACCCCGGCCGTGCCGTGGTCGTAGAGCTCGGTACGCCTTGATGCGGTGTAGGTGTCCTTGCCGTCCTCGACCACCAGCGGTCGGATCCCGACGGTCACCGCCTCGACGTCGTCGGGCGTCAGCGCCGCGGTCGACGTGGCGTTGACGGTGGCGAGGATCTCGGCAACATCGGCGTCGTCCACGGCCACGTCGTCGGGGTGCTCGACCATCGGGGTGTCGGTCGGGCCGAGGAAGCTATGGCCCTCCCACGGGGACACGATCACATGACGCCCGTTGGGGGCCCGGGCCAGCACGGCGTCGTCGCCGCCGAGCGGGCGGGTGAGCAGGTGCACCCCCTTGGAGCGCTGCACACCGACCCCGAGCGGGCGCCCGAGCGGGGCCAGGACGTGGTCCATCCACGGGCCGCCGGCGTTGACCACGAGCCGGGCTGTGACCCGCCGGGTGGCACCGCCGAGCGCGTCGACGAGCTCGACGCCGTCGACGCGGACCGCACCGGCCGGCCCGGCCGAGGTGGTGAAGCCGGCCACGCGCACGTGGTTGAGGGCCGTGGCGCCGACCGCGACCGCGGCCGTCAGCATCGCGAGCAGCAACCGCTCGGCGTGGACGTTGAGCACGTCGTGGTAGGCGTAGGCGCCCCGGAGACCGTCGGGAGCCAGCCACGGGACCGCGGCCAGCGCCTGACGGCGCGACAGCCAACGGGCGTGCGGCATGTGCAGGCCGGCCGGCACGCCCCGGTTCTTGTCGTAGGCGAGCAGCTCGTACAGCGCAACCCCGGCACCGAGCAGCGTGCGGCCCGGCCGCGTCCATTCCCAGCAGGGCAGCAGGAACCGCCGGGGCTCGACCAGGTGCGGCGCGGCCATCGACACGATGCGGCGTTCCCGAAGCGCCTCGCGCACCAGGGCGAACTGGTACGTCTCGAGGTAGCGGATACCGCCATGGAGGTACTTGGAGGTGGCCGCCGACGTCCCGGAACCCCAGTCGCCCTTGTCGACCACGAGGGTGCGCAACCCCCGCCCGGCGGCCTCGCGGGCCACGCACACGCCGGTGATCCCGCCACCGACGACGACGAGGTCGTACGACCCGTCGATCGCAGCGAGATCCCTCTGCAGTCGCACCCGGGTGTTTCTAGCAACGACGGCCGCCACTACGTTGCCCGCCCGTGGCCCGCTGGCTCGTGAAGTCCGAACCCGACGTGTACTCGATCGACGACCTGAAGGCGCAGAAGGTGACGACCTGGGAGGGCGTGCGCAACTACCAGGCCCGCAACTACCTCCGCTCGATGGCCAAGGGCGACGAGGTGCTCTTCTACCACTCGAACTGCGACGAGCCCGGCGTGGTCGGCATCGCGACCGTGGCCCGCACCGCGTACCCGGACCCGACACAGTTCGACCTGTCGCACAAGTACTTCGACCCGGCGTCGAACCCGGCCGACCCCCGCTGGTCGCTGGTCGACGTCCGGTTCAAGCGGAAGCTGAGGCGGACCGTGACCCTGACCGAGCTCAAGGCCCGGGCCGACGAACTCGGCGATTTCGCGTTGGTGCGCAAGGGGAACCGGCTTTCAGTGATCCCGGTGACCGACGAGCAGTGGGCGGCGATCACGGCGATGGAGGCACGTCGATGACGATCGAGGTCGGGCAGGCCTGCGAGGCGAGCTTCGTGGTCACCGAGGCGATGAAACCGGGCCACCTGCCGGTGGTGGTGCTGTCGACGCCGGACATGATCCGCCAGGTCGAAGGGGCATGCGCGGCGTTGGCCCAGCAGCATCTCGACGAGGGCGAGACGACGGTCGGCACCCACGTCTGCATGAGCCACACGGGCGCGGCGTACGAGTACGAGACGGTCGCGATCGCGGTGTCGGTGCAGTCGGTGGCCGGCCGCCGGATCACCTTCGCCACCGAGGTCCGCTCCCCCCGGGCGGTGATCTCGACCGGCACTCATGAGCGCACGGTCGTGCGCACCGACCGCTACCGCACGGCGTGACCGCCCCCGTCGACGGGCATCCGCCGACGCGCACCTTCAAGCCCCGCCGCCGACGGATGTCGCCGACCCTGGCCGACGCCCGGGCCCGTCTCGCCCCGCGCTGGACACTCGACGAGTCCGGCCCGGTGCTCAGCGGCGCCAACGCGCCCGACGTCGTCGAGATCGGATTCGGGCACGGCGAGGCGCTGCTCGCGTACGCCGAGGCCCACAGCGACCAGCGCATCGTCGGGATCGAGGTCCACACCCCCGGGGTGGCCAAGGTGCTGGCCGGGATCGAGCGGTTCGGGCTCTCGAACCTTCGGGTGGTGGAAGGCGACGCGCTGGTGTTCCTCGACCGGATCGCCCCGGCGTCGGCGCATGCCGTGCACGTGCTGTTCCCCGATCCGTGGCCGAAGGCCCGCCAGCAGCCCCGTCGCCTGATCCGCAGCGACGTGGTCACCGTCCTCGCGGACCGCCTTGCGCCCGGCGGCCGTCTGCACCTGGCCACCGACGACCCCGGGTACGCCGCGCAGATGGCGGCCGTGTGCGGGGCGAACCCGGCGCTGCGGGGCGGACCGTGGCCGGCCGGGTCGAGACCGGCCTGGCGGACCGTCACGCGCTACGAGGCCCGGGCCGTCGAGGCCGGGCGGGCCGTGATGGACCTGACCTACGAACGGGCCTGAGCCTCGGCGCCGGGGGCGGCGCCCCGGGGGGCGGAGGCGGCAGCGACCACCGCCCTGACTGCGGCCGTCACCGTCTCGTGCAGCTCGAACACCCGGTCGAGCCGGCACAGGGCGAGGTGCGCTCGAAGCGCTTCGGACGCACAGACGACCGCAAGGTCACCGCCGGCCCAGCGCCGCTGGCCGAGGCCACCGACGAGCACTCCGAGCCCGGTGGCGTCGAGCGCCGTGACCCCGTCGAGGTCGACCACGAGCGTGACCCCCGGGTAACTCGCGTTCAGCGCCACCAATTGGTTCCGCAAGCGGGGCACCGTCGCCAGGTCCACCTCGCCGTGCACGGCGAGCACCGGTACGCCGTCGCGCTCGGAGACGACCAGCACCAGATCCATGGATCTCCCAAGGCTACCGGGCGCCGCGCTGCCACACCGTCCCGGCACACTGGGGCCCATGGCTGCCCGAGGTCCGTTCGCCGACGTGCTCGACGGCCTCGCCGCACACGACGAGCTGGTCCATCTCGAGCGGCTGCCGGCCCGGGCGGCGCGCATTGGCGCCACCGGCCGGGCTCTGCCGTCCGGGGCGCTCGAACGGCTCGGGATCCCGGCGCTGTGGTCGCACCAGGCCGAGGCCGTCGAGCTGCTGCGCGCTGGACGGTCCGCCGTGATCGCCACGGGCACCGCGTCCGGGAAATCGCTCTGCTACCAGCTCCCGATCGCCGAGGCCGCCGCGTCCCGCGGCACGGCCCTTGCGCTCTACCCCACCAAGGCCCTCGCCCAGGACCAACTCCGGGCGTTCATGGCGCCGCGCTGGCCGGGCCTGGCCGCCGCCACCTACGACGGCGACTCGTCACCGGAGGCCAAGGCGTGGGTGCGCCGCCACGCCAACGTGGTGCTCACCAACCCCGAGATGCTCCACACCGGGATCCTCCCGTTCCACGGCCGGTGGGCGAACTTCCTCGCCCGGTTGCGGTTCGTCGTGGTCGACGAGCTCCACGTGCTGCGCGGCGTGTTCGGCTCCCACCTCGGCCACGTGCTGCGCCGGCTGCGGCGCCTGTGCGAGCGCTACGGATCCAGTCCCACGTTCGTGTTCTCGTCGGCCACGATCGGCGAGCCCGCGGCGCTCGCCGGCGAGCTGTGCGGGCTGCCGGTGCAGGCCGTCACCGACGACGGCGCGCCGCGCGGCGAGCGCTGGTTCGCGCTGTGGAACCCGCCGCTGCTCGACGAGGTCACGGGCACCCGCGGCTCGGCCACGGTCGAAACGGCGCGCCTGACCGCCGCGCTGGTCGAGCACGGCTGGCACACGGTGGCGTTCTGCCGGAGCCGGCGCGCCACCGAGGTGGTCGCGGCCGACGTGCGGCGCCGGCTGCCCGCCGAGCTCGGCGAGCAGGTCCAGTCGTACCGGGCCGGTTACCTGGCCACCGAACGGCGGGCCATCGAACAGCAGCTGTTCTCCGGCGCGCTGCGGGCGGTGATCGCCACCAACGCGCTGGAGCTCGGTATCGACGTGGGCGGGCTCGACGCGTGCGTGCTGTCGGGGGTCCCGGGCACGATCGCCTCGCTGTGGCAGCAGGCCGGGCGGGCCGGACGCAGCGAACGCCCGTCGCTGGCGGTGCTCGTGGGCGGCGCCGACCAGCTCGACCAGTGGTACCTGGCCCATCCCCGCGCCGTGTTCACCCGCCCTGCGGAACCGGCGGTGGTCAACCTGGCCAACCCGGCGATCGCCGATCCGCAGGTCGCCTGCGCGGCCTACGAGCGCCCGTTGCAGCCGACCGACACAGCATGGTGGCCCGACGGCGTGGTCGACGACGCCGTGCGCCGCCTCGTGCAGGACGACCGGATCCGTCTGCGCGACGGCGCGGCCTTCTGGGCGGGCCGGGCCATGCCGGCGGCTCGGATCGGGCTGCGGTCCGGCGGCGGGGCCGAGGTGCGCATCGCGGAGGCCGACGGCCGGCTCGTCGGCACCGTCGATGGTGGGCGGGCACTCGAGGTGGTGCACCCGGGCGCGATCTACCTCCACCTCGGCCAGCAGTACAGGGTGCTCGAGCTCGATCTCGAGGAACGGGTGGCGCTGGTCGAGGCCGCCGAGCTCGACGAGGAGACCCACGTCCGCAGCGAGCTGCAGGTGACGATCCTGGGCACCGATCGACAGGCCGCGGTCGGGCGGTCGTGCGCCGCGGTCGGCGACGTCGAGATCACCACCCAGGTGGTGGGCTACGAGCGGCGCGACACCCGCACCCGCGAGCTGCTCGGGCGCGAACCGCTGGAGCTGCCCCCGACCCGGCTGGTCACGCGCGCCTTCTGGTACACGGTCGACGACGACGTGCTCGCACGGGCCCGGGTGGACGACGGCGCGCTCCCGGGGGCGCTGCACGCCGCCGAGCATGCCGGCATCGGGATCCTGCCGCTGTTCACGATCTGCGACCGCTGGGACGTCGGCGGGGTGTCGACCGCGCTGCAGGCCGACACCGGGCTGCCCACGATCGTGATCTACGACGGGTATCCGGGCGGGATCGGGATCGCGGAGCTCGGCTTCGCCGCGGGCCGGCGCCACCTCGAGGCCACCCGGTCGGTGATCGAGCGCTGCGGCTGCAAGGCCGGCTGCCCGAGCTGTGTGCAGTCACCTAAGTGCGGCAACGGGAACGAACCGCTCGAGAAGGGCGCCGCACTCGCGCTGCTGCGCGCCGTACTGGGCTGAGGGCGCCCCGCCCGGCGCGCCCGGCCCGGCGAGCGGGCCATGATGCGGGGACCGCACGCATCGAAGAGGGGGCAGGTGCGCCATGCAGGACGCCGAGTTGTGGACCGCGTCGGTCGGCATCCCCGGGTTCTCCGCCCGGCGGGCCCGCCAGCTCGAGTCCGAGGGCTGGTCGGGGATGGGGATCGTCGACTCCCAGTGCCTGTCCGGCGACACGTACATCGCCGCTGCGCTCGCGGCGGCCGCCACCACCGGGCTGCGGCTCGCCACCGCGGTCACCAACTCGGCCACCCGCCATCCCTCGGTCGCGGCCACGGCGGCAGCGACCGTCCAGGCCGAGTCGGGCGGCCGGTTCGTGCTCGGCATCGGCCGGGGCGATTCGGCGCTCGCCTATCTCGGGCTGGCCCCGGCGCCCCCGGCGCAGTTCGAGCACCATCTCGTGCGCCTCCAGGGCTACCTGCGGGGCCAGGAGGTTCCCTTCGACCTGGCCGCCGACGCCGTGAACGGTCTCGTCTCGGCCGACACGCTCCACATGGACACTGCGCCCAGCGCGAGCCGCCTGCGCTGGCTCGACCGATCGGTGCCCAAGGTGCCCGTCGACGTCGCCGCCTCCGGGCCGCGGGTGATCGAGATCGCGGCCCGCCACGCCGACGCGGTCACCTTCGCCGTCGGCGTCGATCCGGCCCGGCTCGGGTGGGCCGTCGAGCACGCCCGCGCCGCCCGGATCGCTGCGGGCGGGGATCCGGCGACGCTGGCACTCGGCACCTACGTGCCGTTGGCGGTGCACGACGACCGGCGCCGGGCCCGGGAACTGCTGCGCGGCGGCGTCGGCTCGTACGCCCGGTTCTCGGTGATGCACGGCCGGGTCGCCGGCCCGGTCGCGGAAGCCCAGCGCGAGGTGCTCACCGCCGTGCACCGGAACTACGACATGCACGCGCACTTCACCCACGGATCACGCCAGAGCCTGGAGCTCACCGACGACGCCATCGACGCATTCGCCATCGCCGGACCGTTGTCGTACTGCCTGGAACGGCTCGGGGAGCTCTATGCGCTCGGGCTGCGGCGGTTCTTCCTCATGGGCCCGGGCCGCGGCGTCGATGCCGACGACGCCCGGGCCTCGCACCGGCGCATCGTCGACGAACTGCTCCCGGCCGTGCTGGGCTGAGGGCCCGACGGACGGTCGTCGCGCGCTGGGTACCGTCTCGGCCGTGCGCATCACCCACAAGGTGGACTACGGCATCCGGGTGATCACCGCCATCGCTGCGCTGGAGGCCGCGGAGCCGGGTCGCGCCGTGCCGAGCGCCACCATCGCGCAGCAGTCGCCCCGGACGGGGTCGGCCTTCGCCACAACGGGACACCCGACCCGTCGGGCAGACGGGCGTCGACCACCGGGGACAGGCGGTCGAGGCGACGCCCGAGCGGGACGAGCAGACGCTCGAGCAAGGCCAGCCGCTCGTCGACGTCGAGCACGTCGGCGACGCGCCGGAGGCGACCGTTGCGCTCGACCCAGACCTCGCCGCCACCGTTGACCACCACCTCGGTGATCGCCGGGTCGGCAAACGCCGGGGTTAACGGCCCCAACGGGTTCACGTCAGCGCTCACGGCGCGTCACGCACGGCGCTGCGCAGCGTGCCGAGCGCCACCGGCAGGTCACCGGCGACATCGACGACGGTGACGGCGCCGCCGGTGGATTCGGCGAGCGACAACGCCAACGTCGCCGCGACGGTGGTGGCCCCGCAGCCGCTCTTGGCACTCCAGCACGTGATCAGCACGTGATGCTCCTCGCACCGGCGCACACGCTGGTTGACGCAGGGGCGGGGACCGGACGGTACCGGAGGGGTGCCGCACAGACAGGGGCCGCTCACGGTCCGGTACGGTGTCCGGCGGAGGTGTCTGGGCACCTGGTGGGCTCCACCGCCTTCAAAGCGGCTGGAACGAGCGATCCTCGTTCGGCGGGTTCGATTCCCGTCCACCTCCGCTACCGATCGAGCCTTGGCCGGCATCGGCCGTGACGTGCGGTGATGCCGGCCAGGGTTCGATGCAGCTTGGGGCTCGGAGGTGAGAGATACGTCTCGAGATACGTCTCGGCGCCTCGGCGACCGCAGCCCAGGGACGAGCCCGGGGTCACCCGACACCCGACGATTCGACCCGTTCCCCTGCGCGACGAATCGTGCGCGAGTTCCTTCCTCTGCCCAGCCGTCGGGTACAACGAGGCGCGCCGCGGAACCGCACGGCGCCCGGGCGCACCACGCGCACGTCGTCCAGCGGCCTGGCGTGAGCGCCGGACGGGTCTGCCGCGGCGCTCACGCCAGCCGGGCGGCGAGCCACTCCTCGAGGTCCCGGTTGGCCCGACGGGCCAGCGCCGTGCCCGGCGCCAGACCGTCGAAGCCGTGAGGGCCGCCGGGGTACACGTGCAGTTCGGTTGGCACACCGGCATGGCGCAGCCGAAGGGCAAAGTCGATGTCCTCGTCGGAGAAACCGTCGATGGCCCCCACGGCAACGATCGTCGGGGGCAGGCCCCGCAGGTCGGTGGCCCGCGCCGGCGCGGCGTAGGCGGGGACATCGGGCCCGCCCTTGGCCGAGCCGAGGTACGCGGTCCAGCCGTAGGTGTTCGCCGACGGCGGCCAGATCGGGTCGGGCCACCGGCTCGACTCGGTGGCCTGGCGGTCGTCGAGCATCGGGTAGATCAACAGCTGGAACGCCACCGGCACCTGGCCCCGGTCGCGGGCGAGCAGACCGAGCCCGGCCGCAAGCCCGGCACCGGCGCTGGCCCCGCCGATCCCGATGCGGGTCGGGTCGACGCCGAGGGTTGCCGCATTGGCGTGCACCCACGCCAGGCCGGCGTAGCAGTCCTCCAACGGCCCCGGGTACTTCGTCTCCGGCGCGAGGCGGTAGTCGACCGACACCCCAACGCAGCCGAACTGCGGGCACCAGCGGTCGAAGCGGGCGTCGTCGCCCTCGGCGGACCCGACCACCAACCCGCCGCCGTGCATCCAGTACACGCAGGGCTGCGCACCGGTGGCGCCGACCGTGCGGTGCAACCGGACCGTCACCCCCTCGGTGCCAGGCACCTCGTGGACCGTGCACTCGACCTGTCCGGACAGCTCGGGACGGGGCAGCTGGCCGAACGCGGCTCGTACCCCGGCGACGTTGTCGTCGGTCAGTCCGCCGAGCAGGGCGCCGATGTCGATCGGCGACGCCGCGAGCACGGCGGCGATGTCGGGGTCGATCAAGGGACGGGTGTCGAGCGGCTCGGCCATCGGGCGATCGTAGGCAGTTCGCCGCCGAGCGCCGATCGGTCGGCTCGGGCCGAATTCCCGGCCGGCGCTGCGACGGCGCCCTAGCGTCAGGCACCCGGCCCGGCATCCGCTGCGGCTGCGAGCCTGCCGTCCGCCAATGCCCAGTGACAACACCCGCACCCCCTCCCGACGCGTGCTCCGCCGGTACCGATGGCGGCTCGGCGTGACGGGAGCCCTGGCGTTCGCCGAGAACGTCGCCATGCTTCTGTACCCGTTCACGATCGGGCTCGCCGTCAACGACCTCGTCCACGGCTCGCACCGAGGCCTCTCCGTGTTCGTGGGCATGTGGCTCGCCCACACCGTCGTCGCCTTCGTCCGCCAGCGGTTCGACACCCGCACGTACACCGCGATGCAGACGGCGCTCGTCACCGACATGGTGGCCGGCCAGCGCTCCGCCGGCGTACCGACGTCGTCGATCGTGGCTCGCTCCCACCTCGCCCAGCAGTTCGTCGACTTCCTCGAGGACACCGTCCCGGTCCTCCTCGCCGGGGCATTCGGCTTCGCCGGATCGCTCGTGATGCTGCTGATCTACGACATCGCCATCGGGCTCGCCGCGCTGGTGCTCGTCGTCCCGGTCGCCGTGTTGAACCTGCTGCTCAGTCGCCGCTCGGCCACGCTGCACCAGGAGGTGAACGACCACCTCGAACAGGAGGCGGACGTGATCCGCAGCAGCGACCATGCCGGGGTCCGCACGCACTTCCCCGGCCTGGCCCGGCGGCGGGTGGCGCTGTCGGACGCCGAGGCGAGGACATGGGGCATCCTCGAGCTGTTCGTGATCGTGCTCGCCTGCTTCGCGTTCGTGCGCGCCACCGACGTGACGAGCGAGCCGGGCACGATCTACGCGCTCATCGCCTACGTGTGGAACTACGTGGCGAGCTTCGACGCCTTGCCCTCTTCGGTACAGCAGCTTGCGAACATCCGCGACATCGTCGCCCGGCTCGACAGCAGCGCCGACGAACACAGCGCCGAGTGATCAGCTGCCGTTCGGGTCGTGCGCCTCCGCGACGACACCGAGCTCGACGTGCGCCCCGCTGGTCACGACAGGCACCCTGGTACGTTCCCTGCCGCCCTGGGAACACGACCGAAGGGGAAACACCCATGACCCTCGTGCCGACGCGCACCGGTCCTCGGCCGCGCAGCGGGCCCCGGATCGCCACACGCACCCCGGCCGGTTGGATCGATGCGCCCTACACCCGGTTCGTGCTGACCCCGTTGTCCCCCACGATCGGCGCCGAGGTTTCGGGCTTGTCGCTGCGGACGCGTCCCGATGATGCGACCCGGGCCGAGCTGCACCGAGCGCTCCTCGAATGGAAGGTCTTGTTCTTCCGGGACCAAGACCTCGACCGGGATCAGCACCTGGCCATGGCCGGATGCTGGGGCGAGCTCGAAGCCCACCCCTTCGCCGGGGCGACCACGGTGCTTCCCGGCCAACGCGACGACCTGCCGAAGGTGATGCGGTTCGAGAAGGGTCCGACCGTGTCGGGGTACGAGAACGTCTGGCACAGCGACGTGACGTGGCGCGTCTGCCCGTCGCTCGGGTCGATCCTGCGAGCCGTCGAAGTGCCACCCGTCGGTGGCGACACGCTGTGGGCCGACATGGGCGCCGCATACGACGGCCTCGACGACGACGTGAAGGCCCGTATCGACGGACTCACTGCCGTCCACGACTGGTGGGACAGCTTCGGCGCCAACATGCCGGCGGACCAACGCGACGCACTGCGGCCCTCGTTCCCCGCCGTCGAGCACCCCGTGGTGCGCACCCACCCCGAGACCGGTCGACGGACGCTCTACGTGAACGCCATCTTCACCCAGCACATCGTCGGGCTGCCGGCCGACGAGAGCGCCGAGTTGCTCGACCTGCTGTACCGGCAGGCCGCGGTCCCCGAATACCAGTGCCGGTTCCGGTGGACCGCCGGCGCCCTCGCGTTCTGGGACAACCGCTCGACGCAGCATTACGCGGTGTCGGACTACTTCCCGCAGCGCCGCGTGATGGAGCGGGTCACGATCGCCGGGGATCGACCTCGCTGATCCCCCGTGCCGTTGTGCCGGACAGGCCGGGTAACCCGATCGGGTGCAGACCCTCGACCGGGTAGTGGTCCCGGAGATCGGGCGGGGCCACGGCGCGGGCGAACAGCCAGCCCTGGCCGAGATCGACGCCGGCGTCCCGCAACGCCTGTGCGTCGTGCACGGTTTCGATTCCTTCGGCCACGACAGTTGCGCCGAGACCCCAGGCGAAGTCGACCAGGGCGCGCGCAAGCGTCGACAGGACCGGATCGGTGCCGGCTCCGGCCACGATGCTGCGGTCGAGCTTGATGACGTCGGGGGCCGTGGCGACGATGTGCCGCAACGACGAGAAGCCAGCCCCGACGTCGTCGATGGCGAGGCGGACCCCGCGAGCCCGGTGGGGCGCCAGCACCGCCCGCAACGCGTCGTAGTCCTCGACCGGGTCGTGCTCGGACAGCTCCACCACCACCCGCTGGGCTGGCACCTGGGAAAGGATCTCCTGGGCACGCGGGGTCAGCAGGGAGGCCGGGGAGAAGTTCACCGCGACGTAGCCCGGCACGGACCGGAGCGCAGCGAGTGCCCGTTCCACGGCGAGGAGTTCGAGCTCGACACCCAGGCCGACGCTCGCCGCTTCCTCGAACACGACGTCGGGGCCTTTGTGCCATTCCACCGGGAAGCGGCTGAGCGCTTCGGCGCCGACCCGACCGCCGTCGCTGAGGCGGACGATCGGTTGGAGCACGACCGTCGGTCCACCGGCTGCGATCACCGGATGGAGCCGGGCGAGGACCGCATCGGCGCGCCGACGGTCCCGCACCCCGGGTTCGATCAGCGCCGAAGCCGCGCAGGCCAGGACCTCCATGAGGGCCTGGTCCCGGGCGCACAGCTCACGATCTGCGCTGAACCCTGCGGCGCAGAACGTGCCGTAGAGCTCGCCGTCACTCAAGCGAACCGGAACCGACACGAAGCTTCGGATGCGGGGGAATCGCGCCGCAGGGAGCTTCTTGGCCTCGGGCAGCTTCGCCACGTCGGGGATCACCGGGGGGAGCCGGCCGTCGAGGATGGCCTGACAGAACGAGGTCTGCTGCGGCTGGGTCTGGCCGTCGCGAAAGAGCGGGATCGACGACTCGACGATCTCGAGATGCTGCGTGGTGCCGTCGAGACGGCTGAGGAAGGTGAGGCTGAGCCGCAGCGACCGCTTGGCGACGCGCAGCAGCTCGGCGACCTGTTCGTCGGCTGCACACCGCGCCGATCGGCTCGAACCCATGCCGTCCTGTGTCGGCCTTCCGGCCCGCAGGATTAGCTCGCCACGCAGCTCGAGTGGACCGGATCGAGGCCCCGCCGGGCGTGACGCAGACGGCGAGGACCCGGCGGTGAGCGAGCGCCACGTGGCCTCGGGCAACGCTCAGTCCAATCCCATCCACGACGCAGCGTTGGCGGCGTAGAACCCGTCCCGCACCGCAGCGCCGGCGGACGCCAGCGAGCGATCGAAGCGTCCGATCGGGTCTCGGCCACCCTCGGCGTGGGGGTAGTCGGAGGAGAACAGGTAGAGCGCGGGTTCCGACTGGGCGCACAGCGCGCCGACGTCCTCGAACGGGTACGGCGTGAACCGCAACTGCTCGAGCGCCTGCTGCGACGGCGTGCGGGTGAACGTGCCCAGGCGGGGCTCGGACCGCCTCCAGATATCGACGGCATGGTCCAGGCGCCGCAGCAGGTCCGGCACCCAGCCGGCCCCCATCTCGATGGCGCCGCCGCGCAGGGACCCGAACCGCTCCAGCACCCCGTCGAGCACGAGCACCGCCAGGAAGCGTTGCACTGCATGGTGCACCACGAGGAAGTCCTTGGACCCGATGATCTCCGCGCCGGTCATCTCCTCGGCGAGCGGGCGACCGTTGTCGAGCCAGACGTCGCCGATACCGAGGGGCCCGGAACCGACGTGGAGCACGAACGGCACCCGCCGCTCGGCGAGCCGCGCCCAGAACGGGTCGTGCTCGACGTGTCCGGGCGATCGCCCGCCCGGGGCCCGGGCCGGGATCCACACCTGACGGGCCCCGCCGTCGAGCGCCTCGTCGAGGGTCGGCAACGCCCGCTCGAGGTCGTCGAGATCGCACAGCGCCACCCCGAGCAGCCGCCGGTCACCGTCGCAGAACCCCGCCATCGAGCGGTTGTGCGACCGGTAGGCGGCATAGCGAAGGTCGGGGTCGGCCAGGTCGAACAACGGCGCGCACAGCGAGGAATACACGACCTGGTACTCAAAACCCAACAGGTCCAAAGCTGTCGCGCGCTCGGCGGGGTCCACCGCGCCGAGCGCAGCGTGCCATTTCGGTCCGGACCGGACGAGGTCATCGCCGAGCGCCTCGAGCCGTTCGCGTTCGCCCGGTGCACGCGACCCGTCCGTGAGGCTCAACGACGCCCGGCCCCCCACCACGGCCGGCATCGCCTCGCGCCAGGCAGCCTCGGCATGATCGGTGAGAAACGTCGGCCATTCCATGAGGTGGCTGTCTGCATCGACGATGCGACGGGTGCCGCTGTAGGCCATCACCGGAATGTACCGCCGGCCCCGGCCCCCCTGTCCGAGGTCGGATCGGCTGCGCCGGAGCCGCCGACCCGACCTCGCGCGGATCAGTCCTCGACGGCCATCGTGGCCGTGGCGCGCAGTTCGAAACCGCTGAGCACCGCCCCGACGATCGGGACGCGGGTGGGGGAACGGGACCGTGCAGTGGCCGTGACGAGGGCAGGACCGCGCACCACGGCAACCTCGATTCCGTCCAGACCGGCGGCCCGATGTCCCTCTGCTTCACCGGTACCGGCGGTTGCCCCGGAAGCCGCAGCGGCGCGCGCCGCGGCCCGAGCCGCGTGCACGACTGCGATCTGGTCCCGGGCGACCACGACCACCTGCACGATCGAGAGCAACAGCAGCACCAGGATCGGCAGGGCGAGCGCGACCTCGACCGCGGCTTGGCCGTGGTCGGATCGGCCTGGACGGCGGCGAACGGGCATCGCCCGCTCAGGCGATCCGGCCGCGCACGGCGTCGAGCACGGCGTCGAGCAGACCGCCGATCTTGCCCGCACCACCTCCCGCCGTAGCCCAGGCGATCACGCCGACCGCAACCAGCGCAGCGCCGAGCAGCACCAACGCATACTCGGCCGTCGCCTGCCCGGCGTCGTCGAACCAGTCGTCGTCGCAGTCGTCGCTGTCGTCGATGCCATCGCTGTCGTCGATGCCATCGCTGTCGTCGAGATCGTCGAGATCGCAATCGTCGACGTCGCTTCGCCGGCCGTCGAAGCGGTGATCGGTGTGGATGCCCGGCGGGGCGGGCAGTTCGGCACCGACGAGGGTGAGGTGTCCGGAGCGGACGCGCATGGCGTCTCCTTTGCGAACGCAGTGGGAGCTGACGCTCCGAGGGGTCACCACTGCAACCGACCGAGTGCGCCGACCAGCAGGGGGACGACCGTGACGAGCACGAAGGCCGGGAGCACACAGACCACCAGCGGGAACGACAACGTGACCGGGAGCCGCCGGGCAGCACCCTCGGCGGCGCGGCGGCGCTCGGCTCGTGCGTCGGCGGCGAGCGCCTCGAGGC
Organism: Acidimicrobiales bacterium; assembly: GCA_040382215.1. Lineage (GTDB taxonomy): Bacteria > Actinomycetota > Acidimicrobiia > Acidimicrobiales > Ilumatobacteraceae > JBEIFW01. Next base: position 15,057 of record JBEIFW010000003.1, read on the forward strand.
GAGGCCCCAAGGCAAGCCCGTCGTCGGCGGCGAGCGCGAGGGCGAGCAAGCGCGTCCGCTCGCCGGTGTGTTCGATCAGCACCTCGACGGCCTGGGCGAAGCGGGCGCCGCTGCGATGACGCTGGAGCACCTCGGCACACGCCGGCCCGAAGGGCGCCGGAAGGACCGGCGCCAGCACCTCGAGGGCCTGGTACGGCGTGCAGCCGGCCCGGATCGCGAGCACCACGGCATCGATCGCGTCCGGCAGGGCGTGCCGCACGCGGCGATCGGCGAGCGCTGCGGCCCGCCACCGACGAGCACGGGGCGCCAGTGCGACCCACGCACCGACGGCCACCACGCCCGGTGGCCACACCACGGTCACGAGTCCGACGATTCCCACCCACACCGCAACACGGCGAGGGACTCCTCGGCGCTGCCGCCGCCCACGCCCGGCAGGTCGGGCGGTGCCCCAGCCGACGACCAGGACGACCAACCCGGCCAGACCGGCCACGAGCGCAGGCATCAGCGGCATCCGCGCACCAGTCGCCGCATCCACCAGGCGCCCAGGGCGTCGAGCACGACACCGAGCGCAAGGCACACCTGGCCCACCGGCTCACCAGCGAGAACGCCGAGCACGCGGGGGTCGGTGGCGGCGGCCCACGCCCCGAACGCCAACGGCAGCAGCGCGATCACAACCGCCGACCATCGTGCGCCGGCAGTGAGAGCCCGGACCTCCTCCGCGAGTGCATGGCGTTCGTACAGTCCGGCAGCAGCCCCGCCGAGCGCAGCCGCGGGATCGGCAGCCCCCGAAGCGGCGAGCGCCCAACCGACGGCAGCTGCAGGTTCCGCTGAAAACAGCGCTGCGGCCGCCGACAGCGGGGCGCCTGCGGCCAGGGCGGCGCGGACCTCGGCCAGCGTGGCATCGAGCGGCGCCGAGCCGGTGTCGGGCAACTCGCTGATGGCGGTGCGCAGCGCACGACCGGAGCGGCAACGTCTCGCCAACTCCTCGCACAGGCGGGCCTGCGCGAGCACGATCGTGGGGGCGCTCATCCGGTGCTCCGCAGGCGCGACAGCTCACCGAGCACCGCCCCGGGCCGAGCCACGACCCGCACCCGCGCTGCGCCTGCGCCGAGCGGCGGCGGTGCGACCTCGACCACCTCGGCGACCTCCCGGCGCCCGTCGCGCCCGCGCACGACATGCACGACGAGATCGATCGCACCGTGGAGCTGCTCCTGCAGCGCTCGATGCGGCAGATCGGCGTCGGCGAGGAGGGCGAGCAACTCGAGACGCCCCAGGGCGTCGAGTGCGCCGTTGGCGTGACACGTCGTGAGCGAACCGTCGTGGCCCGTGCTGAGCGCCTGCAGCATGTCGAGCGCTTCGGGCCCCCGCACCTCGCCGACGACGAGCCGATCGGGACGGAGCCGCAACGCCGCCCGAACGAGTGTGCGGAGCGCGATCCCGCCGAGCCCGTCAGCGGTGGGTGGGCGGCATTCGAGGCGTACGACGTGGGGTAACGGGAGGCGCAGTTCGGCCACGTCCTCGAGCGTGACGACCCGCTCCGCAGGGGCCACCCAGGCCGCGAGCGCATTGAGCAGAGTGGTCTTCCCCGACGACGTCGCTCCGCTCACGACGATGTTGCACCGGCCCCGCACAGCGGCCACCAGCAGCTCGGCCACATCGGGCGGAGCGAACGCCGAGAGCTCCAGGGTGACCGCGGACGGGCGCCGAATGGCCAGGCACGGCCCATCGGGCGCCACCGGGGGCACGGCCGCAGCGAGTCGGGACCCGTCGGCGAGGCGGGCGTCGACGATCGGGGACAACCGGTCGAGCCTCAGGCCGAGTGGCGCCAACAGCCGTTCGAGCAGACCGAGCCGTTCATCGACTCCGAGCGAGACCGCCGCCCGCCGCAGGCGACCATGCCGCTCGACCCAGACGTCGCCGTCGCCGTTGACCACCACCTCGGTGACGGCGCTGTCGGCCAGCAGGGGCCCGAGCGGCCCGAGCGGATCGGGGGAATCGATCGGACCGGACGGCGACCGATGGCCGGAAACGTCCTCGAGGCCGACCGATCCGGGAACGGACCGGGCCAGGCGCTGGTTGGTCATGCTGCGGACCGAATCGCTCGACTGAGCGCGCGGGGAAGTCGGGCGAGGAGCAGGCCGGCGTCAATCGCCCGGGCGATCGACGCCTCGAACGGCACCACGGCGCGCACGGGCACACCGAGGACCGCCTCGACGTCGAGACGCCCCAGCGCGCGCCCGGGCTCGTCGACGAGGACTATCGCATCGGGCCGGACGGGCAGACCGACCGCTCGCCGGACCGACAGGTAGCAGGGCCGAGTCACGAGCAGCGACGACGGAGAGGCAACCACGGCGTCGAGCGCAGGCGTGCCCGGCCGCACAACCCCGGCGTCGACCACGACGATGCGGCCGTCGGCATGGAGGCGTAGCCCGTGCACGAGTGCTTCCATCGCTGCGCCTCCCCGGAGCGGTCCGGCGCCGTGGGGGATCAGGCCGACCCCGGGGACGAGCTCGAGACGAGCGCCGCGGGCCTGAGCGGCGGGATCGGCGGACGGATGGGCCGCGAGCGCGTCGCTGACACCGGGACCGCTCGGTTCGCTCATGCCGAGCGCAGCCGGGAGATCACCGGTCAGATCGACGAGGGTGACCTCCTCGCCGGTGTCGTCCGCCAGCGACAGCGCAAGCGCCGCTGCGATCGTGGTGGTGCCACTCCCACCCTTGGCACTCCAACACGTGATCAACACGCATGACTCCTCGCCCCGGCCACAGCCGGGCGATGGAGGGGAAGCCGCTTCGCAACCTACCGAAGGGGTGTGACGGGGACAAGGGGCGCGACTCCGGCAGGACCGGACTGCGGATCGACACGTTTCCGTCCGGGACCCCTCAACATTCGCCTTCATCGCTTCAGCACCTCGACGCCCCACTCCTAGCGTCGAGACGGGGTGGGACAGTGGCGGAGGCGACGTGCGGGAACCGGACCAGGCGAGAGATGAGGCGAGCGCCCGGACCGGCGCACCCGTGCACCACCTCGCCGAATTCCGACGGGCAGGCCGCACCCGGCGGGCGCGCCTGCGCCGGGCGGTGCTCGTCACGGTGGTCGGGGGATCGACCGCGATCCTCGGCGCCCGGTCGATGCCGGTCGCGGTCATCGCGGCTCCTGCACTGACGACCCTGGTGGCGCGACCGTTCCTTGCGGCCGGCCGTAGACCGTCACTGCCCATCCCGCGCCGCGGGATGCTCGTCGTCACCGCTGGCGGCCTCGTCGTCGCTGCACCCTCGCGCCGGCCCGGCGAGCACCTCGGGCGACTTGCCCTGCGCATTCCCCTCTCCGGCGTGGCCCGGGTCGTCCCCGGCGATCGCCTCGACGAGGTACGGATCGAGTGCATCGACGGCACGGCCTTCACCGTCGACGTGTCGAGTGGCGATCGAACCGACCTGCTCGACGTGATCGGACGGTCGGTACCGCAGCGGTTGCGAACCGACAGCATCGCGTCGCCCGCACCGTCGGACGGGCGCCAGACGTTCGACCGGTTACCCTGATCCCGGGGCAGTCGACACGGGGGGCCCGACATGGCAAAGGTGCACCTGTTCGAGGCGTCGACCACGTACGGCGACGCCGAAGCCGACATGGTCCGCTACCGCGCCGAAGGTGAACGACGCGCCCACGCACTCGGCAACCGGGGGCCCTTGGTGCTCGACGAGCAGGGGCGGCCTGATCCGGCGGTGGTCGAGGCGTACCGGCGCACGGGCTTCTACGTGTTCGAAGGCGTGCTCGGCCCCGACGAACTCGCCGACCTCGAACGAGATCTCGCCGAGGTGCTCGAGCGGGCACCGGCGACCAAGGGATCGGACGTGGACCGCCACGGTCGCCCGGCGCTCGGCAACGACGGCACGGCGCGCAACTTCGGCTTCGTGCGCCCACTGTCCGATCCCCTCGGCGGCACGGGCGCCGCCCACGGACGCCACCAGGTGAAGATGTTCGAGCCCGAGGCGCCGCACGGCGCCCCGGACTGGGTGCTCCAGATCATCCTGGGCTCGCTGCAGTACAGCGAGGCCCATCTCCGACTGTACGGCCACCCTGGGTTGCTTGCGTTCGCCGAGGCCGTCAACGGTCCCGACTTCACACCGTTCAACGAGGCGATCTGGATCAAGCACCCCGGGCTCGGCGGTTCGGTCGCCTGGCACCAGGATCCCTGGACGCACTGGGACGACCCCGGCCTCGACGGCGACACCCACGGGTTCAACTTCATGGCCCAGCTCTACGGGTGCACCTCGGCCAACGGGCTGTGGGTCCTCCCGGGCTCGCACCGCAGGGGCCGGGTCGACATCCGTGCGCTCGTCGCTGCGGCGGGGTCGGACCGGATCGAAGGTGCGGTCCCGCTGCTGTGCGCACCCGGCGACGTTGCGATCACGAACCGGCAGTGCGTGCACGGCTCGTTCGCCAACACCAGCGCCGACCCGAGGGTCACGTTCAATTTCGGGTTCCACCGACGCTCGTCGGTGCTCGGCGTGGTCAGCGGCGGCGTCCACAATGCGACCGCCGTGTACGACGCCGAACGGATTCGGACCCGCTCGGAGGCCATCGCCTACGCCATCGATGCCCGCGCCCAGCGCTACCCGCAGGAGCGCCGGTACGCCTACGCCCCGTTCGCCGGCCTCGAGGACCGGTACCGCTGGGCGGGCGATCGGTCGGTGTTTCGGGGCTACAACCAGCTCGACCTAGGCATCTGACGAAGCGCTGCGACGCCTGGCTGCGACGCCTGGCTGCGACGCCTGGCTGCGACGCAAGGATCGCCGCCCTCCTGGGGGCGGCGATCCTCTCGAGGCAGCCCGAACCCCCGAACGGGAAGCCCGCACGACGATCATCACTGGCGTCAGGCATCAGCGATCAACGTCGGATGAATGTATTCAAGTGAATGATTTCCCATGCGTCAAGGGGGTCGGCCGTCACCGATCGGTCCGGTGGTGACATTTCCGGCCGCTTCAGCGACCGATCCGGCACGGCGACCACTAGTCTCCCTACCGACCGGTCGGTAGGACTGGTTGGTCCGTTCGGCTCTCCCCCCAGGACGCAACGATGAGCGATGTCGAGGTCACCAACCCGCAGGTCGGCGCACCGGACCACCGCATGCGGTGGGCCCAAGCAGCGCCGTTCCTCCTCGTCAATTTCACCCCCCTCCTGGTCTTCCTCACCGGGGTGACCACCAAGGCCCTTATCCTCGGCATCGTGCTGTACGTCGCCCGAGCGTTCGGGATCACGGCCGGCTACCACCGCTACTTCGCCCACCGGACCTACAAGATGTCCCGGGTCCCACAGTTCCTTATGGCCTTGCTCGGCGCCAGCGCCGTACAAAAGGGCCCCTTGTGGTGGGCCGCCAACCCTCGTGCGCACCACCGGTACACCGACACCGAGCGGGATCCCCACTCCCCCTCCCACGGCTTCTTCTGGAGCCACATGGGCTGGATCGTGTCCGACCGGTTCGACGCCACCGACTACGACGCGATCCCGGATTTCGCGAAGTACCCCGAGTTGGTCTGGCTCAACAAGCGGGACTGGGTGGCACCGTGGGCACTCGGTGCACTGTGCTTCCTGATCGCCGGGTGGTCCGGCCTCGTCGTCGGGTTCTTCTGCTCGACGGTCGCACTCTGGCACGCGACGTTCGCCGTCAACTCCGTCGCCCATCTGTGGGGCCGTCGTCATTTCGCCACCGGTGACACGAGCCGGAACAACCCCATCGTCGCCGTGCTCACGCTCGGCGAAGGGTGGCACAACAACCACCACCACTACCCCCGCTCGGTGCGCCAGGGGTTCCGGTGGTACGAGATCGACATCTCCTACGGGCTGTTGCGCGTGCTGTCCTGGCTCCGGATCGCCAAGGACCTCCAGCAACCTCCCGCCGCAGCGCTCACCGCCTCCCGGATCCGGGACGGGCATCCCGACCTCGGCATGCTGCGCTACCGGCTCGGCCGGGCCGCCCGCAAGCTCCGCGGCACCCGGGCGAGCGAGGAGTTGACGGCGCTGCTCGAGAACACCGCCCAACAGGCGGCGGCGATCGCCCGGCGTGGCCGGGTCACGGCGGCGGTCGACGAGGCCTGAGACGCAGCGCGCCGTGCGACACCGGCTCGACCTACGCCCGCGGTTCGCCGAACTCGATCCGTACGGCCACGTCAACCACGCGGTCTACGTGTCGTGGTTCGAGGTGGCCCGGTGCGAGGCACTCGACGCGGTCGGTGCCGGACTCGACCGGTTGCACGCTGCGGGGTTCCAGGTGGTCGTCGTCGAGTTGTCCTTGCGGTACCGACGGCCCGTCACCTGGAACGACGTCGTGACCCTCACCACCGAGGTGGTCGAGGAGGGCAAGGCCTCGAGCCGATGGCATCAAGAGGTGCTGTTCGCCGACGGCTCGATCGCCGTCGAGGCCGACCTCCGGGCCGGAGTCACCGACGCCTCGGGGCGCCCGACCCGAGCGCCGGCGTGGTTGCTCGACGCCGTGAGCGGCCTGCGGGCCTGATCAGTTCTGCGTCGCCACGACGGTGCGGCCGCGCACCTGACCGGCGAGGATCGCCGCGCCGAGTCCGGGCAAGTCGCCGAGGCCCACCTCATCGGTCATCGCGTCGAGCGCCGAGGGGTCGACGAGCCCGGCGACCCGACCCCACAGCGTCACGCGATGCGCGAGCGGGCACATGACCGAGTCGATGCCGAGCAGGTTGACGCCGCGCAGCAGGAATGGCGTGACCATCACTGGCACCGCCGCCCCACCGGCCAGACCGCACGCTGCCACCGATGCGCCGTAGTCGAGCTCGTGCACGACATGGGCCAGTGTCGTACCGCCGACCGCATCGACACACCCGACCCAGCGTGCGCCCAGCAATGGCTTCGTGGGCGCCTCGGCCAGCTCTGCTCGGGTGACGATCGTGGAGGCGCCGAGCGACCGCAGGTAGCCCTCGGTCTCGGGGCGACCCGTGGATGCCGCCACGGCGTAGCCGAGCCGGGCAAGGAGGTGGACCGCCATCGAGCCGACTCCTCCCGCCGCGCCGGTGACGAGCACCTCACCGGAACCGGGGGTGAGCCCGTGGGCTTCCAGCGCATGGATCGCCTGCATTGCGGTGAACCCGGCGGTGCCGACGGCCATGGCATCGCGCGTCGTGAGCGCCAGCGGGCAGGCCACGAGCCATTCGGCCCGCACCCGGGCCCGCTCGGCGTACCCGCCCCAGTGGGTCTCCCCCACCCGGAACCCGGTGAGGATCACCCGGTCGCCGGGCGCGAATGCGGCCGACTCGCTCGAACGAACCGTGCCGGCCAGGTCGATCCCGGGTACGTGCGGGTAGTCGCGCACCAGCCGCCCTTGACCGGTGAGGATCAAGCCGTCCTTGTAGTTGAGATCGGACCACTCGACGTCGATGTCGACGTCCCCGGCGGGCAGGGCGTCGGCGTCGACCGATTCGACGGCGGCGGTGACGGCCTTGCCGTCAGGGCTGCGCAGGACCAGGGCGCGGAAGGTGTCGCTCACGGCCGGGAACCTACCCGCGTCGGGCCGCCGGGCTCGTGGGCGCTTCGAGTTCGTAGAGCAGCACGCCCGCGCCGCGCCGCACCCACAGGCCGGCGCCCGCCGGCCGGAACCATCGCCCGAGCCGGCGCCGGTACCAGGCGCCGGTGCGCCAGTGGACGTCGAGGTCGGTTGCGTCCGTGTCGAGCACCGTCGCCCGGTCGGCGACGGTCGGCACCTCGAGGTAGAGCACCGAGCCGGTGGCCGCGGCGAGGTTGACGATCGCAGCGGCGCAGTCCGGGTCGTCGAGGTATTGCAGAACACCCTGGCACACGACGACGTCGAACCGGTCGGCCGGTCGCCAGGTGGCGATGTCGGCTCGGGCATGTCCCCACCGCCGGCAGGCGTGCTCGCTCACGTCGATCCCGACGTAGTCCACCCCTGGTCGTTGCGCCTGCAACCAGTCTCGCCAGAAGCCGGGTCCGGCCCCGACGTCGAGGACCCGGCGGATCGGGACGTCCCACCACTCGCACACCCCGACCACGCCCGAGGCCAGCGCGCCGATCCGGGCCCGGTCGTGAACGGCGCGCCGGCCCCGATAGAAGCGGTCGTAGTAGGCGCGGTCGAAGACCTGCCGGGTCAGGAACGGCCTCGGAAGAACGCTCGCACGTCGCCCACGAGTGCCTCGGGCTGCTCCATCGCGGCGAAGTGCCCGCCCCGCTCGAACCGGCTCCAGTGCTGCACGTCGTAGGCCGCGTCGGCCCAGACGCGAGGCGCCCGGTACAGCTCCTTGGGGAAGATGGCGCACCCCGTCGGCACCTCGACCCGGCCCTGCGCCGGCCCGAACCGGCCCGACCGGCGGGCCTCGCAGTACAGCCGGCACGACGAGCCGATCGTCCCCGTCACCCAGTAGATCGTGATGTTGGCGAGCAGGTCGTCGGGCCCGAAGTAGCCGAGGACGTCGCCGTCGCAGTCGCTCCAGGTGCGGAACTTCTCCAGGATCCACCCGGCCAGGCCGGCCGGCGAGTCCGTGAGCCCGTAAGCGAGCGTCTGAGGCTTGGTCCCCTGGATCTGCTGGTAGCCGGTCTCGTGCTCCCGGAAGTGGGCCATCGCCGCGATGCCTTCGACCTCCTCGGGCAGTACACCGGCCATCGGGTTCGCCGGATCGGCCGGCGCCGCCACGACCATGTTCAGGTGGATGCCCGTCAGGTGCTCGGCGTCGACGCGCCCGAGGTTCGCCGTGATGATCGCCCCCCAGTCCCCGCCCTGAGCGCCGTACCGGGCGTAACCGAGGCGGGCCATCAGCGCCGCCCAGCACTGGGCGATGCGCTCGGGGTCCCACCCGATGTCACCGGTCGGGCCGGAAAACCCGTAGCCAGGGAGCGAGGGCGCAACGACGTGGAAGGCGTCCTCGGCCGAGCCGCCATACGCAACGGGGTCGACGAGCGGCCCGATCACCTTGGTGAACTCCCACACCGAGCCGGGCCAGCCGTGGGTGAGCAGCAACGGCCGGGCCTGCGGATGCGGCGAGCGCACGTGCAGGAAGTGCACCAGTTGGCCGTCGATCGTGGTCGTGAACTGTGGGAAGGCGTTGAGCGTCGCCTCCGCCGCCCGCCAGTCGAAGCCGGTGCGCCAGTGCTCGCACAGTTCGCGCAGCACGGCGAGATCGGTGCCGTAGCCCCACGGCTCGCCCGGGGCGCCGGCCGGCCAGCGGGTACGGGCGAGCCGGTCGCGCAGGTCGTCGAGGACCGCCTCGGGGACGTCGATGCGGAACGGGGTGATCTCGGTGCTCATGAGGTGCTCCTACGGTTCACAGCATCGGGGGCATGCCGGCCGACACGCTCGAGGCGAACGCCGCGGGCCGGCGCTCCAGGAAGTGGGTGATCCCCTCGGTGGCCGCCGGCTGGCCGGCCATCCAGGCGAACAGCGGCCCCTCGCGCTCGAGCATCTGCTCGGGTGACGACAGCAGGCCCTCCCACAGCAGGCGCTTGGCCACCGCCACGGACACCGGATTCGTCGAGGAGGCGATCTCACGGGCCATGGCCTGCGCGGCGGGCAGCACATCGGCCGCGGGCAGGGCCGGCTCGGCCAGGCCGAGGCCGGCGGCCTCGGCACCGGTGATCATGCGGCCGGTGAGCAGTAGCCCGGCGGCCCGGGACAGCCCGACCACCCGGGGCAGGATGACGTGCGAGGCCAGCTCGGGGATGACGCCTCGACGGACGAAGGCGAACTGCACCTTCGCGTCGGCTGCGATGAACCGGACGTCGGCCAACAGCGGGTAGGTGATGCCGACGCCGATGGCGTGACCGTTGATGGCGGCAATCACGGGCTTGCGAATCTGGAACGGGAACGCCTGGCGACCCGTCGGCGTCCCCGAGGCATCACCGCCACCGAACTCGCCGCCCGACAGGTCGGCCCCGGCGCAGAACGCCCGACCGTTGCCGGTCACCACCACGGCCCCCACGGCGTCGTCGGCGTCGGCTGCGGCCATGGCCAGGCCCAGCTCGATGCCCATCCGAGCGTTCCAGGCGTTGAGCCGCTCGGGCCGGTCGAGGGTGACGGTGGCGACGCCCCCGTCGAGCTCGTAGCGGATCGTGTCGAAGTCCATGCGGGTCCCCCTCTGCTCGCGCCCGCACCGTAGCGGCGCCTACCCTGCCGCCATGCAGGACGGACCGGCCGGGCACCGAGCGTGATCGTCGAATCGATCGTGGTCGGCGTCGTGCTCGTGGCCGTCGCCGCCTTTCTCGTGGTGCGGTCGGCCCACCTCGCGGCCGACGAGCACTCGATGCTCAGCGACGACGACCCCACCGAGGCGGCGCGGCGGCGCAACTACCGCCTGGCCGGATCGGCGGTCGGCCTGTTCGGCATCGTGCTCGTGATCAGGGGGATCGTCGGATGAAGGTTCGCTTCGGGTTCGCGCTCGGCGGGGGCAGCCAGCTGCCCATCGAGGACTACGGCCACGTGATCGACGCACTCGATCGGACCGGATTCGATTCCGTGTGGCTCCCCGAGACGTTCCTCACCGGCTCGTTCGACCCGCTGGTGGCCCTCGGGTACGCAGCGGCCCGCGTGCGGCGGCTGAAGCTCGGCACCCACCTGATCGCCCCCGGCCGCAACGTGGTGCGCATGGCGCGCGAGTTGGCCCAGCTCGACCGGCTCTCCGGCGGCCGGCTGCTGCTCACCTTCGTGCTCGGCCTCGACGATCCGGCCGAGCGCGCCGCCCAGGGCATGGTGAGCGGCGACCGGGGGGCCTGGTTCGACGAGCACCTCCCGACATTGCGCACCCTGTGGGCAGGTGGCGCCACCGACGAGGGATTCTCGCTGATGTCGTTGCCTGTGCAACAACCGCTCGAGATCTGGATGGGCGGCAAGGCCACCCGGGCCCTGGAACGAGCCGGCCGGCTCTCCGACGGCTGGCTCGCCGGCGCGGTCACGATCACCGAAGCCGTCGCCGGCAAGGCCGTCGTCGACCGGGCCGCGGCCGCAGCGGGCCGGGCGATCTCGCCGGAGCACTTCGGCGTCAACCTGACCTACAGCCTCGACGAACCCGACCCGACCGTGCTCGCCGCGCTCGCCGCCCGGCGCCGGCCCGGTGTGGACACCAGCGAGATCGTGGCCGTCGGCGTCCCTGCGCTGCGCACGCTGGCTGGGCGCTGGGTGGACGCCGGGTTCTCGAAGTTCACGGTCCGCCCGATGGTCCTGCCGTCGTCGCCCGCCGCCTGGGACGACGAGCTCGGCCGCCTGAGCACCGGGGTCCTCGACCTGACGACCTGACGACCTGACGACCTGACGACCTGACGACCTGACGACCTGACGACCTGACGACCGGATCCGCGCCCGGCCCGCCGCGAGCGGTCAGGGCAGGCCGAGCAGCGGCAGTTCGGACACGGCGTCCTCGACGGCACGCCGCTCGGCGTCGTCGAACGGCTCGAAGCCGGCGGCGGCCTCGATCGCAAGCGGCAGGAGCAACCGGTCGCCCGGCGTGCAGAACGCGTGCACGCCCGGTACCGACAACGTGTAGCGCACCCCGCGGGTGATCTCGTCGCCACCGCAGTACGGCTCGTACCAGGTGAGCGACGTGCGCTCGGCCCCCTCGGGCCACGGCTGCTTGGCCACCGCCTTGATCGCCATGACGCCCACGTTGCGCCGGGCGCATTCGGCGAGCAGCGCCTCGGCCGCGGCCCGGTAGTCGGGATCGCCCATCAGCCGGGCGTTGACCGGGAACAGCACCGTGTCGAGATCGAACCGCCGCAGCGCCTCGAGGTGGGCCGCAGGCGCCTCCGGGCCGTGGCCGGTGATCCCGGCGAAGCGGGTGACGCCCTCGTCGCGCAGTTGCACGATCGTCTCGAGCGCCGGCATGCGCCGGTCGAGCTCGGCGACGCTGGTGACGGCGTGGGCCTGGTAGAGGTCGAACGTCTCGCACCCCAACAGCCGCAACGACTCCTCGCACTGGGCCCGCACGCCGTCGGGGTTCGAGCGCAACGTCTTGCAGGCGACGAACAACTCGGCGCGCCGCTCGGCCACCAGCGGTCCGACGGCCCGCTGGGCGCTGCCGTACTGCGGGGCGATGTCGAGGTGGTTCACCCCGGCGTCGAGCGCGGCGGTGAACGTCGGCTCCGACGTCGCCGTGTCGGCGTCCCAGTAGGCGGCCCCGCCGAGGATGGCGAGGGAGGACTCGTGGCCGGTCCGGCCGAGGCATCGTCGTTGCACCACCGCAGTGTGCCCGACGGGACCCCGCGTCAGGAGCGCCGCCGGCCGAATCGGTCGAGCAGCGGTTCGAGCCCGCCGAAGCGGACCATCCGGAACTCCTCGGCCGCACCGAGGCCGTAGAGGGCGCCGACCCGGCCGGCCGACGCCGTGAGCAGCGGCTCCCACAGCGGCGCCAGCGGCCCGCCGGCGGCGATCTCGTCGAGCACCGGCACGTCCCAGCCGCCGGTGTCGGCCTGCAGGCGCCACTGGTTGACCTGGTTGCGCAACATCGTGTCGTGGCACAGCGCCGCCGCGATCTTGCGGCGCAACGTCGTGGTGATGTCAACCACGTGGGTCACCTCGATCACCGAGCGACCGAGATACCACCGCTCGAAGCAGCCGTGCGGCCGCAGCCCCTCGGAGAGGTGCTCGGGATGGTGCAGGTCGAACTGGCTGGTCCAGAACGCTTCGTCCACGGCGCGAGCGACGACGAGGTGGTCCTGGTTGTCCTCGGCCGGCGCCGAGAACGGGTCGAACGTGACCAGCGCATAGGGCCGGTGGGCGCGCACGAGCCGGATCACCTGCTCGCGCAGCACCAACGGGTCCGCGGTGTCCAAGGTGTCGGTCGGCCACCCGAGCTCGACCGTCTCGGCCACCCCGAGCACGGCGCAGGCCGCCCGGAACTCCGCGGCGTTGGCGGCGACCGTGTCGGCCTCGGTGCGACCGACCGAATCCCAGCGGTCGTCGGTGACCCGCACCGCGACCACCCGCCAGCCGGCGTCGGCCCAGCGGACAAGGGTCCCGCCGCAGAACAGCGCGAAGTCGTCGGCGTGCGACAGCACCACGAGCACCGCACGGCCGTGGCCCGGCTCGGGCTCCCACACCTGAGGAATCACACCGGCGATCGTACGGGGCCCGGGCTACGGTGCCGGCCGTGACGGGCACCCTGGTGGATCTGGTCGAGCAGCCGGTGGCAGCGGTGCTGGCCGAACTGGGCCGCTGCACCCTGGCGGTCCACGACCCGCCCTGGTCGTCGGTCCGCGCCGGACTCCCGTCCGGGCTGCCCGCCCCGGCCCGCGTCGTGGTCGCCGGCGACGTCGATCTCGACGCCCTCGAGGCGGTGGCCGCCGTTCCCGACGACGGCGAGGTGGTGGTCGGGCTCGGCGGCGGCACGGCGCTCGACACGGCGAAGTTCCTCGCCTGGCGCACCGGCCGACCCCTGGTGCAGATCCCGTCGATCACCTCGGTCGACGCCGCGTTCACCGACGCCGTCGGGGTGCGCGTCGCGGGCCGGGTCCGCTACGTCGGCAAGGTCCTCCCCCGGTTCGTCGCGCTCGACGTCGCGCTGGTGCGCTCGGCACCGCCGTCGCTGAACCGGGCCGGGATCGGCGACGTGCTGTCGTGCCACACCGGCCTGTGGGACTGGCGGGCGGCGGCGGCTGCCGGTCATGGGCACCCGTGGGACGACGGGTTGGCCGCCCTCGGGGCGTCGCTGCTCGACGAGCTGGACGCGGCCGTGGACGACGTCGCCGCGGTGAGCGCCGAGGGGATCCGGTTCCTCGCCGGGGCCTACCGGCGCATCGGCGCGGCGTGCGCCGCCGCCGGCCACAGCCGCTTCGAGGAGGGCGCCGAGCACTTCTGGGCCTACGCCTACGAGCACGCGACCGGTGCCCACCACGTCCACGGCGAGCTCATCGCGCTCGGCGTCGTCGCGGCGGCGACGTTGCAGGACAACGATGTCGAACGTGCCACACGGATCGTGGCGGCATCGGGTTGCCGGGCCCACCCGGCGGACCTGGGGATCGACGAAGCCACGCTCCGGGCCACGCTGGCCGCTGCGCCGGCCTACGCCCGGGCCGAGGGCCTCGACGTGAGCGTGTTGGACCTGCGCCCCCTCGACGAGGCGGCGATCGACGCGGCGTGGGCCGCCGTGGACGCCCTGCCGAGGCGGCCCCGATGACCGTGCGCACCGCCGTACTCGGCTACGGGTGGGCCGCCAACCGGCACGTCCTCGCCGCCAAGGCCGCCGGCGCGTTCGGCGCAGACGTCGAGGTGGTCGCCGTGGCCGGCCACCACGGGGCGCGGGCCGCCGCGTTCGCCGAGCGCCACGGCATCGCGCGCTGGACCGAAGACTGGGCCACGCTCGTCACCGATCCCGCCATCGACCTGGTCGTGGTCGCCACCCCGAACGCCCTCCACCATCCGCAGGCCGCCGCTGCGCTCGACGCCGGCCGCCACGTGCTGGTGGACAAGCCGGTCACCGTCACCGTGCCCGACGCCGAGGACCTGTGCGCCCGGGCCGACCGGGCCGGCACGGTGCTCGCCGTCGGGCATATGTGGCGGTACCGGGACGAGGTGATCGCCGTACGCGACCGGATCGCCGCCGGCGAACTCGGCCGGATCGTGCGCACCCACGGCTGGGGCGTGCATGCCGGCTGGGGGCCGTCGAGGTGGTTCACCGACCCGGCGCTGGCCGGGGGCGGGGCGCTCATCGACATGGGCATCCACGCCCTCGACACCGCCCGGTTCCTCCTCGGTGACCCGCAACCCGTCCGGGTACAGGCCTCGATCGGCCGGGGGGTGTTCACCCCGGCGTCGGCCCGCCAGCCCGGTGACGACCCCCTCGACGACGACGGGGTCGTCACCGTCGACTGGGCCGACGGGTCGCGCTCGGTCGTCGAGTTCGGGTGGTGGCAGCCGCAGCTCGGCGGCCTCGAGGCCGACACCGTCGTGCTCGGCACCGCCGGAGCCACCCGGATCTGGTCCCCCGATCCCCCGCTGCCGACCCCGGAGGAGCACTGCTCGGTGCCGATGTACGCGACACAGCTCGCCGACGTGGCCCGCTGCGTCCGCCACGGCGGCACCCCCCGGGCGTCGGCCGCCGTCGGCCTCACCGCCCTCCGTCTCGTCGACGCCGCCTACCGGGCGGCGGCCATCCCCCCCGGGAGCACCCCATGACCGATCGCCCCGCCGTCTGTGGCGGCACCCCGATCCGCACCGCACCGTGGCCGGCGTGGCCGCAATGGGACGGCACCGAACGCGACGCCCTGCTCGCAACCCTCGACTCGGGCGGCTGGTGGCACGGCAACGGCAACCGGGCCATGACCTTCGCCGCCGAGTTCGCCGCCTACCAGGGGGCCCGCTTCGGACTGCCGCTCACCAACGGCACCCACACCCTCGAAGCCGCGCTCGTCGCCTGCGGTGTCGGCGAGGGCGACGAGGTGCTGGTGCCGGGGATGACGTTCGTTGCGTCCGCAACCGCCGTCCTCGCGGTCAACGCCACCCCGGTGCTCGTCGACGTCGACCCCGACACGCTCTGCCTCGACCCGGCCGCCGCAGCCGCGGCGATCACCCCCCGCACCCGGGCGATCATCGCCGTGCACGTCGCGGGTGCCGCCGCCGACCTCGACGCGCTCGGCGCCCTGTGCGCCCGACACGAGTTGCACCTCATCGAGGACTGCGCCCACGCCCACGGCTCGACGTGGCGCGACCGGGGCGTCGGGTCGTGGGGCAGCTTCGGCTCGTTCTCGATGCAGCAGTCGAAGCTGATGACCGCCGGCGAGGGCGGGGCGCTCGTCACCAACGACGACGAGTTGCGGGCGCTCGCGTGGAGCTACGCCAACTGCGGCCGCCAGGAGGGCGAGTGGTTCTACCACCACCCCCGGGCCGGCTCGAACCTGCGGATGACCGAGTGGCAGGGTGCCGTGCTGTCGGCGCAGCTGGCCCGGTTCCCGGCCCAGCACGCCCGGCGCAACGCCAACGCGGCCGTGCTCGGCGACGCGCTGGCGGCCGTCGGCGGCCTACGGCCGCAGGGACGTCTGCCCCAGCAGGGCAGCCAGGGGTACTACTGCTACGTGGTCCACGTGGACCTCGACGCGTTCGGTGGTCTGCCGCTGCGGTCCCTGGAGGCGGCGCTCGCGGCCGAAGGGATCGCGATGGGGGTGTCCTACCCGAGCCTCAACGAGCTCGCCGTGTTCCGCACCCGGGCCTTCGCCCCGCGACTGCGGGCATCGGCCCCGACGATCGACTATGCCGCACAACGGCTCCCTGCGGCCGAGCACGCCGCGGGAAGCACGGTGTGGTTGCAGCACCGTATGTTGCTCGACGACCCCGACGGTGTGCTCGACGTCGCTCGGGCCTTCGAGCGCATCCGGCAGCACGCCGGCGCGGTCGGCGCCGCGTTCAGCGCCGGCTGACGATCACGCCTTGGTGGTGGCCGTCGCCAGGTTCGGGCACTTCTTCTCCGACCAGGCCGTGATCCGGTCGCCGGCCGCCTCGAACTGGCCGTCGTTCATCGTCGTCTGGGCCGCCTCGATAGCGGACGCAGTCTTCGGATCACTGAGTGCCTTGGCGAACTGGGCCGGATCGGACAGGTCGATGCCGTCGAGCGCCTTGGCCAGGGCCGACACGCCCTTGGCCAGGGTGGCGAAATCGGCCCGGACCTCGGCGGGCCCGGACGAGCCGAGTTGCTCGAAGGCGTTGGCGAGGTCCTTGAACGTGTCGCGGTTCTTGATCGGATCGATGTCGTCGTCGATCGACAGCAGTCGATCGGCCGTGGCGCAATCACCCTTCGCCACGGCGTTCACGGCGGCGATGAAGTCGCTCGCAGCCTGGGCCGAGGAACTCCCACCGGATGAGCCGCCCGACGCCGGCTTGGCCGTGGTCGCCGCGCCCGCGGCCATGGTGGTGGCCGAACCGGCCGCCGCCTTGGCCGTCGTGGTGGGCCCGGCCGCCGCCGAGATCGCCGATGCCGCCGCCGTGGTGGCCGACGTCTCCGACGAGGACCCCGAGTCGTCCCCGCAGGCGGCGATACCGATTGTCGTAGCCGTCACGAGGACGATGGCCACCAACGAACGACGACGGGACATTGCCGAGAACTCCCCTCTTCAGGCGCCCGGACGATCCGGGCCTTCGAAGCGTAGGGAGCGGACCCTCGCGACGATCACGCCTTGGTGGTCGCAGTGGCGAGCGCCGGGCACTTCTTGGCGAACCAGGCCTCGATGCGATTGCTCGCTTCGGTCATCGCCTTGTCGTCCATCGACCCCATCGCCTTTTCGAACTCTGCCGCCTTGGCCGGATCGGTCATGATCGACGCCAGCTTCGTCGGATCCGACAGGTCGATGTCGTCGAACAGCTTGGCCAGCTGCCGAATGCCCTTTCCGAGCAGCGCAAAATCGGCCTTCACCTCAGCCGGGCCGGACGCGCCGAGCTGCTCCAGGGCCTTGGCGAAGTCCTTGAACACGTTGCCGGACTTGCTCGGATCGAGATTGTCGCCGAGCGAGGCAAGGGATTCGGCCTTGCCGCAATCGCCCTTGGCCACGGCGTTCACCGTGGCAACCAGATCAGCGGCCATCGAACCCGTAGCGCCACCGGATGCCGGCTTGGCCGTGGTCGCTGCGCCGGGCTTGACCGTGGTGGCGGCGCTCTCCGACGACGAGGAACTCGAATCGTCCCCGCATGCGGCGAGACCGGCGAGAGAACCGACGACCACGAAGGCGGCGACAGCGAGCGAACGGCGGGGGTTCATGGCGGGCCTTTCTCCCAGCACACTGCGCGCCGGTCTCGCCACAGCGTAGGGCCACGGGAGCGCAGCGGTTCGGCATGCGAGGCTGTCCGCATGACGACGGCCCGCCTCGACGCGACGGCGATGCCGCTGCGTCCGGGTGCTCCCGCCGACCGACGCGAGCCAGGTCGGGCGTGAACGACGGCCCGACGAGCGCCGTCGTGCGGCGCACCCAGTGGACCGACCTCGCCCGCTCGGTCCCGCTCGGATTCCTGCTCGCGCTCGAGTCGTCGGTGCTGCTGACCATCGCAATCAAGCACTTCGATGCGCCGGGCTGGGCCAAGGGGATCCTCGCAGCGGCGAACGGGGTTGGCCTGCTGGCCTCACCCTTCCTCACGGCGCTCGCTCGACGGGTCGGGCACCCGGTCATGGCGGTGGCCGCTGCCGTGTCGTTGGTCGGTGCCGCCGCCTTTGCCGTGGCGTCGACCGGGTCGCTGGGCACCTACCTTGTCGGCGGGGTGTGCGGCATCGCCGCGGTCCACGCCGTGATCCCGCTCATGACGGTGACATACCAGCGCAACTTCCCGGTGCGAGAGCGAGGCCGCCGGGTCGGCTGGGGGATGACGGTCAAGGTCGCAGTCTCGGCGCTCGCCGGCCTCGCCATCGGCAGCCTCCTCGTCGACGGTCTCCACCGCTGGTGGTGGGTGATCGCGGCGGCGGCCGTGGCACTCGCGGTCGCCGCGTGCTGCCAGGTGGCCACCCCGTCGGCCCCGCTGCCCGCCGGACCCGGCCCGAACCGGCCGTGGCCTCGCGTCGGGCTGCTGGCGGAGGACCGCCGGCTGCGCCTCACCCTCATCGCCTGGATGTTCATGGGCTTCGGCAACCTGATGTTGCTCCCGCTGCGGGTCGAATACCTTGCCGAGCCCGGCTACGGGATCGGCGCCGACGCGGCGACCATCACACTGCTCACCGTGACCGTGCCGTCGGTGTGCCGGCTGTTGTCGCTCCCGGTGTTCGGCCTGGTGTTCGACCGCTTGTCCTTCTTCTCGTCCCGCATCGTGGTGAACGTCCTGTTCGCCGCCTACGTTGCCGCGTTCTTCACCGGCACGAGCGCCGTCGGGCTCGTCGCCGGCGCCGTCGTGCTCGGCATCGCCTCGGCGGGCGGGGACCTCATGTGGAACCTGTGGGTCACCAAGTTCGCGCCACCCGACAAGGTGGCCGACTACATGGGGCTGCACACGTTCTCGACCGGGTTGCGGGCCGTGACGGCCCCCCTGGTCGGCTTTGCCGTCGTCGAACGCCTGCCGCTCGGCACCGTGGCTGCGCTGGCCGCCGGCATGATGGTCGTCGCCTCCGCGGCGCTGGTGCCCGAGGCGCGCGCCGAACGGGCGATGCGGGCGCGCTCAGCCGTCGCCGGTTGAGGCGCGCACGCCTGCGAGGGCCTCGGCGAGGCCGGCCAGGCGATCGCCCAGCGGCGCGTCCCGGGCCCCGGGGGCGACGACCAGTTCACGCACGCCGAGCAGCGCGAGTGCCTTCGCGTAGTCCACGAGGGCGTCGAACGGGCGCGGCCACGCCAACCCGACCGTCGCCGGGACACCGCCGAGCGCGTCGAGCGCAGCGGACACCTCGTCGACCGTCAACGCCCAACCGAACCAGCCGTCGCCCAGCCGGCGGGCTCGGTCCAGCGCAGCCGGGGTGTTGCCGCCGACGAGGATCGGCGGCCCGCCCACCTGCGCAGGCTTCGGGTAGGCGAGCACGCCGGCGAACGAGCTGAACTCGCCCGTGAGGTTCGACACCTCGTCGCGCCAGGCCGTGCGCAGAGCCGCCACGTACTCGTCGGCCCGAGCCCCCCGCCGGGCCCACGGGACCCCGAGCGCCTCGAACTCCTCCCGCAGCCAGCCGACCCCGATGCCGAGATCGACGCGACCGCCCGACGCGTGATCGACGGCGACGACCTGCTGCGCCAGGGTGAGCGGCTCGCGCTGGGGGAGGATGAGTACGCCGGTCCCGAGGCGCACCCGGCTCGTCACCCCGGCGGCAACCGTCATGGCGATCAGCGGGTCGTACACCCCCGGACGCTTGCCCAACGCGAGCGTGCCGTAGGGGTACTGCGAGCGGGCACCCTCGACGAACACGACGTGTTCGGGGAACCACAACGAGTCGAGGCCCGCGGCCTCGGCGCGCTCGCTCGCCTCGGCCAACTCGGCCATTCCCCGACCGCGGCCACCGTCGAACGCCAACGTCGCCCCGATGCGCATCGTCGGATCCTGCCACGGGGACCGCCCGGCGTCGGAACGTATCGGCGCCGTTGGGGGTGCGGTGGTGCGAACCGTGTAGACCCGCGCCATGGCCGAACTCCTGCCCCTCTCCCTCGACGAGCTACTCACGACCACTCGATCGGTGCGCAAGCGGCTCGACCTCACCCGGCCCGTCCCGCGCGACGTCGTGATGGAGTGCCTCGAGATCGCCGTGCAGGCCCCGTCGGGTTCGAACCGGCAGGCCTGGCAGTTCGTGGTCGTCGACGACGCTGCCAAGCGCAAGGCGCTCGCCGACATCTACGGCGAGGTGTTCGATCAGTACATGCTGGCCCCGGCCTCGGCCGGCTACCAGGAGGGCGACACCCGGGCCGAGCGGCGCGACGCCGTGTCGGACTCGGCTCGGTACCTGCGGGCCCACCTTCACGAGGTGCCCGTCCACCTCCTTGCCTACCAGGAGGGTCGGACCGACGGCACCAAGGTGTCGGGCCAGGCCGGCTTCTGGGGTTCGATTCTGCCGGCGGTGTGGAGCTTCATGCTCGCCGCCCGGGCCCGTGGCCTCGGGTCGGTGTGGACGACGATGACCTGCCGCAAGGAGGAGGAGGTCGCCGCCGTCATCGGGCTCGACGCCAGCCGCTACAGCCACGCCGGGTTGTTTCCGCTCGCCTACACGCTCGGCACGGACTTCAAGCCTGCGCCCCGGCTCCCGATGGACACCGTCGTCCACTGGAACGAGTGGTGAACATCGCCGGTAGGTCCGGCGGTGGCATCACCCCACCGTCGGATTGACCGGGGCGTCCGCGATCACCTCGATCGCCGCCAGGCGGGCCCGCTCCTCGGGGCCCACGCCGAGCTCGGCGAGGATCTCGTCGTTGTGCTCGCCGAACAACGGCGCGGCGCGACGGGGCCGGGGAGCTGCGTCGGCGAGCCGCCAGTGCACGCCCTGCTGCTTGTGCCGGATCATTTTCGGCTGCGGCAGGTAGACCCAGTAGTCCCGATGCAGCAGCTGCAGGTCGTCGTGGACCGAACTCGAATCGTGGACACGTCCGGCGGGCACGCCGGCGGCCTGCAGCCGCTCCATCGCTGGTTGCGGTCGTTGCGGACGCAACCAGGCCGCGAGGACGGCGTCGATCTCGTCGTGGCGGGCCCGGCGGGCCGCCACGTCGAGGGCGGCCAGATCGTTGCGGCCGAGCAGCCCGCACAACGACCGCCACTCCTCGTCGGTGCGGACCGACACCACGAGCCACTGTTCCCAACCGTCGGTGGCGTCGGCCGTGCGGTACACGCCCTGCGGCGCGAAGCGGGCGTCCCGGCAGCCGCGGTGCACCGGCGCCTCCCCCCGGTTCGCAGCGACGAAGGCATCGGGCACCAGTGCCATCCCCGTCTCCCGCTGGGCGAGGTCGACGTGGATACCGGTCGGCTCCGTCCCGGCCGCGCGCCGATCGTCGCGCTGGGCCAGGCCCAGGACCGACGCTGCCACTGCGGCCAGACCGGCCACCGGATCGCCGTAGGAGATGCCGGTCTTGAACGGTTCCTCGTCGTGCTCGTACCCGCTGAGCGACGCAAGGCCCGACATGAGTTCGATCACCGGACCGAACCCGACGTAGTCGCGATCGGGACCGGCCTTGCCGAACGCCGCCATCGAAATCGTCACCAGCGACGGGTTCACCTCGGCGAGCACCTCGTCGGTGAAGCCGAGCTTGTCGAGCACGTCGTCGCGGTAGTTCTCGAGCAGCACGTCGGCGCTGGCGAGCAGCCGCTTCATCATCGCCACACCGTCGGGTTGGGCGAGGTCCAGGGTCAATGACCGCTTGTCGCGGTTGTAGGCGACGAAGTAGTAGGCCGAGTTCCACGGGTCGGCAACTCCGGGCTGGGGCACCAGGGTGCGGATGTTGTCCCACGCCCGCGGCGACTCCACCTTGATCACGTCGGCACCCATCGCCCCGAGCTGGGCGGTCGCGTACGGTCCGGCCCACATCATCGACAGGTCGACGACGCGGACGCCCTCGAGCGGGAGCCGGCCGGCGACGCCCTCGGCCGGCGCCTCGGGCCGCGGCGTCCACAGCTCGTCGGCGGCGGCGGGCTCGTCGGCGCTGCGCCAGCCGAACCCCGGGAACGGGGCACCGGGCAGGCGCAGGCCGTCGGCACGCACCTCGAACGCATTGCGATCGGCCAGGCCGGGCGAGCCGAGCAGGTCGCCGGGCGTGACGGCGATCCCCGTCGGCACCCGAAGCGCGAGCCCCGCGGCCAGGATCTCGGCCGTGGTGCGCTCCATGAAATGGATGTAGAGCTTGGCGGTGAGGGCTTCTTCGTTCAGGGGCTCGCTGCGCTGCAACGGGTCCGTGAAACGTTCCTCGGCGAGCTCGGGATCGTCGAGCATGCTGAACAGCGCCGGGATCTGGCGGGCGAGGCAGAACACCCCCACCCAGCCGTCCAGACACGGATAGATCGCCCACGGCGCACGCGTGTGGTTGCCGAGGCGGGGAATGATCGGCCCGCCCACCGAGCTCGACGGCCCGTACAGCTCGGTCATCCCGGCGGCGCACTCCTGCCCCGAAAGGTCCACCAGCTCGCCCCGACCGTGGCGTCGGCGCCCGTACCAACACGTGATCGACACCGAGAACGCGTTGAGTCCCAGGAGCTTCTCGGCCTGATCGCCACCGGTGACGAGCGGGGTTCGCCCCGGATCGCCGGTGAGGGACATGAGCCCGCCGAGCGCGAACCCGACCGCGTTCGGTCCAGCCCAGTCGGCGTAGGGACCGGTGAGCCCGAACGGGGTGGCCGACACGATGACCAGGCCCGGGTACCGCCGGTGCACGTCGTCCCAGTCCAGGCCGAGCACGGCCAACTGCGCCGGCTGGCGGTCGGAGATCACCACGTCGACGGCACCGAACAGCGCGTCCCACCCCTGCGGCCCGACCGGCAGGGGCAGGACCGGTTTTCCGGCGTGGCACGCCGTGACCTGGTCGTCGGTCAACGGCACGACCGCCGGTGCGGCGACGCGCCGGACGTCGGCGCCGTACCCCCGCAGCAGTCGACCCGTGAGCGCCGCGGCGACGCCGCCGGACAGCTCGAGCACGCGTACCCCGTCAAGCGGCAGCCCCATGGGTGACGGTGCTACCGGACGAGACCCCGATGAGGCAAGCGTCACGCTCCGGCGGTGAGCACGGCGCGCACCTCCGCGAGCGCAACGTCGCGGGCCGCACCGGTGAGCGCGACACATGCGGCCGGGGTTCCGTCGTCGCGGGCTACCACCAACCAGGCGTCGCCGACCGGACGGCCCGTCGCTCCCCCCAACGCGAGCAAGTAGGACGCGAGCTGCCCCCGGTACCGCTCGAGCAGGACCTCGGGCCCAGCCGGCGCCTGATCGGTCTTGAAGTCGACGACCACCATCCGACCGTCGTCGTCGACGAACACGGCGTCGAGATACCCCCAGATCACCTGGTCACCGAAGGGCGCCCCGACGTAGAGCTCGCGACGCACCACCGGCGAGCGACGCATCCGTTCGACCACCGGGCTTGCGAAGATCGAGCGGGCGAGACGCACGACCGCCGGCCGGTGGGCCGGTGCAACGTCCTCGGCCAGGGCGGCGGCCTCGGCCAACCGGTCGAGATCGCTGCCGTCGCCCTGGAGCTCGACGAGCTGCATCGCCTGGTGGACGGCCCGTCCCACCGCGGTGCCGTACCGACCCCGGGCCTCGGGCGGACCCTCCAGCGGGCGCGGGTCCTTCGCCAGCGCCGGGTCGGCCGGTTCGTCGCCGAGCGCGTCGACCGGGGCGAGCGTCGGGAGATCGTCGTCGTCACGGCCCGATCCGGCACCGATCGCCCCCAGGGGATCCGGATCGGCCAGGCGATCGGCGCCGTCGATGCGGCCGATGACGACCTCGTCGTCGTGGTCCTCGTCCACCGCGACGGCCACCCCGGGCCCGGCGGCGGACCCGGCCCCACCGAGCGCGCCGGCGACCGCGGTGGCCGACCACGCCGAGCGCCGCTCTGCCGCAGCGAGGCGGGCGGCGATCACGTCGCCACCCTCGAGCCTCGCCGACGGATCCGGCGCAGCGGGGACCTCGGGCACCAGGCGGGGAACCTCGGGCGCCACCGACGGCGCCCGGTGCGCGGCGCCCGGCGCCACCTGGGCATACGGCTCCATCGCCCGCAACAGCGTGCTGCGGGGCTGCCCGTCAGCCCTGCGTCCGCCGTGGCACGACACGACCAGGTGGTCCATCGCCCGGGTGCACGCCACGTACACGAGCCTGGCCTCCTCGCCGGCTCGGGCCTCGTCGTCGTCGTGACGGGCCTCGGTCGTGCCGGTCGGGCGGAGCCCCCCGAACCGTGCCACCAGCTCGCCACCTCGCCAGCGCACCTCCACCGGGGCAGGCGGTGGCGGGTCGGTACCGAGGCCGGCGACGACCACCATCGGGTACTCCAGCCCCTTGGCGGCATGGATGGTGAGGACCCGGACCGCGTCCTCGTCGGTCTCGTCGGGGCTCACCTCACGCCGGGCCACGTCGGCCACCTGGCGATCGACCCACGCCAGGTACTCGCGCAACGTGCCCCCGGTGGCATCGGCGAACGCCCGGGCCTCGTCGATCACGTACCGCACCCGGCGCCACGTCTCCCGGGCGGCCTGCGGACCCTCGACCAGTGCCGCCGCCCAGGACAGATGCTGCTCGGTGAGCCGGGTGAGCAACTCGGCCGGGGTCCGGAAGGCCTTGTCCGCCACGAGGGCGCGCAGGCGACCGAGTGCATCGGCAACGGGGCCGGGCGGCGCCGAGGGCGCGAACAGGTCCCAGCGGCCCCCGGCGCGCCGGTGGGCCAGCAGGTCGTCGTCGCGCAGGCCGATCACGGTCGTGCGCAGCGCCGTCACCAACGCGAGCTCGTCGGTCGGGTCGTCGACGGCGCGCAGCACCCGCAGCAGCTCGCGCACTTCGCGTGTGTCATACACGAGCGAACCGCCGTCGAGCCGGTACGGGATCCCGGCCCGCCGGAACGCCGCCTCGAGCCCGGCCAGACCGGCCCGCGACCGCAGCAGGACGGCCATGTCGCCGAACCGCACCGGCCGGTACGACGCGTCCCCGTCGCGCACCAGCCAGCCCTCGGTCCGGGCGGCGACCACCGTCGCGGCGACGTCGTCGGCTTCGGTGCGCCGAGCGTCCGCCGGCGCCGTCCCCGCCGGGGTGTCGAGGCCGAGCACCACGACGTCGGGGCCCGGGTCGGTTCCGACCGGCGGACCGGTGCGGGCCGCGGCCAGCGGGGTGAACGGCACCTGATCGGGCCGGGACCCGAACCACGGACCGGCCATCGCGTTCACCCAGTCGATGACCCCCGGACGGCTGCGGAAGTTGGTGACCAACTCGACCGATTCGGTGTCGACACGGTCGGTGAGCTCGGCCAGCAGGCGCACCTCGGCGGCCCGGAAGGCATAGATCGACTGCTTCGGGTCGCCGACCACGAACAACCGGCCCGGATCGATGGTGCCGTCGACCGAGGCCAGCACCGTGACCAGGTCGTGTTGCACGACATCGGTGTCCTGGTATTCGTCGACGAACAAGCGGCGGTGTCGCTGCTGCAGGGCCTCCCGCACCGTCGGGACCTTGGCCACGAGGCGGGCAGCGAGCACAAGCAGGTCGTCGAAACTGACCCGACCATCGGCGAGCCGGCGGCGGGCCTCGGCGACGACCGCAGGGACGAGGACCCCCAGGAGGCGTTCGACGACGGTCGCCTCGATGGCGGCGACGACCCCGTCCCGGGCGGCCTTGCACTCGTCGCGGACCTCCTTCGGGCTGCACCCGACGGCGGACTGCCACGCCTTCCCGGCGCCCTTGCTGCCGAGGCTGTCCAGTCCGTCGAGGGCCCGACGGCGAGCCGACAGCCCGTCGGGGAGCTGCCCGACGGCCTTGGCCCACGACTCGAGGACCGCGCGCAGCTGGTCGCCCGGAGGACAGGCATCGACCAGCCCCCGCACCCGGCCGAGCAGGGCTTCGGCGGCGGCCCGCCCCCCGTCGAGGTGGGACGGCCGCGGCGTCCAGCGCTCCAGCCGGTGCCACTGCAGGTCGAGCAGGCGGACGAGCGCGACCAGCGCACCCTGCGGGTCGCCCGCCGAGTGCACGAGCATCCCGAGCGCCTCGGCGACGGTGGGATCGACCAGGGCGGTGTCGTACAGCCGGCGCACGATGCGCCGCGTGCGGCGCTCGGCTTCCAGGTCGGAGGTGATGTCGTCGGTCGTGGTGAACGACGGCGGCAGGCCGGCCTCGATCGGATAGGTGGCCAGGATCGACCGGCAGAACGCAGGGATCGTGCCGAGGAACGCCCGGTCGACGTCGGCGCCGGGACGGTGACGCTCGAGGGCCAGGCGAACCTTGCGGCCGAGATCGCGAGCGGAACGCTCGGTGAAGGAGATGGCGACGATCTCCCCGAGCCCGACCTCGTCGGCGAGGACCGCCCCGACGAGGCGATCGATCATCGTCGTCGTCTTGCCGGCCCCGGCCCCGGCATGGACGACCAGACTGGACTCCCGACCCGAGCGGATCCGCTCCCGCGCCGCGGCGTCGGCCAGGACCACACCGGTCATGTCGGCGCCTCCGCCGACCGCCGGACCCGTTCGGCGAGTTCCTCGCCACCGAGACCGTCGGGAACGCACGACGGGCAGTCCCACCCGAACAGGCCGCGATCGGCCGGCTCGGCCGGCCGGAACCGCCCGGCCGACACCCCGTCGACGACGGCGCCGACGGCGTCGCACACGCCGTCGATGATCGCATCGTCGAGCGGGAGCACCACTGGTCGGTATGGCTCGGGCCGGCCGACGAAGCGGTACTGGACGATGACCTGTTCGACCGGGACGTCGTGGGCCCGAGCCGCCACCAGGCCGTACAGCGGGAGCTGGAGCACGCGCCCGGACCTGGTGGGGTCGTCCGCGTCGATCCGGTACCGATCCGGCCGGCCGCTCTTGAAGTCGGTGACCACGACCCGCCCATCGGGGCCGACCTCGACCCGGTCGATAGCTCCCCGGACGGGGATCGCCGTCCCGTCACCGGTGGTAACGGTGAGCGCCGGGGTTGCGGCCCCGGCGGTACCGAAGGCCAGCTCGGCCGCCCACGGCGTGCGCCCGGTGTGTCTGTCCTCCTCCAGCGCCCGGCGCACGGCCTCGAGCAACTGGGCGCGTCGGATCCCCCACATCGCCGGATGACCACGCAGACCCCGTTCGCCGAGATCGCCGGCGTGCCGGTCGAGCGAACGCTCGGCGGACACCGGTGCATCGTCCGGCGGCCAGGGCGGCCGGGGTTCGGGCCGAGCCAGCCACTCGACGACGAGGTCGGCGAGGACGGCGTGGATCAGCGACCCTCGATCGCGGGCGGACGGGTCATCGACCTCCACCGGGTCGTCGGGTTCACGTACGCCGAGCCCGTAGCGCACGAAGTGGTGGAACGGGCAGGCGGCGTAGGACTCCAGCCAGGTGGCCGACACCCCGCCGTCGGGGACGGGGACGGCGCCGGGCGTGACGTCACCGTCGTGCGGGCCCTGCGACGGGCCGAGCCGGGCGACCAGTGCGCCGACCCGCTGGTGACCGTCGCCCACGGACGCCACCACCGAGGTGACGTGGACCGGGTCGTCGCTCGCCGCCGCCCGACGGGCGAGCGATTCGGCCGGGGTGAGCCAGGCGCCCGAACCGGCGCCGAGGACCCCGGCGGCGTGCGAGGCGACAGCCGAACCCCCGTGGGGCAGCCACGGGCTGGGGAAGCGCGCCCCGCCCTGGCGCAGGTCGCTGCGGGCCCAGGTGACGACGACGTCGCCGACGCCGGCGGTGAGCAGCCGGTAGGCCCGACGGGCTCGCCGCACCGGCAGCTCCGGACCGGGGAACAGCGGCCCGTCGGGTACGAGCAGGCCCTGCTGGGGCCGGGGGGGCACGAGACCGTCGTTCATCCCGACGACCACGACGTGGTCGACGTCGAGCAGACCGGCATCGGGCAAGGGCACGACGAGCACCCCGGCCGCCGACTCACTGGCCGGCCCGGCCGTGCCTGACAGCAGCGCCCGGACCGCGCGCACGAGCACCCGAACATCGAACAGCTCCCCGACCCGGTCGAGCTCCGCGAGCGCCTCGAACAACCGCCGCACCCGCGACGCGGCCCGTCGCTGGACGGTGGGGGCCTGCGCCCAGCAGCGCTGCCGCCAGGCCTCGGTGCCGACCTGGCGGTGCCACGCCACCCGCAGCGCAGCGGCGGCCTGTCCCCAGTCGCCCGCCGCCGCCACGGCTGCGAGATCGGCTTGTAGCGAGCGCACGAACCGCACCAGCCGGCCGAGCGTGTCCCGTTCCTGCGCCTGACGCTGGGCCAACGGCTCGCGCCGTTCGTCGGCCCCGGGAGCGGCCCACTCCTGGTCGTGGCGCCCGCGGAGGCGTTCCGTCGCGACGTCCCAGTCGGCCGCGGTGACGAGCCCGAGGCGGCGGGCGAGCGCTTCCCAGCGGGCGACGGCGCGCACGATGGGCACGGGCACCCCGCCCTGGAACGCCGGAGTGACCGGCGCGAGCGCGAGGAGGTCGAACACCCGCACCCGCGCTGCGCCGTCCCCGTCGGGATCGAGCAGATCGAGCAGCGTGGCGAGCACCTGGCCGGCCAGCGTGCCGGCCAGGTCGCCCGCCGCCCGCCCGTGCCAGGCCACCCCGGCCCGGGTCAGCTCGTCGCGAACGGTTCGGGAGTGCGGGGGCGTCCCCGCCGGATGGACCACTGCGATGCGGTCGAGCGGGACCCCCGCCGCGGCCAGCCCGGCGACGTGGCGCGCCGCGTGCCGGGATTCCTCGTCGGCGTCGGGCAGCGACACGATCGTCGGCACCGTCACCTCGGCCGGCGGCGGAGCCGGGAGACCACCGAGGCCGACGACGAGACGCTCCACGACATCGTCGCCGCCGGGCACGGCCGGCGCGACGATGCGCACCTGCTCGGGCCCGAGCCGGCCGACCAGCGCCTCGAGGAACCGCGCCTGCATCGGCGCGAGCTCGTCGGCGAGGGCCACCACCACCGGGGTGTCGAAGGCCGCAACGTTCGCCGCCGCCGTGGACAGCAGCAACGCCTCGTCCCGGTAGCCCGCCTCCACCAGCGAGACCCGGGCCCGCTCGGCCACCTCGACCAACTCGCGGGCGACGGCGCGGCCGCCGGCGAGCGAGTGGCGCGCCGCGGCGGCCTCGGCCGGCGAACACCACGCCAGCGGAGCCAGGGCGCCGGTCAGATCGGCCACCGCATCGAGCGTGGCCGGATGCCCACCGACCGTAGACAGCGCCGACTCCCGGTGCCCACCGGCCAACGCCCGGCGCGCCATGGCCAGCTGCACGACCCGGGTGATCGGACGGCGCTCGGCCACGGCCGGCCCCGCAAGGCGGTGCGCCAGGTCGATCGCCGTGGTGACGACCACGGCGGCCACGCCGCTGCCGCCGACGCCGTGGCGGGGCAGCGCTCGGCGCAGCGCGGTGGCCGTCGGCCCCGGGGGGACCACGACGGCCACCTCGCGCAGCGGATCGTCCCCTTGGAGATCGGCGATCGCCGCACGCACCGCTGCGAACCACGGCCCGCCGGGCCGAGCCCAGGTGGTGGGGAAGCGAGCCTCGGGCACGGCCTCCATGCTCGCAGGGGGGTGTGACGAGGTGCGCCAGCGGGGCGCGACGACGCCGTAGGTCCTCGACCTCCAGGGGCGGTCTCAGCCGCCGTGACGGCGGAACAGCGTGATCCGGTCCTCCCCGATCTTGGCCCGCAGCTCCGGATCGTCGATCCCGAGGCCTTCGCGGGGGGCGAGGCACAGGATGCCGATCTTGCCCTCGTGCTCGTTGCGGTGGATCCGCCGGGCCGCCTCGCCGGTGTCGGCCAGGGGATACACCGCCGACAGCAGCGGCTGGATCCTCCCGAGCTGGATCAGCCGGTTGGCCTGCCACGCCTCGGCGTAGTTGGCGAAGTGGCTGGCCACGAGCCGCTTCAGCTTCATCCAGAAGTGCCGGTTGTCGAACTCGACCATGTATCCGGCCGTCGCCGCGCACGTGACCACGGTGCCGCCCCGCTTGCAGATGAACACCGACGCCCCCATGGTGGAGCGGCCCGGGTGCTCGAACACGATGTCGGGGTCGTCGCCGACGAGGGCCCGCACGTCCTTGCCCAGCCGGCGCCACTCGCCTTCGTCCTGGGTGTGCTCGTCGGACCAGAACCGGTAGCCGGCCGCCTTGCGGTCGATAACCGCCTCGACGCCGAGATCGTCGAGCAGCTCGGCCTTTTCCGGGGACGAGACGACCCCCACGGGAATGCCGCCGCCGTTGAGCACGTACTGCACGGCGTAGCCTCCGATGCCGCCGGTCGCGCCCCAGACGAACACCACGTCGCCCTGCTTCATGCGGGCACTGTTGTTGCCGACGAGCATCCGGTAGCTGGTGGAGTTGCACAGCGCGTTCACGGCAGCCTCCTCCCAGGTGAGGTGGGCGGGCTTGGGCATCAGCTGGTTGGCCTTCACGATCGACAGGTCGGCCAGGCCGCCGAAGTTCGTCTCGTAGCCCCAGATCCGCTGGTTGGCGGCGAGCATCGAATCGTCGTGGGCCGACGGGTCCTGGTCGTCGACGTGGTTGCAGTGCACCACGACGCGGTCGCCCGGCTTCCAGTTCCGCACGGCGGAGCCGACGCGCAGCACCACGGCCGAGGCGTCCGAGCCGATCACCTGATACGGCAGCTTGTGGCGGGCCGCCCACTCGCTCTCGCGAGCCATGCGGTCCTGGAACCCGAAGGTGGGCACCGGCTCGAACACCGACGACCACACGGTGTTGAAGTTGATCGAGCTGGCCATCACCGCGAGGTACACCTCGTCGGGCGCCAACTCGGGGGTGGCCACCTCGGTGATGCGGATGCTGCGCCGCGGGTCTTTGTCGGGCGATGCGACACCGTCGAACATGCCGACGTCGTCACGCCAGACCGTGGCGGCCCGGTAGGACTCGGGCAGGGGAAGGGCAGCGAGCTCCTGACCGGAGACCCCGGCGAGGATGGCATCTCGGATCTGGTCCATTCCCGGAGGTTACCCACGGGTAGTTTCAGATCGAAAAGGGCCTCTGACCGGCGCGATCGAGCCCGCTCAGCGAAGCGCGCGACGAAGCAGCTTGCCGCCGAGCCCGTGGGGCAGTTCGTCGACGACGAGGACCTTCGAGGGGCACTTGTAGCGGGCGAGAAGTTCGTGGCAGTGATCGATCAGCTGCTCCTCATCGGCGCTGGCGCCGGGGCGCAACACGACATACGCCTTGACCGCCTCACCGGTGTGGGGATGCGGCACCCCGATCACCGCCGCCTCGGCCACGGCCGGGTGGTCGCCCAGTGCGGACTCCACCTCGGCCGGATACACGTTGAACCCGGACACGATGATCAGGTCCTTGGCCCGATCGACCAGGTACAGGTAACCCTCGGCGTCCACCGTCGCCACGTCGCCGGTCCTGAGCCAGCCGTCCGGCGTGAGGACCCGGGCGGTCGCCGCCGGATCGTTCCAGTACCCGAGGAACACGTTCGGTCCGCGCACCCAGATCTCGCCCGAATCGCCGTCGAGCACGTCGTCGCCGTCCGGGCCGACGAGGCGAAGCTCGACGCCGTCGAGCACCTTGCCCACCGAGCCGGGCCGGGGCTCGATCCCCGTCGAGGTGGTGACCACCGGGGCCGCCTCCGTGAGCCCGTAGCCCTCGCGCAATACGACGCCGAACTTCCGCCGGAGCTCGGCCATCGCGTCCTCGGGCATCTTGGCGGCACCGGTGAGGGCGAGGCGCACCGAGGCGAACGCGGTCGGATCGGCGGGCATGGCCGCCCACGCGCTCCACATCGGCGGCGCACCTGGGATGATCGTCACCTTCCGTTCCCGGATCGTGTCGAGGGCCGTGGCCGGGTCGAAGCGCTGCACCAGCACGATCGAGCCGCCCTTGGCGAGCGTCTGGGCGAGCACGACGTTGAGCCCGAAGATGTGGTTGAGCGGCAGGATCCCGTACACGACGTCGTCCCGCCGGAACCGGTCCGGGCTCAACTCGCCCTGCGACAGGTTCGACAGCAGGTTGCGGTGCGAGAGCATCGCCGCCTTCGGGGCTCCGGCCGTGCCGCTGGTGAACAGCAGGACGGCGAGATGGTCGGGGGCGAGGTCGGCCACCGGCACCGGGTCGTGACCGGCGAGATCGTCGAGGGACTCGGCACCCGCCAGGCCGTTCACCGACACGACGTGGCGGACGCTCGGGACCACGGACGGGTCGACGGCCGCCCACGCGGCCTGCGCGACCCGTCCGACCACGACGACCGAGGCGCCGACCGTGGCCACCTCGTCGGCGAAGACCGCAGCCGGATCGGTGGCGTTGAGCGGCACGGCGACGGCACCGAGTCCGACGACGGCCAGGTAGGTCTCGACGAACGCCGGCTTGTTCGACAGCAACAGCGCGACACGATCCCCGGTGCCGACCCCGAGCGCCGCCAGACCGCCGCGCAGCCCGGCGACTCGCCGGCGAAGCTCGCCGTAGGAGGTCGGTCGCCCCTGCCAGACGAGGGCGACCGAGTCGTCGGGATGCGGATCGATGATGTTGGCCAGGTTC
>JBEIFW010000004.1:0-46542 GCA_040382215.1 Acidimicrobiales bacterium
ACGAGCGATGGCTGCCGCCCCGCCAATGGTGAGCGGGATCACCCCCGGGGCCGGCACGCCGACCCGAACGTTGCGCGCGCCCCGCTGACGAACCCCAGGCGAGCGAGGTCGCCGCGGAGCACCTCGACCGCATCGGTGTACGGGGCCACGGGCGACGTCAGCGGGCAGGCTGCGGGATCGCTCGCCGGGCACGGGTCCATGTCTGCCGTCGACACGATCGCTCCGTCGCCGGCCAAGAACGCTATCGACAGCGGCAGGCGGGTGGCGAACATGTAGAAGCGAGCCTCGACCGGCGCACCGAAGCGGAAGGCCATGCCGTCGAAGCCGGCCAACGCGCCGACCTGCATGAGCCCGCGGGCACGGCGCTGGGGTGTGTCGGCGAGCAGCAGGCACCACTCCCGCCGACTGCCGTCAGCGAGCAGGACCGTGACCGAAACCGTTCCGAACTGCTCGAACGGCGGCGCCGGCGCAACGACCGACGGGGACACACGGCTGCAAGCCGGCGCCACGGACGCGACCAGCGCACACATCGTCGCCGTGAGGCTCCACACTCGTGATCGACTGCGCCGCAGCACGCCGGCACCGTAGGTCGGTAGCGTGCCGACCGTGGGCACCTGTGAGAGCTGCGGTCGCGACGACGAGGAGCTCTACGCGGTCCACCGTGTCTACGTGACCCCCGAGGCCTGGGACACGCCCGGTTCCTCCCGACAGCTCGACGACGTCGAGCGCTGGTGCCTGGTGTGCGTCAGCCATTACCCGCACGAGCCCGCCGAGGCGTGAACCGCCGCTAGGAGCTCCGGGCCGCCCGGCGGCGGCCACCGGCGGGGAACACCCGCAGAAGGTGATGCCACGAGCACGACGGGCACACCTCCACGACATAGGCGGCGAGGTCGTCGGCTCGCCGGTTCAGCTGGGCCAACTCCCGGGCCGTCGTGACGCACCGGCCGTGGGCCGGGAGCCGGGGTCCGAAGACGTACGTGACCAGCACGAGCTTGACCTCTTCGCAGATCGGGCAGGTCACGCTGGTCGGTGCTCCGAGCTCACGCGCCGCCCGCACCAGTTCGGGATGGGCATCGCACACCTGATGGCGGGCGAGGCGGCCTCGGCGGTACTCGTTCACCAGAGCGCGACGCGCCAGTCGGTGGTCGACCACGCCCCGGGCGCCCCCGCGCAGCGCACCGGACGAGAAGGTCATGGGCCCCAACGCTACCGGCGTCACGACGGTGAGGACCGAGCGGGCCCGGACCCGGCATCCACCGGCTCGACGCAAGCCGGGGCCACACTTGGGCGATGGCCGGCGGCGACATCACCTACGGCACGGCGATCCCCGGGGAGTCCGAGCTCCGCCTCCTCGGCGACCTCGCCGGGCGACGCGTCCTCGAACTCGGTTGCCCGTTCCCGGCCAATCCGGTGACGTACACGCAGCGGGGTGCCAAGGCGATCGTCGTCGACCCTTCCCCCGAGCGGCTCGCCGAGGTGCGAGCCGCCGCCGACACGGCCGAGGTGCGCATCGAGTCGCATCGGGCCGAGACGGCCGAGTTGGGTTTCGCCACGAGCGGCTCCATCGACGTCGTGGTGTCGGCCGGGGCGCTCGACGCCGCCGAGGACCTCAACCGGGTGTTCCGTCAGGTGCATCGGGTCCTCAAGCCCTCGGGCATCTTCGTGCTCGCGCTGGCCCACCCGCTCACCCGAATGCTCGACGGCGGCGAGGTCGTGCTGCGCCGGCCCTACTGGGCCGCCGAGGGCCGCACCGTGTCGGGGCTGTTCGCGGCGCTCGGGCGAGCCGGGTTCCAGGTCGAGGTCCTCGCCGAGCCGATGCCGACCGGTGCTGCCAGTCTCGTGCCGCCGGTCCTCGTGCTGCGGACCCGCAAGCTCGGGATCTGATCCGTCTTCAGCCGCGCTGCGCCCACCAGGCGTCGAGCCGGCGAGCCGCCTCGTCCGGGCCGAGCGGGCCTTCCTCGAGCCGGAGCTCGAGCAAGAACGCGAGCGCCTGACCGACCACCGGACCCGGCGGCACGCCGAGGCGTTCCATCACCGCACGACCATCGAGATCGGGCCGCAGCGCCGCGAGCTCCTCCTGCGCCTCAAGTTCGGCGATTCGCGCTTCGAGCTCGTCCATGCGCCGGGCGAGCATGGCCGCCTTGCGAGCGTTGCGGGTCGTGCAATCGCAGCGCGTGAGCACGTTGAGCTCCGCGAGCAACGGCCCGGCATCGCGGACGTACCGCCGAACCGCCGAATCGGTCCATCCCATCTGGTACGTGTGGAATCGCAGGTGCAACGCGACGAGCTCGGTCACGGCCTCGACGTCGTCGTTGCCGTACCGCAGCGCCGTCATCCGGTCCCGAGTCATGCGGGCACCGACCACCTCGTGATGGTGGAAGCTCACGCCCTTGCCCCCACGGATCGAGCGGGTCTTCGGCTTGCCGACGTCGTGGAACAGCGCGGCCAGCCGAGTGCGCCGGAAGTCGAAGTCCGGGTGGGCGTCTGGACGGACGTTCTCGATGACCGCGAGTGTGTGCGTCAGAACGTCCTTGTGTCGGTGGATCGGATCCTGTTCGAGGCGCATGGCGGGCAGTTCGGGAAGGAACTCCTCGGCCAGCCCGGTGTCGACGGCGAACCACAACCCCGGCGAGGGTCGGTCGGTCACGATCAGCTTGTCGAGTTCGTCGCGGACGCGTTCGGCCGAGACGATCTCCAAGCGGTGGCGAAGCCGGTGTACGGCGTCGACGAGCTCGGGGACCGGCTCCAGTCCGAGGCGGGCGATGAACCGCGCCGCCCGCAGCATCCGCAGCGGGTCCTCCGTGAACGACACGTCCGGCGCCAACGGGGTGCGCAGACGCTTGGAGAGGAGATCGACCGCGCCGTCGTAGGGGTCGATCAGACGGACCTCGCCGCCGACCCGTAGGGCCATTGCGTTGATCGTGAAGTCGCGCCGGGACAGGTCCTCGTCCAGCGAGTCCGAGAACGACACCTCTGGTTTACGACTCTCCGGGGCATAGGACTCGCCGCGATGGGTGGTGATCTCGATGGTGCGCCGGCCGCGGCGGGCGCCGATGGTGCCGAAACGCTCTCCCTGCAGCCAGATCGCGTCGGCCCATCCGTCCAGGACGCTACGGATCACCTCCGGTCGCGCATCGGTCGTGCAGTCGAGGTCGTTGGCGTCGCCGGCGGCGAGCAGCAGGTCGCGCACCGTGCCGCCGACCAGGTAGAGCGAGTGTCCGGACGCGGCGAATCGCTCCCCGAGGGGGGAGAGCTCGGCAAGCACAGGGGTGAAGCGATTCGGCACCACGGCTCGGGAGGCTACCGACGAGGCGCTCGGGCTGCCGGTTCGTTCAACTCCAGGACAACTGCACGCGCCGCGCCGCCGCAACCGCCTCGGCGCCCGGGCCACCGCCAGTCGGCGGCTCCGGTGCGACGGACGAGCCCGCCATCGCACCGAGACACGCCGCCGTCGAGTCTGCGAGGGCCTGGAGGTCGTAGCCGCCCTCGAGGAACGCGAGACGACGACCGGGCGAAACAGTGGCGAGCAGGCGGGCCGTCAGGGGGCCGTAGTCCCCGGACGACAACCCCAGTCCCGTGAGGGGATCACGACGGTGCGCATCGAAGCCTGCCGACAGCAGCATCCACGTGGGCGAGAACCGCTCGACCACCGGAAGGATCACGTCGTCGAGCGCACGAAGATAGACGTCGCCGGTCGCTCCGGCCGGGAGGGGGACGTTGACCGTTGCGCCCAGCCCGGCGCCGGTGCCGGTCTCGAACAGCCCACCGGTTCCCGGATACAAGGGCCATTCATGCAAGGACACGTAGAGCACCCGGCCGTCACCGTAGAAGGCGTCCTGGGTCCCGTTGCCGTGATGGGCGTCGTAGTCCACGACGGCGACGCGTTCGCCGCGGGCGGCCAGCGTCGCCGCAGTGATCGCCACGTTGTTCAACAGACAGAACCCCATCGATCGCCGCGGTGTCGCGTGATGGCCCGGCGGGCGCACGGCACAGAAGGCGCTTTCGGCCACGCCGGCCTCGAGCGCCTCGACGGCGGCGAGCCCGGCGCCGGCTGCGAGGACTGCGGCATCCCACGACGCTGCGGTCGCCGCAGTGTCCCCGTCGATCGAGCCACCGCCGGCCGCACAGAACCGCTCCAGAGCGTCGAGGTGCACCGGATCGTGGACCGCAGCCAACTCGTCGAGCCGAGCGCGGCGGACGTCGAGCGGCACGAGCGCCTCGGCGACATCGCCGAGGCGGGCGCCGCTGAGCACGGCCTCGAGCCGAGCTGGCCGCTCCGGATGACCTCGGCCGGCGTCGTGGTCCAGGTACCGCTCATGGGTGGCGAACAGGATCCGCACAGCCCCCGGACCCTAGCGGGCACTAGCGTGCCGTCCCGGTGAGAACGACCCGGGGAGCCGGCCCGCACCGCCTGGGCGCCCGCCCTGCCGAGCACCTCGTGCGCCAGGGATCACGAGCCGTCCGGGTCGCCCACCTTCGCTCTCGCCATCGGCCGGTCGTGATCAGCCCGGTGTCGGGCGCAACGTTGCCGACGGCCGACACCGTCCGGCGCGTCGTCGATGACCTGCTCGCCGCCGGTCATTCGTTCCTGGTCACCCCGGCACTCGACCGCCGCGAACGCGAACCGTTCCTCGCCGCTGGTGGCATCGTCATCGACGAATTGCATCTGCTGTCCCGATCGCTCGATGCCGCCATCGACCGTCCGAGCGAACCGGTGACCCGCCGGGCGCGCCGTCGCGACTGGGGACCGGTGGAGGCCCTCGACGAGCGGGCCTTCGACGCGTTCTGGCACTTCGGTGCGGACGAACTCGCCGACGCAATCGCCGCCACCCCCACCACCCGCTTCCGCGTGGCGGGATCGGCACAACCGCGCGGGTATGCGGTGTGCGGCCGCGCCGGCGACGAGGGATTCGTGCAGCGCCTCGCCGTCGACCCGGCGCACCAGGGATCCGGCGTCGGCAGCGCCCTGCTGCTCGACGGGCTGCGCTGGCTGCGGCGCCGCGGGGCCCGCCGGGCCCTCGTCAACACCCAACGCGTCAACGAGCGCGCACTGACCCTCTACCGGCGCCACGGGTTCGAACTCGAGCCGAGCGGGCTCAGCGTCGTGAGCTTTGCGGGGCGAGCGTCGTGATCCGTCGTCGTGCAGCGCTGCCCCTGTTCGTCCTGGCGCTCTTCGTGGCGATCGTCGTGGTCGGAGCAGCGACCGCTGCGGCCGCGCCCGAGCGCGGATCCTCCCTGCTCACCCTCGAATCGCACAGTCTCGTGATCCCACCGGACGGCACCATCGAGATCCGCGTCCTCATCCCTGCGACGGTGCCCGACGGCGCGCGTATCCAGACCACGGTCCACGCCCGGCTGTCCGAACCCGGACGACAGGTGCGCGCCGTGCTTGACGGCGCCGATCCCGGCCCGGTCCTGTTGTCCCGCCGCGACACGCTGGCCTCGCTCGAACGGACACCGGCACCCCCCGGAGCGACGCCGGGCGCGTGGTCGACGCGCGTGCGCGTCCCGACGGTCACCGAGCGCGCCGGGAGCGTTCCTGGCGAGAACGCCCGACTCGCCCAAGCTGGGTCCTACCCGGTGCGGCTGTCGCTTCGCACCGCCGACACCAACGAGGAGCTCACCGTGTTCGTCGTGCGGAGCCCGGCCGCGCCGAGCGCCGAACCGCCGGTGCCCATCGCAATGGTCGTGCCGGTGTCGACGCCACCGACGATGCGGCCCGACGGAAGCACCATGGTCCCCGATACGGCCCGAAGCCGTCTCGGGGAACTCAACCGGCTGCTGTCGCGATGGCCGACGGCAGCCCTGACCGTCGCGGTGTCTCCCGAGCTCCTCGACGGACTGCGACGGACCGGCCGACCCGCCGACGGGGCGCTCGTCGAGTCGTTGCGGGCAACGCTCGGGCCGCGTGAGGTCCTGTCCCGACCGTACGTGCGCCTCGACCCGTCCACGGCCGCAGCCGAGGGACTCGACGCTGCGTTCTCCGACGCTCTCACACGCGGCGAAGACCTCCTGGCGGCGGAGATCGGCGCCCGACCGATCCGCACCACGTGGGTGGCCGAGGATCCGATCACCCCGAGCGGGCTCGCACTGCTGCGTTCACGCGGCACCCGACAGGTGGTTGCGTCCGGGTCGCTGTTCGTCGACGAAGGCGACGACAGCCTTCCCGGGGCCGTATCGGTCGTCGGCGACGTCTCGAACGTGCCCGTCCTCGTGGTCGACCCGGGTTTGCTCGACCGGCTCGACCCGAGCGACGACTCGGTGCTCGGCGCGCATCACCTCGCCGCCGAACTGCTCGCCCGGTGGTTCGACACCGCCGCCGGCACCGCTGCGACCGGGGCCCCGATCGTTCTGGCCCTCGACGCCCGGTGGACACCGGACCCGACCGGAACCGACACGCTGCTGCGGGTCCTGACCGACCCTGCGGTCACGCCGTTCCTCCGCCTCACTCCGCTGTCGGAGGCTGCCCGATCCGTCCCGCCAGCCATCGGTCCCGACGGTCTGGCCGTGACCCGCACGATGGCGAACGCCGTCGCCCGCGAGGGACTCGCCGGCTTGGCCGAGCGCCTTGCTGCGTTGCAGACCTTCGCCGGTGCGGTGTCGAGCCTGCGCACGGGGAGCCCGATCGACATCGAACCCCTCCGCATTGCCGTATCGAGCGACCTCACCGCAGCCGAGCGGGACACACTGCTCGCCAACGTCCAGCGAGAGTCCGACGGGAGGCTCGCAGTGATCGACGAACTGCCCCGACGGACGGTGACCCTCGGTGGCGACACTGCGAGCATCCCTCTCACCGTCCGCTCCCGGGTCCCTTATCCGGTGCGGGTTCGGATCCGGCTCGAGAGCCCACGCCTTTCGTTTCCGGCCAACGACGAGGTGATCACCGTCGATGGCACGTGGCAGGGGCGGGTACCGGTCGTCGTGCGCGCCAACGGGACCACACCGGTGACCATCGCCCTGCTCACCCCCGAAGGCGACGTCGAGGTCGGCCGTGGCCAGCTCGAGGTGCGGGCGCTGGGGTTGTCCGGCCTCGGCGTTTTGCTGTCCGGCGGAGCGATCCTCGTCCTCGCAGCCTGGTGGTTGCAGCACAACAGGAGTAGGCGGCGTCGGGCCGGTACCCTCACGTCGTGAGCACCGTTCGCATCGTCACCGATTCCGCCTGCGACCTACCCGACGCCTTGGTGCGTGCGCGAGGGATCACCGTCGTGCCGCTCACGATCCGGTTCGGCGAGGAAGACCTCGTCGACCGGGAACAGCTCTCGACGCAGGAGTTCTGGTCCCGCTGCGCGACGTCGAGCGAGCTTCCGCAGACGGCGGCCCCGGCACCCGGTGCGTTCGAGGCCGCCTACCGCCGCCTGGCAGCGGAGGGCGCCACCGGCATCGTGGTGGTGAGCCTTTCCTCGGCGCTGTCGGCCACCATGCAGAGCGCGCTCCTGGCGGCCGAAGCTGTCACCGACGTCGTCGAGGTCGAGGTGGTCGACTCCCGATCCGTCACGATCGGCTTGGGGATGACGGTCCTCGCTGCCGAAGAACTCGCCGCCACCGGTGCCGGCGTGACCGAGGTTGCTGCGCACGCTCGTGACGTCGCCGCCCGGACCAAGGTCTGGGGTGCGCTCGACACCCTCGAGAACCTCCGCAAGGGCGGTCGAATCGGCGGGGCCAAGGCGCTCGTGGCGTCGGTGCTGTCGATCAAGCCGATCATCGAGGTCCGCGACGGCAAGGTCGAGGAAGGCGGCAAGCAACGCACCCGGGCCAAGGCGTTGGCGATGCTCGTCGACACCGTGCGCGCCAACCTTCCACTCGAACGCCTCGCCGTGATGCACGCCGACGTCGATGACGTCGGCGTGTTCGTCCAACGACTGCGCGAGATCTACGACGGTGAGATCGTGGTGGGAGAGATCGGGCCGGTCATCGGCACCCATGCGGGCCGGGGCACGATCGGCGTCGCGTTCCGCCGCCCGGGCTGAGTCCGAACGGTTGCGCCCGGGTGTCCCCCGCCCGGGTGATCCCCACCGGTAGCGTTCGCCACGGTGGCTGCGCTGTCGTCCGTTCCCGATCATGCGCGGCGGGTGATCGCCGGGCGCTATCGGCTCGAACGACTCATCGGCATCGGTGGAATGGCCGAGGTCTG
Source organism: Acidimicrobiales bacterium (assembly GCA_040382215.1). Taxonomy (GTDB): domain Bacteria; phylum Actinomycetota; class Acidimicrobiia; order Acidimicrobiales; family Ilumatobacteraceae; genus JBEIFW01. The sequence goes on from JBEIFW010000004.1 coordinate 8,132, forward strand.
GCGGGCCACCGATCTCGTGCTGCAGCGGCCGGTCGCCGTCAAGCTGTTGAAGGAGGCTCTGGCCGACGACCCCGTGCTCGTCGAGCGGTTCCGACGCGAGGCTGCTGCGGCAGCCCGCCTGGCCCACCCCTGCGTCGTACGGGTTTTCGACACCGTGGGAACGCAGGCCGAGCAGGCCGTCGTGATGGAACTCGTCGAGGGGCGCACCCTGCGCCAGCGACTCGACCGAGAGGGTCGGTTGCCGGCCTCCGACGTGGTGACCATCGGGCTCGCGCTCGCCGACGGACTCGACGCCGCTCATCGAGCCGATCTCGTGCACCGCGACGTGAAGCCCGGGAACATCCTGCTCACCAACGACGGCCGTGTCGTGCTGACCGATTTCGGCATCGCTACTGCGATGCGAGCCAAGCGAGACCTCACGCGCGAGGACGTGATGATGGGGACGGCGAAATACCTGTCTCCCGAACAGGTGCTCGGGACCCCGGTCGACGCACGTTCGGACGTGTTCTCCCTCGGGGTCGTGCTCTACGAGTGCCTGGCCGGCGAGGTGCCCTTCGCCGCCGACACCGACGCCGCAACTGCGCTCGCCCGCCTGCAGCGCACCCCGGTGCCGTTGCGCACGCTGCGCCCGGGCCTGCCCCGCGACCTCGAGGGCGTGGTCCACGCCTGCCTGGCCCGGCGACCCGAACTGCGCCCACAGAGCGCTGCAGCGCTGCGCGACCGCCTTGCCCGGCTCGAGTTGTCGCCGAGCGCCGACGCCAACCCGACGATGCCCGAGCCATCGCCCGTCCGTCGCACCAGCCGGCGCACGGTCCTGCTCGCCGTGGGCGCGCTCGTCGCCGTATGCCTCGCCGGCGCTCTCGCCCTGGCGAACACCTCGGACCGTTCGGACACACCCGTCGCCGTGAGCGCCGGCGTCCCCGTGGACGGGGGGACGGCGACGGCAACGACGGCGTCGCCGTCCCCGACCGGTCCCGTGTCGATCACCGGAACCGCCGAATTCGATCCGCCGCCCGGGGACGGCCGGGAAAACCCGGGCCAACTCGGCGCCCTCGTCGACGGCGACCCGGCGACGACGTGGTCGACGGTCTGCTACGAGTCGGCCACATTCGGGGCCAAAGGGGGTGTCGGGCTGCGCTTCCGGCTGTCCGCACCACCGGACGCCATGGCGCTCGAGGTCACCTCCCCCACCACGGGCTGGTCGGCCCGGGTCTTCCTCGCAACGACGGCGGGCCCAACGCTGGCCAGCTGGGGAACGGCGTCGTCGGCCGGTACGAACCTCCCGGCGGGCACGGTCCGCTTTCCACTCGCCGGCACCGGCACCGAGGTGCTGCTCTGGCTCGATCGAGCCGGCCGCGCGATCAGCGGCTGCACGTTCCCCTTCCAGATCAGGCTCTCCGATGTTCGAGTCGTCTCCCTCTGAGCCGGCCGACGCAGTCCTCGTCGCAGCGGCGCAGCGGGGTGATCGCCGAGCTCTCGAGACCCTTCTCGATCGTCATCACGACCGGGTGCGCGCCGTCTGCTGGCGCCTCACCGGCAACGGCGCCGATGCCGACGACGCCACCCAGGAGGCATTGATCGCCGTCGTCCGCGGGCTCGCCCGATTCGACGGCCGGTCGGCGTTCACCACCTGGCTCTACCGGATCGCGACGAACGCTGCGCTCGACGAACTGCGTCGCCGGCGTCGTCGGCCCTTGCCCGATCCCGACCTGGTGGATCGCCTGGCCGCCTCGCCGGGTGCCGGCGCCGGCGTCGAGTGGGTTGCCGAGCGTGACGTCTTGGACCGGGCACTGCGCCAACTGCCCGAGGAGTACCGCATCGCCGTCGTGCTCCGTGACGTCGGCAATCTGGACTACGCCGAGATCGCCGACGTGCTCCAGATCCCCCCGGGAACGGTTCGGTCGCGGATTGCCCGCGGACGTGCCTCGCTTGCAGCGGCGCTCGGTGGGAACCAGACGGTCGGGGACGAACGTCCAAGGAAGCGACCATGACCTTCTCCGGCGATCCTCTCGATCTCGACGCCGTCGACCCCGTCGACCTCGACGCGAGCGATCTGCTCGATCGACCGTCACAACGGCACGGCACGATCGACAACGCCGTGCTGATGCGTGCTGCGGAATTCGAGCGCGTCCGCACCCGACTTGTCGACGTCCCCCCGGTCGAGCCGAGTCGTCGCGCATCCTCCCTCGGAGCTGCGCTGTCTGCGTTCGACGCGGCCGCAGCGGCGGCAGCGGCCGCAGCAGCGACGGTGCCGCCATCGGGCCCGGGCGAGCGAGCGATCCCCTTGGCCCGACGTCGCCGCCGCATCTTCGCTCCGGCCGCCACCCTCGCCGCCCTCGCTGCGGCCGCCGCCGGGTTCGTCCTCGTCGGTCGGGGCCCCGCTTCGGAACCGACCGCCGCGGGCGGCGTCAACGCCAACGTTGCCAACGCACCGATGGCCGCACCACAGGCCGCGCTGCCCGAGGCGTCCGACGCGCGATCCGATGGTGTGCCGACGCTCGCTGCGTCCCCCGCCGGGACGAAGACCTCGCCCGTTGCAGCGACGTCGGTGCCCGTCGTCGCGACCGACGTCGAGTTGCGAGCAGTGCTCGGCACACTTCCACCAACGGCCGCTCCGGCGACATGCCCCTCCCTGGCGGGTGACGTCCGTGGCCCGGTGCGCTGGGCGCCTGCAGACCAGGTCGTAGTGGTCGTCATCGCCGGTCCTCGGGTCCGGCTCGTCACGGTGGACGACTGCCTTGAGGTCACCACGATCGCCGTGCCGTAGGCTGCCGGCATGCCTGATCAGCCGTCGGCGGACTGGGTCGCCCAGGTCACAGACACGATCGTGCGCACGATCGGCACGCTCCGGGATCGCACCACGAAGCCGGCGATCACCATCGCCCGCGGGCTGGTGTTCGGCATCATGGCCTCCATCCTGGGAATGGTCGCCGTCGTGCTGCTGGCCGTGCTCGTCGTCCGAGTCATCGAGAACTACCTGCCGGGCGGGGTGTGGAAATCGCACTTCATCACCGGGGCGCTGTTCTGTGTCGGCGGGTTGATCCTGATGTTTAAGCGTCATTCGAAGGCGGAATCGTGAACGGACCTGCGGTCCATGACGTCCTCATCATCGGTTCGGGGCCCGCTGGCCTCACCGCGGCGATCTACACGGCGCGAGCCAGCCTCTCGCCGTTGGTGATCGAGGGTGAGCCGTCCTCCACCAGTGACCAGCCGGGCGGGCAGCTCATGCTCACCACCGAGGTCGAGAACTTCCCCGGCTTCCCCGAGGGGATCATGGGTCCCGAGTTGATGACCCGGTTCCGCGAGCAGGCAGGCCGATTCGGCGCCACCTTCCTCACCGAGAAAGTCACCCGGGTCGACTTCTCGCAACGCCCCTTCCGGGTCTGGGTACGCGAGCAGGAGTTCCTCGCTCGATGCATCATCGTGTCGACCGGCGCTCAATCGCTGATGCTCGGTCTCGAAGCGGAGCAGCGCTTGATCGGCCACGGACTCAGCACGTGCGCCACGTGTGACGGGTTCTTCTTCCGGGGTCAGGAGATCGCTGTGGTGGGCGGAGGTGACTCGGCCATCGAGGAGGCAACCTTCCTCACCAAGTTCGCCTCGAAGGTCACGATCATCCATCGTCGCGACAGCTTGCGGGCGTCGAAGATCATGCAGGAACGTGCGTTCGCAAACCCGAAGATCGACTTCCTCTGGAACCACACGGTGGTTGACCTCGTCGGCGAGAGCTCGCTGGCCGGCGCCGTGGTCGAACACGTGTCCACCGGCGCACGCCGGACGCTGGATGTCACCGGGGTGTTCGTGGCCATCGGGCACCGGCCGAACACGGGGCTGTTCGAGGGCATCCTCGACATGGAGGACACCGGCTACCTGATCACCCGACCGGGCTCCACCGCGACGAACGTCGACGGGGTCTTCGCCGGCGGCGACGTACAGGACAGCACCTACCGCCAGGCGATCACGGCGGCGGGTAGTGGCTGTATGGCGGCAATCGACGCGGAACGTTGGCTCGAGGCGTCCGGCCACTGATCTAGGTTTCCCGCCCCGGGAATGCCACCGCTGCCTGCCAGTGTTGGAGCGAACGGGATCTCCAGCCGAAAGGGCGAACGATGGCAGACGGCATCATCAACCTGACCACCTCCACCTTCGACGAGACGGTGCAGTCGTCGGACACCGCCGTCGTCGTCGACTTCTGGGCCGAATGGTGCGGTCCGTGCAAGATGATCGCCCCCATCCTCACGGAGATCGCCGCCGAGCAGAAGGGCAAGCTGACGATCGCGAAACTGAACGTCGACGAGCACCCGGATCTCGCAATGAAGTACAACGTCATGAGCATTCCAACCCTGCTCGTGTTCGAAGGAGGCGAGTTGCGCAAGCGTCTCGTCGGGGCCAAAGGCAAGGGCCAACTCCTGCAGGAGTTGAAGGAATTCCTTCCGACGGACTCCCACTGACGTCCGGCGACCGTGGTGAGGCCGTTCGCGATCTTCAGCGGCGCCTCGCAGCGGTCGGTTTCCAGCCGGCCGGCATCGATCCAGGTGTGTTCGGCGTTGCCACCGAAGCAGCGTTGCGTGCCTTCCAGCACAGTCGAGGTCTGCGGGAGACCGGTGCCTGCGACGAAACGACCTGGTCTGCGCTGGTGGAGGCGAGTTGGAAGCTCGGCGACCGTCACCTCTACCTGCGGCGGCCAAACCTCCGCGGCGACGACGTGGCGGATCTTCAGGTTCGCCTCGGGCGCCTCGGATTCGACTGCGGGTGGGTGGACGGGATCTTCGGCCCGTCCACGTCGGCTGCGGTGGCGGAGTTCCAGCGAAACGTTGGACTCTCTTCCGACGGGGTCGTCGGACACGAGACGTTCCGAGCGCTCCAACGCCTTGCGATGCGATCCCAAACCGGTCAGCTCGTCAATGCGGTGCGCCAGGCGCTCCGCTTCGACCGCGCCGTGCCCAATCCCCGACTCGTGGTCGGTCACGAGGGCAATCTGGCGGCGCTCGCGCGGGCGCTCGCTCGCACACTTCGAGACCGGGGCGCCAGGGTGGTCACCGCCGACGACGGAAGTAGCCGTGTGAACGCCAGCGTGGCGAACCGATTCGACGCGCAGCTCTACGTCGGCCTGGCGACCGAGTCCGATGCTTCGTGGATTGGGTACTACGAAACCCACGGGTTCGCATCCCCCGGTGGCCGACGCCTTGCGGAGACCCTCGTACGTTCGCTCACTCCGGAAGTCGAGACCTCGGCTCGGGGGATGCGGCTTCCGATCTTGCGGGAGACGCAGATGCCCGCCGTCGTGATCGAACTCGGACCTACTGGTCGTCTTCCGGACCGTCATCCCAGCGTCACGTCGCGGATCGCTGACGGCATCGTCGAGTGGTGCGGCGCGCCGGGCGCCGAACCTTCTACCTGAGGTCAGTTATTCCCTCAGCCGGTGGTCGACGTCCACATCATGTGGATAACACTGTGGGGACTCGGTGGACGACCGGGTGCCCGGTCACTCCGGCCGGCCGGAGGCCATCACGCGGTAGATGCGTTCGAGGTCCTCGAGTCCGGCGAACTCGATGACGACTCTTCCCTTCCGATTGGCGAATTGGACGCCGACGCGGGTGTCGAGCAGCTCCGAAAGCGCCTCTTCGAGTTCGAGCAGACCCGGCGGACGCAACGGTGTCGCCGGTGTCCGCGTGGGTGGGGTGGCGGGCACCTCGGGCGGGTCCACCTGCTCGCGAGCGGAACGTACCAGATCCTCCACGGCACGAACGGAAAGGCCCTCCTCGCTGATTCGAACTGCGAGCCGCTCCATGTCCTTTCGATCGGTGAGGCCGAGCAGCGCTCGTGCGTGGCCCGCGGACACCCGCCCTTCGGCGAGAAGATGTTGGACGACCGCAGGCAACTGGAGGAGTCGGAGGGTATTGGAGATCGCCGCCCGACTCTTGGAGACCCTTGCGGCGACCTGGTCATGGGTGAGCGCAAAGTCCTCGATCAGTTGCTGATAGGCAGCCGCCTCCTCGAGCGGGCTCAGATCCTGACGGTGGAGGTTCTCCACCAGCGCCTGCTCCACACTCAACAGGTCGTCCGTGACCCGCACGATCGCCGGGATGAGATCGAGGCCCGCACGGCGAGCAGCGCGCCATCGACGCTCTCCAGCGATCAACTGATACCGGCCATCCGCAACCGGGCGAACCAGGATGGGTTGAAGCACGCCGAGGGCACGCACCGACGCAGTCAGGTCGACGAGCGCTTCTTCGTCGAAGACGGTTCGAGGTTGATGGGGATTTGGGTCGATCTGCCCAACCGGCAGCTCGCGCAGCGCAGCCCCTTCGACGGGTGGTGCCTGCTCAGGGTCGCTGGGCAGCAGGGCTGCCAGGCCTCGGCCGAGGCCGCTACGCCGCTCCACCACTTACCTCCTTGGCGAGCTCCCGGTAGGCGATAGCGCCTCGGGACGTTGGGTCGAAGGTGATGATCGGTTGCCCGAACGACGGTGCCTCCGAGAGGCGCACCGTACGGGGCACGATCGTACGACACACCTTTGCCCCGAAATGGTCGCGGACCTCTTGCACGACCTGATCCGCGAGCTTGGTGCGAGCGTCGTACATCACGAGAACGATGGTGCTGATTTGCAGCGTCGGATTGAGCCCCTTGCGCACCAACTCGACGTTCCGCACCAGCTGACCGAGGCCTTCGAGGGCGTAGTACTCGCACTGAATGGGCACCAGGACCTCGGTCGCCGCCGCAAGCGCGTTTACCGTCAAGAGACCAAGGCTCGGCGGACAGTCGATCAGCACGTAGTCGTAGTCCTCTCGAACCGTCTCCAACGCCCGCTTCAGGCGTAGCTCCCGGCTGAAGGCCGGTACGAGTTCGATCTCAGCGCCCGCAAGGTCCAGCGTGGCAGGAGCCACGAAGAGATTCCGCACCGATGTCGGTTCGATGCAATCCTCGATCGGTACGTCATTCAGGAGCACGTCGTAGGTGGATGCAGACAAGACGTGGGTGTCGATACCGAGTCCGGTGCTGGCGTTGCCCTGCGGATCAAGATCGATCAGGAGGGTCCGAAACCCAAGAACGGCCAGGCAGGCGCCAAGATTGACGGTGGTCGTCGTCTTGCCGACACCCCCCTTCTGGTTTGCAACCGCAAGGATCCGCTGCTTCGCTGATGCCCGCTCTACGGAAACGCCCGATGAGAGGTCGGTGCTCATTGCTCCTCCGGTGTCCATCCCGCAGGTGGACGTTTCACGTGGAACGTTCGTCCCTCGGTAGCGACTCTCCGTAGCGCCAAACACCCCACGGGCCAACCGCCGCAGCGAACTCTAGGTCATTCTCTGCGTTCTTTGCGGGAACCACTGGCGACGGGGGGAGGCTCACAGCCACCAAGCCCCCTTCTCGAACCAACTGGCCCGCCCAACGAAGGGTCACAGGCAGGGGGCCGAAGGCGCGAGCCGTCACCAGGTCGCCCGTCTGACGGCGCTGACCAGCGACCACCCTCGCCACGTCATCGGTTACGACCTCCACGCGTCCACCCAGGCCGAGACGCCCGACAGCACGACGCAGGGCGTCGGTCCGCCGCTGACGGATGTCGATCATCGCCACCCGGAGATCCGGACGCCGCACCGCAAGTACAAGTCCTGGCAGCCCACCGCCGCTTCCAACGTCGATGACCAGGCCTCCTGCCGGGGCCAGGTCGAGAAGCCAGGAAGAATGGGCGATGGCGTCCTCAACCGTCGTCGGGCCGAGATGACCGAGACGCTGTTGTCCAGCGAGCACCTCGATCAGTGCGTCGCTCACCCCTGCGACGGCCGGACCACGACCCGTCGGTGCGGATCCTCACCCTCCGACAGCGTGACGATGCCCTCGATTCCTCCGAGGGCATCGTGCACTACCTTTCGGTCCGCAGCAGACATCGGTTCCAGCGCCCGCGCCTCGCCCGAGGCCGCCACCTGTTGCGCCACTTGACGAGCGAACCGAGCGAGCGCTTCCTGGCGCTTCTCCCGGTATGAGCCGATGTCGATCCGCAGCCGCTGCCGACTGGCGGGAACGCGCCGTTGCACGACGATACGGGTGAGATCCTGAACGATCTGCAAGGTCTGGCCGCGAGGTCCGATCAGGAGACCAAGTTGATCCCCGTCGAGGTGCACCTCTGCCGCACCGTCCGCACCGGTAGTTGTCCGAACCTGGCCGCTGGCACCGAAGGCCTGGGCGAGACCGGCCAGGAACGCTCCGGCCTCCTGGGCCAACTCCCGATCGGCATCCGCGTGGCCACCCGACGCTGCCGTGGCCGGCACTTCACGGGGCACCGTTTCCCGCTCGAGCTCGGGCGAAGCGCCTTCACCTGCCGTCTCCGGCTCCACCCGTCGGCGCCGGCGTTCTTGCTTGGGTCGCGGCGACGTCGGTCGCACCCGCGCCCGCAGACGAGCCTCACCCCGCATCCGACCGAACAATCCCGGCTTCGGCTCCTCGAGAATCTCGAACTCGGCATCTGCTTCGTCGACACCTAGGCGGTCGAGCGCGAGTTCCTTCGCTTCTTCGACGCTCTTGCCGGTGATCTCCACCCATTCCATGGGGCTCCTAGGGTTGCTTTCTCGGCTTCTGCTTCGCCGGCGGGGCCGGGCGGGGACGTGGCGCAGGGCGAGCCTGTCCCGACGTTGTCGTTGGCCCACCAACCGCTCTCGGTGCCGGCTTTGCCGTCCCTGATTTCTCGGTGTTGACCTTCGTCTGTGCCGGCTTCGCCCGACCAGGCGAACCCGCAGACGGCTTCGGCTTGCTCGCCGCACCACCCTTGGCCGCTTCAGCACCGGCACCCTTACCGTCGGCGGCCGACGAGCGTGCTTCCGTGGCGCCTGCACCGGGTGAACCCGGACCGTAGAACTTTCGGGTGATGTAGAAGTTCTGCAAGATCCGGTACACGCTCTGCATCAAGAAGTAGAAGATGAGGCCGGCCGGAATCACCAACTGGAACACCGCCACTGCGCCAGGAATCACCCGCATGAGGATTTGCTGCTGGCGGTTGATGCTGGTCGAGGTGTTCCGGGAGGAAATCTGCCACTGCTGGAAGTAGCTCAAACCGGCGACGACAAGGACCAAGATCACGTACGGAACGCCCTTGACGGCGTCGTCCCGGACGATGGAGGCGGCGGTCTTCGACAGGTCGAGACCGAACGACAACATCTCGGTCTGACCGAAAAGGCTCTTGAACAGCTTCGACGTCTCGTTCAGGTAGTCCGGAGCGAAGGTCTGGGGCTGGGTGCAGACCTGCTTTTCGATGAGGCCAGGGGTGCACGGCCGGGTTACCCCGGCGAGCACTTGGTAGATGACGATGAAGATCGGTGCCTGCAGCAGCATCGGAAGGCAGCCGCCAAGGGGCTTGACCTTGTGGTCTTTGAACAGCGCCATGGTTTCTTCGTTGATGCGCTGTCGGTCACCCTTGAACTGTTCTTGGATCTTCTTCAGTTCCGGCTGGATGCGCTGCATCTCGAGCATGCCCTTGGTGGCCTTGAGGGTCAGCGGGGTGACCAGCACCATGAGCACAAGGGTGAACAACGCAATGGCTGCGGCGTAGTTGTTGGTGAACGAGTAGAACCAGGCCAGCACGGAGGACACGGCTTCAAACACGGGCGTCCACCTTCTTTTCAGGAACCGGATCGAAGCCGTGACCACCAAACGGATGGCACCGGCAAAGGCGACGCACCGCGAGCCAGGAACCACGCCACGCGCCATAGGTCTGGAGGCTCTCGACGGCATACGTCGAACATGACGGCAGGTACCGACACGGCGAGGGCTTCCCCGAGCGTGCGTGCTGATACAGGCGGATTGCCTTGGTCATCATGCGGGTCACGACTGCACCCGTACCTGGGAAAACAGTGCAGCAACATCCGATCGGAGCGTGGCGGCCTTCTGCGTCGCACGACCCGACCCAGCTCCGACGAGGTACCACCCGTTCGGCAAGCCGCGTTGCGCCTCTGCTTCGACGAGGACGCGCAGTCGGCGCCGGATGCGGTTCCGCACCACCGCCGAACCGACCTTACGTCCGATCGCATACGCGACACAGGGCGCACCGGCCCCGTCGTCGATGATCCAACGAACAGAGAGGTCGTCTCGGCGCACGCGGCGACCTTCTGAGACGAGGCGAGCGAACACCGTGCGGTCGGAAATGGGCTGCGTCAGGCGGATAGGCGGAGCCGACCCTTGTTGCGGCGAGCCTTGAGCACGGCACGTCCGCTGCGGGTGGCCATCCGAGCCCGGAACCCGTGCTTGCGGGCCCGGCGTCGATTGTTGGGTTGAAAAGTCCGCTTCACTCCAGCCTCCTCATCCTGCACCCGCACCCAGTCGTTTGCCGACCGACCACCGGGCTGTGGACCTGCACCGCCGTCCGGTCGAACAGTCGCCCGAAGATCGATGGCAGGGGCGCGCCGCTGCGCCAAAGCCCGCAAGAATAGGAGCAACGCCGCCACCCGAGCAAACCGCCCAGCAAGTGAACGCCGTCAGTGACGAAGCTGCCACGGGTCGAATCTGTCCACAGGGGATGCTACGGTACTTCTCCTGACCGAGGTCCTCGTGGTCCACACCCTGTGGACAACCCTGTGGGCGGTCCGGATTTCTGCAACGGGGGAGGACGGGGTGAGCGAAGCCCAGCGACTGTGGACGGCGGCATCGCAACTCCTCCGGGCCCAGGTCTCGGAGACGGTGTGGCTCTCCACGTTCCAAGACGTCGAGGCGGTATCCCTCGAAGAGTTCCGGTTGGTGCTCGCCGTGCCGAGCAGCCACGTACGCGATCGGATCGACGGACGCTACCTCCCCCTGGTGCGCGACGCGCTCGACGAGATCGCGCCCGCCGAGCTCGCACTGTCGTTCGAGATCCGGTCCGAGGCGGGCGCGTCGACCACACCCGAGCCGAGCGCACCCTCGGGTCCGGGCGAGAGCGTCGCCATGCCCACCGGGGTATCCGCTCCGACCCCGGGCACGGCCACCACGCTCGGCCTCAATCCTCGGTACACCTTCGAGACCTTCGTCAAGGGCACGTCCAACACGTTCGCGCTGGTCGCTGCCCTCCGGGTCGCAGAAACGCCTGCCCGCAGCTACAACCCACTGTTCATCTACGGCGGAGCCGGGCTCGGCAAGACCCACCTCCTGCACGCGATCGGGCACTACGTCAACCAGAACTACGCCCACTACCTGGTTCGGTACGTGTCCACCGAAACGTTCCTCAACGAGTACATCGACGGGATCCGCACCAACTCGATGGCGATGTTCAAGCGGCGATATCGAGACGTCGACGTGCTGCTCGTCGACGACATCCAGTTCATGGAGGGCAAAGAGGGTCTCCAGGAGGAGTTCTTCCACACGTTCAACTCGCTGCACGGAGCGAACAAGCAGATCGTCATCTCGTCGGACCGGATCCCCGACGCCATGCCTACGCTGGAGGATCGCCTCCGGAGTCGATTCAAGTGGGGGCTCATCACCGACATCCAGCCTCCGGACCTCGAGACCCGACTCGCCATCCTCCGCAACAAAGCCGAGCGCGAGAACACCCCGGTGTCGGCCGAGGTCCTCGAATTCATCGCCACCCACATCACCAACAACATTCGCGAACTCGAAGGGGCTCTCATCCGGGTCGGGGCCTACGCCAGCCTCAACCGCGTCCCCGTCACCGCGTCCCTGGCCGAGCGTCTTCTCGAAGACATCGTCGGCGGTCATCGACCGCGCCAACTCACGCCTGACGCCATGCTCGAGCTCATCTCGAACAAGCTCGGCTTCACCGTGGAGGCGCTCAAGGGCAAGAGCCGACAGCGGCCGCTCGTCACGGCGCGCCAGATCGCCATGTTCGTCTTCCGCGACCAGACCGATCTTTCCTTCCCGGCGATCGCTCGCGTCTTCGGCAACCGTGATCACACCACCGTGATCCATGCCGTCGACAAGGTGCAGCGGCTGATGAAGGAGCGTCAGCAGGTGTACGACCAGGTCACCGACCTGATCCAGACGGTGAAGGGCAATCCGTGACCACCCGTGACCACCCGCGGCCGACATGGGGACCGGTCTGGGGACACCGGGTGGACGACCGGGTGGACGCAGTGGACCACCGAGCCGTCGTCCACTGCGATCCCGACCGCGGGCGATCGAGCTGTGCATCACGGTGGACGCGCTGTGACCATCGCCGAGCGCCCTGGCCTGGCCGAAACGGGCTCCATCCACAATCCACAGCCCCTATCACCACCATTACCGACTGTGTTTCATCCGACTCCAGCATGGACGACCTGAACGAGAGGGAAACCACCCGTGAAGTTCCGTTGTGAACGAGATCTCCTCGCCGACGCGATCGGCACGGCCGCTCGCGCCTCGGCGAGTCGCGGCGCCGGTCATCCTGTTTTGGCTGGTGTGCACGTGCAGCTCGCCGGCGATCGTCTGACGGTCACGGGGACCGATCTGGAGCTCCTGATCGAGGTTTCGACAACGGTCGCCGGCATCGAGGACGGTCACTGTGTGTTGCCCGCACGGCTGGTGGGCGACGTGGTGCGTGCCGCCCCTGCCGGAGCGGTGGAGGTCAACGTGGGACCCGAGGAGGCCCGGCTGAGCGCAGGCCGAACGGTGTTTTCGTTGCGAACGATGGCCGTGGAGGATTTCCCCCGCAGCAGTCCTCCCGCCACGAATGCAACATCGATCCCGGCAGCCGACCTGGGTGAAGCGCTGCGGCAGGTGGTGCGGGCGGCATCGTCGGACGAGGCCCGACCCGTGCTGACCGGTGTGCTCATGAGCGCGGAGGGCGAGGGTCTCCGTCTGGTGGCGACCGATTCGTACCGGCTCGCCGTTCGCGATCTCGCGGGACAGTCGGTGCTCAGCGCCGGCCAGAAGGTGCTGGTGCCGTCCCGTGCGCTCAACGAGCTCACGCGCCTGTTGCCGGCGAGTGGTGAGGTCGTGCTGCGTCTCGGGGAGCGGGAGGCGACGTTCGAGATCGGCGGGGTGCGGCTCACGACCCGGCTGATCGAGGGGGAGTTCCCGAACTACCGGCAGCTGATTCCGTCGAGCCATCCCAACCGGATGCGGGTGAACCGTGCGAACCTCCTCGATGCCATCCGTCGCGTGAAGATCCTTGCCCGCGATTCGTCGCCGGTACGGCTCCGGATGACGGCGGAGCAGCTCGAACTCGTCGCGGTAACCCAGGACATGGGCAATGCCGACGAGGCGCTCGATGCGAGCTTCGACGGCGGCGATCTCACGGTGGCCTTCAATCCTGACTACCTGTCGAGCGGGGTGGAGGCCGTCGGTGGCGAGGAGGTCGTGATCGAGACCCTCGACGCGCTCAAGCCGGCGCTGCTGCGGTCTGCGGAGGACAACGGGTACCTGTACCTGCTGATGCCGGTGCGCGTGCCCTGACGTGCACGTCGAGCAGGTGTGGTTGCGCGACGTGCGCAGTTACGCCTCGGCCACGCTCGAGTTGGACCCGGGCTGCACGCTTGTCGTCGGTCGCAACGGACAGGGCAAGACGAACCTCGTCGAGGCGCTCGCCTTTCTGGGCACCCTGTCGAGCTTCCGGCAGGTGCCGGCCGAGGCGATGGTTCGAACCGGGGCCGAGCACGCCGTGATTCGGGCGCAGGTCCGTCACGCCGACGGACGCGGGATGCTCGTCGAGGTCGAAGTGCCCCGTCGGGGTCGAGTGCGGGCTCAAGTGAACCGCCAGCGGGTGCACCGGACCCGCGACCTGCTCGGGGTGGTCCGGGTGAGCGTTTTTTCTCCCGACGATCTCGAACTGGTCAAAGGTGGCCCGGCAGTGCGGCGAAGCTTCCTCGACGATGCCCTCGTTGCACGCCGGCCCGCCCTCGACATGGTGGTCGGCGATGTGGATCGCATTCTGCGGCAACGAGCGAGCTTGCTTCGTCAGATCGCGGGGCGACTCACTCCGGAGACCGAGCTCACCCTGGACGTGTGGGATCACAAGCTCGCTGAGGCCGGCGATCGGCTCGGTCGTGCACGTGCCGACTTGGTGGCTGCGTTGCGACCACTGGTCGACGAGGCGTACCGGACCCTTGCGGGTGGAGCAACGGTGTCGCTGGCGTACGACCCGACCTGGCTCGCCGGCGGGCTCGGCCCGGCGCTTGCGTCCGGTCGCTCGGACGACCTGCGTCGTCAGTCCACCGGCGTCGGTCCGCATCGTGACGACCTCGAAATCACCTTGGATGCCCATCCGGCGCGCACGCATGCGTCGCAGGGGGAACAGCGGGGGATTGCGCTTGCCTTGCGTCTCGGCGCCCATCGGCTCGTGGCCGAAGCGATCGGCGAGCAGCCGGTCCTCGTGCTCGACGACGTGTTCTCCGAACTCGATGCCCGTCGCAGCGAGGCCCTGGTCGGTGCCCTGCCGCCGGCGCAGGTCCTGCTGACGACGGCCGGTCTGTTGCCTGCAGGTCTGCGCGTCGACCGGCGCGTGCGCATCGAACGATCCACGATCGTGCCGGATGACCAATCGTGATCGGGATCCGTCGATGAGTGCCCCTGGCCGGGGTCGTCGAGGGGACGATCCGGTGGGGATCACCGACGCGCTCGATGCCGTCGTTCGGTCGTGGCGGGCCGGCGACGGTCGGGCGACGGCATCGGTGTTCGCGTCCTGGGAAGCGGCCGTGGGTGACCACATCGCTCGTCACGTCCGACCGGTGCATCTCGACGACGGCCGTCTCGTGGTCGAGGTTGACGACCCCGCCTGGTCGACGCAGGTGCGGTTCCTCGAGACCGAGGTGCTCGAACGAGTCGCATCCGTGGTCGGGCCTGGCCGTGTCGTGGCGCTCGAGGTCCGTGTGCGTCGCCGATAGTCGCGTCACCCCCCTGGTAGACTTTGCACGGTCGAGGAACCCCTCCCTACGGACCGTCTGACCAGCCGGTTCATTCCCACTCGGCCCGGTTCCGCCCCACCTGACCAGCCGCGGAGCGCGCGTTGACGGATGCCACGAGTGACAACTTGACGAGCGGTTCGGCGATGTCCGGTTCGCAGGAGTATGGAGCGAAGGACATCCAGGTCCTCGAGGGCCTCGAACCGGTCCGCAAGAGGCCGGGCATGTACATCGGCTCCACCGGCCTCACCGGGCTCCACCATCTGATCTGGGAGGTCGTCGACAATTCCGTCGACGAAGCGATGGCCGGCTACTGCCGACGGATCGAGGTCACCCTCACGGCCGACGGTGGCTGTCGAGTGGTCGACGACGGCCGGGGCATCCCCGTCGACCCCTATCCGGAAGGGCCGCACGCGGGCAAGAGTGCTGCTGAGGTCGTGCTCACGGTGCTGCACGCCGGTGGGAAGTTCGGCGGCGAGGGCTACAAAGTGTCCGGCGGTCTCCACGGCGTGGGCGTTTCCGTCGTCAACGCGTTGTCGACGCGGCTCGAACTCGACATCGACCGGGGTGGCTCTCGCCACCGGATGGTGTTCGCCGACGGTGGCAAGGTCGCCGCTGCGCTGCAGATCGTCGGGGACAGTCCGAAGGACCGGCGAAGTGGTACGTCCGTCACGTTCTGGCCCGATGCTGCGATCTTCCAATCCGAGGAAGGCGTGGAGTTCGTCGCCCGCACCGTGCTCGAACGCCTGCAGGTGATGGCGTTTCTGAACCGCGGTCTCGAAATCGCCTTCATCGATGAACGCGCCGGCCGCGAGCACGCCGAGGTCTTCCGGTACGACGGTGGGCTCGTCGATTTCGTCCGCCACCTCAACGCCTCGAAAGAGGCACTGTTCCTCAAGGTGATCACCTTCGACGCCGAGGAGGATGAGCAGACCGTTGACGTTGCGCTCCAGTGGAACACGGGCTACTACGAGTCGATCCACGGGTACGCCAACGGCATCTCCACCACCGAAGGGGGAATGCATGTCGAGGGCTTCCGCTCTGCGCTCACCAAGGTGGTCAACGACTACGCCTTCGCCCGAGGACTGCTGAAAGAGGGCAAGGACGAGCGGCTCACCGGTGACGACATACGCGAGGGCCTCACCGGGATCATCGCGGTCAAGCTCCGCGAACCGCAGTTCGAAGGACAGACGAAAGCGAAGCTCGGGAACGTCTCGATCCGCTCGCTCGTGCAGAAGGTCACGAACGCCAAGCTCGCCGAATGGTTCGAGGAGAACCCGAAAGAGGCGCAGCTGATCGTCCGCAAGGCGCAAGCAGCGGCGCTCGCGCGCGTGGCGGCGAAGAATGCTCGCAATGCCATCCGCCGCAAGACCGGCTTGTCGGGGGCCGGGATGCCCGAGAAGTTGAAGGACTGCTCGAGTCGCGACCCGGGTGAATGCGAGCTGTTCATCGTGGAAGGCGACTCGGCCGGCGGGACAGCCGTGTCGGCCCGAGATCCGCGGATCCAGGCGATCCTGCCGATCCGCGGCAAGATCCTGAACGTCGAACGGGCGCGTATCGATCGGATGCTCAAGAACAACGAGATCATCGCCTTGGTGACCGCGATCGGCGGCGGGGTTGGCGATGAGTTCGATCTGGGCAAGGTCCGCTACCACAAGGTGATCGCGATGTGTGACGCCGATGTCGATGGCAGCCACATCCGCACGTTGCTCCTCACGTTCTTCTTCCGACAGATGAAGCCCTTGGTGGAGAGCGGGATGATCTACATCGCGCAGCCGCCGCTCTATTCGACTGAAGTGGGTAAAGAAAAGCGCTATCTGAAGGACGACTCCGCGAGGACCCAGTTCCTGCAAGCGCATCCGAATCACCGCAAGGAGTTCCAACGCCTCAAAGGCCTCGGCGAGATGGACGCCGCCGAACTGCGGGACACCACGATGGATCCGGACCGGCGCACGTTGCTGCAGGTCACGGTCGAGCAGGCCGCGCTTGCGGATGAGATCACGAGCGTGCTGATGGGTGACGAGGTCGACCTTCGCAAGGCGTTCATCCAACGCAACGCGAAAGACGTTCGGTTCCTGGACATCTGAGATGACCGACCTTCCGCCCGAGAATCCCGAACCGACGCCGCAGGCCTTTCCGGACGACACCCCCGCCGACGCCGTGGTGGAGATCCCGGCCCCCTCGGCCGTAGAACCCATCGAGATCCAAGCCGAGATGGAACGGTCGTTCCTCGACTACGCCATGTCGGTCATCGTCGCTCGCGCGCTGCCGGATGTGCGTGACGGCCTCAAGCCGGTGCACCGACGGATCCTGTGGGACATGGAACAGCAGAACTTCCGTCCCGATCGGCCGTTCGTCAAGTGTGCCCGGGTCACGGGGGACACCATGGCGAAGTTCCATCCGCACGGGAACTCGGCCATCTACGACGCCCTCGTGCGGATGGCCCAGCCGTTCTCGCTGCGCCACCCGTTGGTCGACTTCCACGGCAACTACGGCTCGCCGGACTTCGGCCCCGCTGCGGAGCGCTACACGGAATGCCGCCTTGCGCCCATCGCCATGCGGTTGCTCGCCGACATCGACGAGAACACGGTCGACTTCACGGCGAACTACGACGCGCAAACCACCGAGCCGGTCGTGCTTCCCGCCCGCTTCCCGAACCTGTTGGTGAACGGCAGCCAGGGCATCGCGGTCGGCATGGCCACCAACATCCCGCCGCACAACCTCGGCGAGGTCATCGATGCCACGGTGCATCTGCTCGCCAACCCGGACGCAACCCCCGACGACCTGATGCGGTTCGTGAAGGGACCGGACTTCCCGACCGGTGGCCTGATCCTCGGTCGGGTCGGGATCGCTGAGGCCTACCGGACCGGCCGTGGTTCGGTGAAGATGCGAGCGAACGCAGTCATCGAAGAGGCGGGTCGCCGAGGCGATCGGTACCAGATCGTCGTGACGGAGCTTCCGTACCAGACGAGCTGCAACGCCATTGCGGAGCGCACCACCGAGCTGGTCGCCGCCGGGGAACTCACGGGGATCGACGACGTCAACGACGAATCGTCGGACAAGGTCGGGACTCGGCTGGTGTTCTCGCTCAAGCGGGACGCAAACCCCAACGTGGTCCTGAACAACCTCTACAAGCTCACCCAGCTGCAGACCAGCTTCCCGGTGAACATGGTGGCGCTCGTCGACGGCGTGCCAAGGACGCTCAACCTGCGCGATGCGCTCACTGCCTACGTGGCGCATCAGCTCGAAGTGATCACCCGGCGCAGTGAGCACCGGCTATCCGAGGCGCGACACCAGCTCCACATTCAGGAGGGCTTGGCGCGAGCGATCAACGTGATCGACGAGATCATCGCCCTCGTGCGCGCCAGCGAGGATCGGGCCGACGCCCGCAGCCGGCTGATGACCGAGCCGTATGTGTTCAGCGAGGACCAGGCGAATCACATTCTCGACATGCGTCTCGGCCAGCTCACGCGACTCTCCCGGGTCGAGATCGAGGAGCGCATCGAAGCGTTGCGCGCAACGGTCGCCGAGCTCGAGGTGCTGCTCGGCGACGAGGGTCGCAAGCGTGCTGTGATCACCGACGAGCTCGTGGCGATTCGGGCCGAGTTCGCCACCCCTCGGCGTGCGCAGCTCACCCAGGACGTCGGCGAGATCGACGACCTCGATCTGATCGACGACAAGGAACTGGTCGTGGTGATGACCGGTGCTGGCTACGTGAAGACGGTGGAGGCCACTGCGTTCCGTACGCAGGCCCGCGGCGGACGGGGGGTGTCGGCTGCGAAGCTGAAGGACGAGGATTTGGTCCGGCACGTGATCCACACGACGGCTCACGCCCATCTCCTGTTTTTCACGAACCTGGGTCGCGTCTACCGCCTTCGTGCGCATCGCATTCCCGAGCGGGAGCGCACGGCCAAGGGGATGCCCATCCAGAACCTGTTGCCGCTCCAGGTCGGTGAGCAGGTCCAGGCGATCATCGACACTCGCGAGATCGGTGGCGAGCGCTATCTGTTGTTCGCCACTCGCGACGGCACGGTGAAGCGGACAGAGTTCGCCGAGTACGCCTCATCGCGCCGTGACGGGCTCATTGCGCTCCACTTGCGCGACGGTGACGAGCTCGTCCGAGTCGTGGTCACCTCCGGTGACGACGACGTGTTTCTGGTGTCGCGCCAAGGGATGGCCATCCGTTTCACCGAGTCCGACGCGCGGTCGATGGGGCGCGACGCCACCGGTGTTCGCGGAATGCGCCTGCGGGCCGGTGACACCGTTGTGTCCTGCGATCTCGTGCGGCCGCAGAAGGCACTGTTGGTGGTGACCGAAGCCGGGTACGGCAAGCGCACCGAAACCGCTCGGTTCTCGGTCCAGGGCCGTGGCGGCCAAGGGGTGATGGCGATCCGGTTGACCTCCTTGAAAGGTGCCGTGGTCGCGGCGTTCATGGTCGGGGAGGACGACGAGATCGTGGCGGCCAGCACCGAGGGAGTCACGATCCGGATGCCGGTCCGAGAGATATCCGTCCAGGGTCGCGATGCCACCGGGGTGCGGGTGATGAGCCTCGGCGAAGGTCAGTCGGTGGCGTCGGTCGCGCCAATCGTCGCCGAGGTGGTCGATCCCGCCGATTGAGCGGACTCGGGTGACTCGGGTCGTGTGTTCGCGGCGTTCGCCGCCCCGGTCGACCGGAGGTGAGTCGTGGATGGTCGTACGGACGTACGAGCGGAGCTCGGAGGAGCGACGGTCCTGGTGATCGCCGTCGCTGCGGTCGCTGCGGTGGCGGTGGCTGCGATCGGCCGGTTGTCGGCGGCTGGGGTCGACGCTGCCCGGGCCCGCAGTGCAGCGGATGCCGTGGCACTCGGGGTGGTGATGGGCGCGCCACCGGAGTCGCTCGCCGCCGCCAACGGCGCACGCCTGGCATCCGTGGTTCGCACCGGAGACGTCGTGGAGGTTGTCGTCGTGGTCGGTAGTGCCCGGGCGCGCGCTCGCGCCGAACTCGTCTGGGCGCCCGCGGATGAACGCCATCGGAACGCCTCACCGCCGTAAGCTTCGGTCGATGGCCGAACGGATCGATGAACGACCGCAGCGGCCGAGTGAGAGTTCATCGAACGCAGACTTGCCGTTCACCTCCTGGGCGCCACCGGGCGAGGTTCTCGCGTGGAGCGAACCGACGGTGAACGATGCGTTTCTGGTGCCCGAGGCGCAGGAGCGGGCGCGCACCGATCTCGGAGCGCCCGACCAGTCCCGGCCCGCCGAACCAGCCACCGTGGTCCTTGCAGCGGCGACC
Source organism: Acidimicrobiales bacterium (assembly GCA_040382215.1). Taxonomy (GTDB): domain Bacteria; phylum Actinomycetota; class Acidimicrobiia; order Acidimicrobiales; family Ilumatobacteraceae; genus JBEIFW01. The sequence continues at coordinate 28,199 of JBEIFW010000004.1, forward strand.
GTCGATCCGGAGCCCGGCGCCGCCGTCGAACCGGTCGTCGAACCGGTCGTCGAAGCGGAGGGCGGGCCGCTCCGGCCGGCGCCGTCGGCTTGGCAACGGTGGCGGATGCGGCGTCCGCGGGTGCGAAAGGTGTCCCGGGTAGTGCGTCGTGTCGACGCCTGGTCGGTGTTCAAGGTGGCGCTCGTGTTCTGGGCGGTTGCCTATGCCGTGGCGCTCGTGGCGTCGGTACTGCTGTGGAACCTTGCGGACACCACCGGCACGATCGCCAATATCGAAGGGTTCGTGAAGGAGCTGTTTGCGCTCGACACGTTCGAGCTCCAGGGCGACGTGATCTTCCGTGCCGCAATGTGGCTCGGAGCGGTCCTCGCACTGGCGGGCACGGCGGCGAGTGTCGTGGCGGCGATCCTGTTCAACCTGATCACCGACCTCGTGGGTGGCATTCGGGTGACCGTGCTCGAAGAAGAGGTCGTCCTCGCCTACGACCTGCCGCCCGGCGCTGCGGCGGACGGGAGCGATCCAGCCCTCGCCGGACCAGCGGTATCCGGTTGACGCCATCCGGTTCGCGGCGGGTAGCCTGCCGGTCCCGGTTCGGGGCTATAGCTCAGTTGGTTAGAGCGTCACACTGATAATGTGAAGGTCGCTGGTTCGATTCCAGCTAGCCCCACGTGAAGGCCGTACGCCGAGCGCTCCTGGCTGTGTCGGGAACCGCCGTGATCGCACTGTTGGTGCGGCTGCGCGGCCGAGGCGGCGTGCCCCCGCAGCGTGGTGGCTGGCAGGAGATTCCCTTCGACCGGACGGCCTGAGTGCGGATCGCAGTCGTCGGCCTCGGCGCCGTCGGGGCGCGAGCGGCGCGTCAGCTCACCGTGTCGCCGCAGGTGACAGAAGTGCAGCTTCATGACGTGATCCCCGGTCGGGCGGCGCAGGTGGCGGCAGCACTGGCCGGCACGGCACGGGGGATGTCGGAGGCGTTTCCGATCGAGCCGTGTGACGTCGTGGTGCTGGCAACGCCATCCCCACACGGGCCCGCCGTCCGCTCCGCCCTCGCCCTCGGAGCGCACGTCGTGAGTACGTCGGACGATTTGCGTGACGCTCGCGAGTTGCTGGATCTGGGGAAGGACGCCGAGCATTCGGACCGGACCCTGTTGGTCGGCGCCGCCTTTGCTCCTGGCATCACCTGCCTGCTGGGGCGTTTCGCCGCGTCGGGCATGGACCAGGTGGACGAGATCCATGTGGCTCGACACGGGACCGGCGGTCCGTCGTGCGCGCGGCAACATCACCGAGTGTTGTCATCCGCAGCGATTCTCTGGAGAGACGGGCGTTGGATGGAGCGCCCCGGCGGCTCTGGCCGAGAACTGCTCTGGTTTCCCGAGCCAGTCGGCGCACGCGACTGCTACCACGCGCAGCTCGTCGACCCCACGCTGTTGCTCCCGGCGTTCCCGGAGGCGCAACGCGTTTCGGCCCGTACCAGTGCCACCCGGCGGGACCGGCTCACCGCCCGGTTGCCGATGCTGCGACCACCCCATCCCGAAGGTGGGCTCGGTGCGGTGCGGATCGAGGTTCGTGGTCAGCGCGAGGGTGCCCGCGTCGTCGAGATCCTCGGGGCCGTCGACCGCCCAGCGGTCGCTGCCGGTGGGGTCGCTGCGCTGGCGGCACTGGCCGCACCCACGGCACCGCGAGGCGCTTACGGGTTGGCGGATCGCAGGCTTGACACGATCGCGATGCTCACCGAGCTCTACCGGCGAGGGATCCGTGCGGCTCGCTTCGTCGGTGCCGGCGAGTAACGGTTGCGGCGGCGCCCGCTCGGTGCCGCCGCAGGGCTGCGATCAGTAGGCGCCGATGGCGGCGAGGCGCTCCTCGCGCTGAGCAGCCGCCACGGCGAGGATGTCATCGATTTCTTCGGTGTCGAACCCGGCGAGCTCGCGGAACTTTCGGGCGAGCCGGATCGCCGCTTCGCGGCCCTCGCCCCGCAGACCGCGGAAGTTGAACAGGCCGTCGACGGTGCGCTGGAACTCAAGCGCTCGCTTCTGGCGGTCGGCGTCGTTCTTGGTGACCTCGCGCAGCCACGTCGAGCCCATCTTCACGTGGGTGACCTCGTCGGCGAGCATCCAGTCCTCGCAGAACCACAGCACCGGATCGCCGATCTCGGCGGCGAAGTCACGCATCGTGGTGAACACGTCGATCGCAAGCCCCTCGAGGGCCCGGTTCACGCCGGCGAGGCGGAACACCGGATCCGGGTGGCACGCCGCTTCGAACAGGGTGACCGCCTCGGCGTATTCGCCGATCTCGCCGCCCATGTGCTCGGCGAGTTTCAGCGAGATCTCGACGTGGCGAGCCTCGTCCCAGCACTGACGAGCCATGTCCAGCTTCATCGCGAAGGGGATCTCGTCGGTGCCGTAGTCGAACGCCGTGCGTCCGGCCCCCTCAAGTGCCTGGATCTCGCCGACGAAGATCCCGTGCATCTGGCGCCGGGCCCGGTCGGCGACGTCCTCGGCCGTCGGATCCATCCGCCGCTCTTCGCCATTGGTGAGTCGCTGATCGTTGAAGCGCTCGGCGGTGGTGATCCGGTGGAAGCGCTCGTCGCGGGCGAGGTGGTCGGGCGGCAATTGGGTGCGCACGCTGGGAGTCTACGACCGCCTGGCCCGATCGTGTCACGGGAGTCACAGCCAGCGAGCGGGTGACCCGGTCGTCGGAGCGCCCGGTACCCTCCGGCGCCGTGCAGCGTCCATGGCTTCCCCCCGCCCAGGTGATCGATCTCCCGGGCCGGGGTGAGATGGTGTGTCGGGTGCACGCCGATGGTGCCGGCCCGTGGGTGGTCCTGCTGCACGGGTGGACGGCGTCGGGTGATCTCCAATGGTTCACCGCCTACGAGGCGTTGGCGTCCACCCACCGCTTCGTCGCCGTGGACCACCGGGGTCACGGGCGAGGGGTACGCGATCTCCAGCCGTTCCGACTCGAAGACGCAGCCGATGACGTGGCCGGGGCGATACGCGCGCTCGGGCTGGGCCCGTCGATCGTCGCCGGGTACTCGATGGGCGGGCCGATCTCGTTGCTGGTCGCTCGCCGGCATCCTGAGCTGGTGGCCGGTCTGGTGCTCGCGGCGACCTCGCTCGAGTTCTCGAGCCACCGCCATCAGCGCCTGGGGTGGCTCGGCCTCCCGCTGCTCGAGACGATGCTGCGCAGTCGCCTCGGGGCGCGCCTGGGGCGGCGCGGGCTGCGGCGTGTGTTGGCGGACGACCTCGCCGGTTACCTGCCGTGGCTCGCCGCCGAAGGGCGTCGTCACGACCCGCGGGCGTTGCGTGAAGCGGGTCGGGCGATCAGCGGGTTCGACGGCCGGCTCTGGGCGGGCTCGCTCGGGGTTCCGGCCGTGTCCGTGGTGACGACGCTGGATCGACTGGTGCCGCCCGGTCGTCAGCGCGAGTTGGCCGGGGTGATCGGTGCGGCGGTCGTCGAACTCGACGGCGACCATCTCGTGCCGTGGGAGTCGCCGGCGGCGTTCAGTCGGGCGTTGGTTCGCGCGGTGGGGGCGGTCCCGGCTCGGTGAGCTCGTCGAGGCGACGGTGGATGCGCTCGACAGCTCGGGTGAGATCGTCGAGGTCGCCCGTCGTGACCACGTCGGCCAATGCGAGCCGTACGCTGGCGAGCTCGCGGGCCAGGAATTCGGTGTCGGCCTGTACCCGGGCATTGACCTGCCGGTCGAGCTCGAGTTGGGTGCGGTCGCGCGCCTCCTGGCGGTTCTGGGCGAGCAGGATCAGTGGCGCGGCGTAGGCGGCCTGGGTGGAGAACCCCAGGTTGAGCAGGATGAAGGGGTAGGGGTCGAACCGGAGCGTCACCACAGCGATGTTCAGCGCGATCCAGACGATCACGATGACCGTCTGGATCACGAGGAAGCGAGCAGTGCCGAGGTAGCGGGCGATCGCCTCGGAGAACTGTCCGAAGGCCTCGGGGTCGTAATGAACCCCGAACCGGCCCCGATTGCGGGGGGTGGACAGGTCTGTCCGGGGCACGTCAACCCACCCCGGTGCGGCGCCGCTGACGCCAGCCGGTCGGCAGCACACGGTCGAGGACGTCGTCGACGGTGATCGCCCCGAGCAGGTGACCCGCTTCGTCGCACACGCCGACCGAGAGCAGGTTGTAGGCCGCGAGCCGCTCTGCGACCTCGCGCTCGGGCATCGTGGGCGGGATCGTCGGCTCGGGCTCCAGACAGCGACCGAGCTCCATCGCCGGCGGTTCGCGCAACAGCCGTTGGAAGTGGACGACGCCGAGGTAGGTACCGGTCGGTGCCACGAATGGCGCCTGGGTGACGTAGACCTGCGCCGCTATCGAGACCTGCCAGCTCGGATCGCGAACCTGGGCGAGCGCCTCGGCGACGGTGGCCGTCGGCCCGAGGATGATGACCTCGGGGGTCATAAGCGAACCGGCCGATCCCTCCGCGTAGGCCAACAACCGGGTGACGACATCGGCCTCTTCCGGTTCCATGGCGGCGATGATCCGGCTGCGTTGTTCGCCCGGCATTTCGGCCAACAGGTCGGTGAGGTCGTCGTATTCCATCTCGTCGAGCACGGCGACGACCCGCTCGATGTCGAGTCCTTCGATCAGCCGGAGTTGTTCGGCCTCGGGCAACTCCTCGAGGAGGTCGGCGAGCCCCTCGTCGTCGAGCATGGCGGCCAACTGGCGGCGCTGGGTGAGAGGGAGGGACCGCAGTGCCGCAGCGACGTCGCTGGGGTGCAACTCGCGCAGGCGGGCGGCCTCGGCGGCGAGCGTCGAGGTGGCGAACAGCTCGGCCACCTCCTCCCAGTCGACCACCCGTTCGCTGCGGCGGCGGCGCAGCGGGTTCCGCCGGGCGAGGCGCACCCGGGCGACCTCCCACGACAAGGTCCGCCCGGCGACTGGGCGGAGGGCGATGTCGGAGACCGCTTCCTCGCCCACCCGCCGATCGATGAGGGCCGACACGAGGATCTCGCCGGCGCGCGGCTTGAACGGGTTGAGATCGAGATCCCAGGACCGCAGGTGGGCACCGTCGTTGTCGAGCGCGGCAACGCGGTTTGCGTTCACGAAGATGCGCCTTCGCTGGCTGGTGGCGACGAACCCGACGACCCGAGGCGGCTTCGCGGCCTGGCCGGGGGCGAGCACGACGTCGTCGAGCCGACCGATCGGTGCACCGTCGGCGTCGAGCAGGGTGAGGCGCATGACCCGGAACGCGTAGATGAGCTCAGCGGCCACGGGGACTCCTCGGGGCGAGCACGACCGGTGCGAGGACCGCCGGACCCTAGCCGTTCCGAATGGAGAAGGTGGTCGGCCCGCTGCGCTGCTGCAATGATCGGGAGAGCCAATCGTGAGATATGGGGAACGCGATGCGAGTCGATCTCGTCGTTCGAGGGGGAACCGTGGTCGACGGCACGGGGGCCGCGGCCCGCCGGGCCGACGTCGCCGTGGCCGGCGATCGGATCGTGGCCGTCGAGCCCGGATGGGACGGCACGGCGACGCGCACCATCGACGCCGACGGGCGTCTCGTCACGCCCGGCTTCGTGGACATCCACACGCACCTCGACGCCCAGATCGCCTGGGACCACGTGGGCACGTCGAGCTGCTGGCACGGCATCACCTCCGCCGTGCTCGGCAACTGCGGGGTCACGTTCGCTCCGGTGCGCGACGACGGAGCGCCGTTCCTCGCCGAGATGATGGAGTCGGTCGAGGACATCCCCCGCGACGCCATCCTCGAGGGGATGCCGTGGACGTGGCGGACCTACGGCGAGTACCTCGGCTGGATCGACACGCTGCCGAAGGGCTTCAACATCGGGGGCATGGTCGGGCACTGTGCGGTGCGCGTCGCGGCGATGGGCGAGCGCAGCCTCGACGAAACCCCGGCGTCGGTCGACGACCTCGCAGCGATGTGTGAGCTTGTCGACGAAGCCATCGGATCCGGTGCGCTCGGGTTCTCGACGTCGCGCACATTCCTGCACAAGGTGCCCGACGGCCGCCCGGTACCGGGGACCTTCGCTGCGGTCGAGGAGCTTTACGCCATCGCCGACGTCCTCGGTCGTCACGGTCGCGGGGTGTTCGAATCAGCGTCCCGACTCGGTGAGCGCGACACCGACGGCTATCCGAACACCCGGGCCGAGTTGGCTTGGATGGGCGAGGTGAGCCGGCGCAGCGGGCGGCCGGTGAGCTTCGGGCTCACCCACTCGTACCGCCGCCCCGACCTCTACCGGCGGGTCGTCGACTTCGCCAAGGAGGAGAACGCGCAGGGTGCCGTCGTGCGTCCGCAGACCACGGCGCGCGGGGTCGGCATCCTGTGGTCCCTCGACAACCGCACGCCGTTCGACCTGAACCCGTCGTGGCGGGCGCTGGGTGAGCGCTCCCCGGCCGAGCGCCTGGCGGTGATTCGCGATCCGCAGCACCGGGCGGCACTCGTGGCCGAGGCCGAGACCCGTCCGTTGCCGATCGACGCTGCCGGGATCTACGTGTTGTCACCGGGCGAGGCTCGTTACGACCTCGACCCGGCTCGTTCGCTTGCCGCCGAAGCGGCCCGGCGGGGGGTGTCGGTGGCCGAGGCGTTCCTCGCCCTCGTGGATGAGACCGACGGCGCCGTGGTGCTCAACTACCCGGCGCTGAACCAGTCGCTCGACGCGGTGCAGGAGATGCTCGACGACCCGGTGGTCACCCTCGGCCTGGCCGACGCCGGTGCCCACGTCGGGCAGATCATGGACTCCTCGCAGCCCACGTTCTTCCTCACGTACTGGGTCCGGGAGAAGCAGCGGTGGACGATCGAGGAGGCGGTCCGACGTCTCACGTCCGACACCGCAGACCTGTTCGGGCTCGCCGGTCGGGGCCGGTTGACACCCGGCGCCTACGCCGACCTGAACGTGATCGATTTCGACGGCCTCCACCTGCCGATTCCGGAGTACGTGCGCGACTTCCCCGGTGGCGCCGGCCGGTACGTGCAGCGGGGCGGTGGCTACGACGCCACGATCGTCAACGGCCAGGTTTTCATGGAGCACGGCGAGCACACCGGCGTCTTCGCCGGGCGCACGCTGCGTTCCGGGGCCTCCTCGTGAGCCTCGTGCTCCCTGAGGCCCGAGCGGTGAGGCGTCGGGACGATCACGGAAAGGCGCACCAGGTCTGCGACGCGGACTGAGGCTCTGGGGCACCGTCGTCTGTGCTGTCCTCGCGACGGCGAGCGGATGCCAGGCACCGCAGTCGGCGGCTCCGGCGGCGGCGGACGCTCCTGCGGTGCCGTCCTCCGCGGGTGCCGCAACGGGTGCCGCGGCACCGTCTGCGCCGGTCGCGCCGTCTGGGGCGGGTGGTTCGGCGTCGCCGCCGATGCTGCAGGCGGCGGCTGTGCCGGGCGCGACCCGATTGATCCCGGTCGGACCGCAACGCCTGCTCGACACGCGCACTGGCGGAGCCCGGGTGCCTGACGGTGGGACGGTCCGAGTGGTCGTTCCGGGCTCCGGGGTGCTCGCAGCCGTCGTCACGGTGACCGTCACGGAGACGACGGGTCCGGGGTTCGTCACCGTCTGGCCGGCCGACACGCCCCGGCCGTTGGCGTCCAACCTGAACGTCGAGCGGGCCGACCAGACACTGGCGAACGCTGCGGTCGTGCGCACCGGGAGTCAGGGTGCGCTCGAGCTGTTCGTCCAGCGCTCCCTGCATGTCGTCGTCGATCTCTCCGGGGTGTTCGTCGACGCCGCGTCCCCGGTCGCCGACGGGCGCTTCGAACCGGTCGGACCGGTCCGGGTCCTCGACACCCGCTCGGGTCGTCCGTTGAGCCGGGTCGACAGCGTCGTCGTTCCGGTCGCGGCCAGAACGCCTGGCGCATCGGCCGTCGTGGTCAACGTGACGGCGACCGAGGCCCTCGCCCCCGGGTTCCTCACGGTGCACCCGGACGGGGCGCAGCGTCCACTGGCGTCGAATCTCAACGTGGAGCGGGCCGGGCAGACGGTGTCGAACCTCGCCGTGGTGCCGGTCGGTCCGACCGGTGATATCCGGGTGTTCAGCCAAAGCGGAACACATCTCGTCGTCGACCTCCTCGGGATGTTCACGGGACCCACCGCCGCCGTCGCCGACTCGGGCCGATTCGTGCCGGTGGCACCGTCCCGATTCCTCGACACGCGATCCAATCTCGGCATGACGCGGCCGGTCGATTCGTGGCGCGCCGACGTGCCCGTGCCGGGCCTGCCGACGGGAACCGCAGCGGCCGTGCTGATGAACCTGACCGCCACCGAATCGACCCGCCCCGGCTTCGTGACGGCGTACCCGGCGGGAACGGCATGGCCCGGCACGTCGAACCTCAACCTCGAGCAGACGTGGCAGACGAGGGCCAATCTCGCACTCGTGCGACTCGGTTCGACGAACGCGATCTCGTTGTATGCCCAACGATCGACGCAACTCGTCGGCGATCTCGCTGGATGGTTCACCGGGCCACCCGTGCCCGCAGAGTCCGGTGTCCCCCTCGTGGCGCCGCCACCGCCGAACGCGCCCTCGGGTGGTCCCCTCGTGCCGCTCGGGGTGGTCGGGGAACGCATCTCGCCCAAGTCGGTCGTTGCTACCGGGACCGGGTTGTTCTTCGCCCAGAACATGATGTATTCGCACACGATCACGGTCTACGACCGCGACCTCCGGCTGGTACGGACCATCTCCGACAACGTCGGTGGTCGACCCGGCGCACCCGTCGAGGCGACGGTGTCGGCCGACGGCCGCTCGATGTACGTGAGCAACTATGCGATGTACGGCCCGGGTGACGGACCCGAGGGGTTCGACGACTGCTTGCCGAGCGACCCGGTCGGTTCGAGCACGGTGTACCGGGTCGACCTGGCGTCGTTGACCATCGATCAGGTGATTCCCGTGGGCAAGGTGCCCAAGTACCTGGCCGCCAGCCCCGACGGCCGTTGGCTCGTCGTGTCGAATTGGTGCGGCGACGACGTGAGCATCGTCGACCTGACGCTCGGGCGCGAGGTGCGCCGCGTCCCGATCGGACGCAACCCCCGGGGCGTCGCCATCACGGCGGACTCGAAGATGGCCTACATCGCCGCCATGGGCGCGTACGTCGTGGCGGTCGTCGATTTGGAGACGGGCACGGTCACCCGCCGGTTCACGGGTCTGGGCACCCAGCCCCGGCACGCCAACCTCTCCCCCGACGGTCGATGGCTCTACGTGACGCTGGCCGGCAACAACCAGGTGGCCAAGATCGACACGGCGACGGGTGCGGTGGTCGGTCGAGCCGTCACCGGCAACACGCCCCGCAGCGCCGTGCTCACGCCGGACGGCTCGACGTTGTACGTGGTGAACTACTTCGGGTCGTCGTTCGCGCAGGTGCGGACCTCGGACATGGCCGTGACGGCCGTGCTCCCGGTGTCGACGAATCCGATCGGGATCACCTACGACGCCGAAACCCGACAGGTGTGGGTGGCCTGCTACGTCGGCCGTCTCCACGTGTTCCAGGAGCAGTAGCTCAGCCGTTGGCCGCGGCCGTCTCCGGTGACGCGCCGGGTCGCCATGCCTGGTTGGCCTGACGTTGCTGCAGGGTGACGGCGAGCGCCGCAGCCGCCGACTCGTTGCCGAGGATCTTCTGCATCACGGCAGCCGATGCACCCCCCATGAGCTCGGCCTGCCGATCGATAAGGAACTGTGCCGAAGCTCGCAGCTTGCGCAGTTGGCCGTTCACCTCGGGGATCACGTAGCGGGCGATCAGCTCCCAGGACCGCCAGGTGTTCTCCCGGTTGGCCCAATCGTGCGCAAAGCCGATGAGCGTGCCGAAGCCACCGGTGAGCTCGTAAAGGTCGCGGATCGCTGCGACGAGATCGTCCGGTGTGCCGATGACCGCACCACCGCCGGCCGCCCGGTCGGTCATCTGCTCGAGCAACTCCCACTTGTTCTCGACGTGCACGGCGTTCGGGCGCCCGAGGATCTTCACGTTGTACTCGTTGTGCCACCGCTGCAGCCCGTCGGCCGCCTCGGCCCGGGCTTGTTCGCGGCTCTCGGCGATGTGGAACGACATGAGCACCCGCCATTGCGACCGGTCGGCCACGCCGCCGTGGGTGTGCGCCGCAGCCTCGGCGAAGGACCATTGCGTGGGGAGGGCCTGAAGGCCCTCGGAGGAGTTCGACGCGATGGACAGCACCCCGATGGAGTGCTTGCCGGCGAGCGTCATGCCCGAGGGGCTCAGCGACGAGGCGGCGGCCATCGGCAACCGCTCCTGCACCGGCAGGATCTGCAACTGCGCGTCGCGCAGGGTGAACCACGGCGACTCGTGGCTGACGACCTCACCGGCCAGAAGCCGCTTGATCACCCCGATCGCTTCGTCCTGGCGGTCGCGCTGGGTGGCCGGGTCGATCCCGAGCATCCAGGCGTCGGAGGGCAGCGCGCCGGGCCCGGTGCCGAGGATGACCCGACCGCGCGTCTGGTGGTCGAGTTGCACCATCCGCTGCGCCACGTTGAACGGGTGGTGGTACGGCAGCGAGACCACCCCGGTGCCGAGGCGGATGTGGTGGGAGCGTTCGCCGGCGGCGGCGAGGAACAGCTCCGGCGATCCGATCATCTCCCAGCCCGAGGAGTGATGTTCCCCACACCAGAACTCGTCGAAGCCCAGAGCGTCGAGATGAGCGACGAAGTCGAGGTCGCGCCGCAGCAGCAACGTCGGCGACTCGCCGAGCGGATGGTGGGGGGCGAGAAAGGAACCGAAGCCGAGCCGCATACACGAACGCTACGACGCCGGTCGAACCCGCCCCAACCGGGCACCGGCCCCCGGCCCGGCCGGAGGGTTAGGTTGCCCGGATGGAGCAACTCGCAGGACGGACGGCGGTCGTGACGGGCGCAGCGAGCGGGATCGGGTTGGCCCTGGCCACGCGCTTTGCCGCAGAGGGGATGTCGGTGGTGCTCGCCGACGTCGAGCCGGGCCCGCTCGACGCTGCCGTCGAGTCCCTGGCGGCGGGTGGCGCCACGGTGATGGGGCGCGTGGTCGACGTGCGATCGGCCGAGGCGGTGCAGGCCCTTGCCGATGCGACGATCGAGCGCTTCGGCCGGGTGCACGTGTTGTGCAACAACGCCGGCATCGGTGGTGGCGGTCTGCTCGCCACCACCACGCTCAACGATTGGCGCTGGGTGATCGAGGTGAACCTTTGGGGGGTGGTGCACGGTGTCCACGCCTTCTTGCCCCACCTGACGGCTCACGGTGAGCCGGCGCACATCGTCAACACCGCGTCACTGGCGGGCCTGGCCGGTTCGGCCGGCATCGGGCCGTACTGCGCGTCGAAGTTCGCCGTCGTCGGGCTGTCGGAGTCGCTGGCGGTCGAACTGCACCAGGCCGGGTCGCCGGTGCACGTCTCGGTGCTGTGCCCGGGTTGGGTGCGCACCAACATCCTCACCAGCCAGCGCAACCGACCTGCCGAACTGCGCAACGAGCGGCGCAAGGGCGGCGAGGCCACCGCTCGCAACGACACGCTGAAGGACATCTTCGCCACGATCGCACTCGACCCGGCGGAGGTGGCGGGGATGGTCGTCGATGGGATCCGCACGGAGCGCTTCTGGATCGTCACCCACCCCGACATGCTCGGAGCGATCGATGCCCGGAACGCCTCGATCGCCACGGGGTTCCTTCCCCTCGGGAGCATGATGCCGTAGCCCTCGGTCAACCCGGGTGCGGCCGGATAGAGTCCGGTAGCCCTTCGGGGACGTAGCTCAGTTGGCTAGAGCGTCTGCTTTGCACGCAGAAGGTCGTGGGTTCGAGTCCCATCGTCTCCACCGAACGTGACCCCTCCGAGATCGTGCAGGCCTCCGAGGTCGTGCAGGCCTCCGAGGTCGTGCAGGCCTCCGAGGTCGTGCACGCCGCCCACCGATCGAGCGCACCGGCGTGGTCCACGGCCATGACCGGCACCGCCATCTCAGCCCGGCTTGGGTCCTGTGGAGCGGAGACGTTCGAGAAGCCGAGCCTCGGTCACCGGGTCGATGCCGCCTGGTCGGTCATGGAGCATCACCAGCCGGGCGAGCGTTGCGTAGAGGTCGTCGAACCGTCGCCGGTCGGCCCGCGCGAGCTGCCGACGCACGCGATGGCGCGTCGACCAGTCTGCGAGGACGGCGTGCTGCTCGACCGGGATCCCGTACCGCTCGGCGAGGACCGGGATCGTGGCCAGGATCCGCCGCCGCTCCCGTTGACGCAGCCGGACCACCATCAGCACCGTCGTCACGAAGATGGCGACGAACACGGCGATGGCCAGCAGCAGCAGCCCGGCCCCGTTGCTCGAGGCGACCAATGAGCCGTTCCAGGCGGCATGCAGCGCGACGGCGGCGAGGTAGCCGGGGATCGCCGCGGCCAGCCGGGGCCGCCCACGCGAGACGGCCAACCCGATCGCCACCCCGATCCACGCAGTGAACAACGGGTGCGCGAAGGGCGTCGCGATGCCGCGTAGGACGAACGTGGCGACGAGCGAGCCGTCCCCGGCGGCCATCACGAAGTACTGCACGTTCTCAGCCGCCGCGAATCCTGCGGCCACCCAGCCGGCGTACACGAGGCCGTCGATGACACTGTCGAGCTCGCGCCGACGGACCGCCCACCAGACGCCGAGCCCTTTGGTGAACTCCTCCACCAGCGGTGCCGAGGCGACGGCCGCCACGTCCTCGCCGGCCCCGACTGCGACGAGGCTGTTGACGATCGCCGAGATCACGACGGCGACCGTCGCGCCCCACAGCAGCGCGTGGATCCGCGCCCCACGTGGCTCGGGCTCGACCCGGTCGAGCCAGGCGAGGGTCGGCAACACGACGGCCAACGGCACGACGGCGAGCAGCGTCGCTGCGGGCGCGAGGATCAGGGCGAGTACCTGTACCGGGACGGCGAGGACGGCGGCGACGATCACCGGCGGACTCAGCCACGCCGGCAGGCGGGGCCGCCGAGGGGTGGCAGGGCTGGTCGTTGCGCGTCCTCCCCCGACGTGGGGGGTCCACGATCGACCGTCCCACCACCGCCATGCCGCTTGTTGCCACGGGTCGGGATACCACCCGGCAGGCGTTCCACTCGGCACCGGGGGCGGCAACGGGGTGCTCACCGCGCTGATCGTAGGGTCGTGACACTCTCTACGATGCCGTGCCACGAGCGGTCGAGGAGCGACGATGAACTGCGAGCGGTGCGGTCAGGCCAACGACCCCGGCACGGTGTTCTGTCGCAACCCGTCGTGCAACGCCTATCTCGACTGGTCGTCGGCGCCTACCGCAGTCAACCCGCAGGTTCCGCCGACGGCTCCCCTGCCGGCTATGCCGCCGCTCGGGGGGCCGTCGATCCCGCCGCCACCACCGATCACTCGGCCCACGAGCGTCGTGCCCCCCCCGCCGCCTCCCGCCACCGGTCCGACGCCCACGGTGCCCCGGGACCGCGGCGGGATCACCACCGTGCTCACGCCGAGCGAGCTCGTGGTGCAGCCGGGTTCGGTGGTGCTCGCCACGCTCCGGGTGCGCAACACCGGCACGATCGTCGACAACGTGTCGGTCACCGTTCCGGATCTGCCATCGGACTGGGTGACGATCGAGCCACCGGCGCTCAACCTCTACGTCGACGACGACGCCGAGGTCCACGTGCGGATCGCGCCGCCCCGCACGCCGTCGACGGCGCCGGGGCGGCGGACCTTCAACGTGGTCGCGTCCTCCACTCTGGACGCCTCGGTGCGTGCCACGCAGTCCGGTGCACTCGAGGTCGGGCGTTTCGACGACCTCGTTGCGCAGCTGACCCCACCCGAGTCCGAGGGCAAGAAGCTCGGTGAGCATCGGCTGCTCCTGGCCAACCGTGGCAATGTCGCCCGGAACGTGGCGATCTCGGCCACGGATCGATCCGAGCAGGTGCGCTTCGGTCTGCCGCCGAACGTCGAGCTCGCTCCTGGCGCCGACCTGACCGTGCCGCTGCGGGCGTTGCCGCAACGACGTCTCTGGATCGGCCAGCCGAAGCGCCACACGTTCTCGGTCGAGGTCGACGGCAAGCCCCAGGCGCAGACCCAGGGCACGTACACCCAGATCGCCCGGCTGCCCAAGTGGCTGCTGCCGGTTGCCGCTGGCGTGCTCGCCATCCTCCTGGCGCTCGGCGTGCCGCTGCTGCTGCGCCAGCTCAGCAAGAGCGATGCCAATGAGCCCGTCGCCGTGCCGAATCTCAGCGGGCTCACCCTCGACCAGGCCCAGGGACAGCTGACCGCACTGAAGCTCCGGGTCGAGGCCGCTGCCGAGCGCATCCCCGACCAGCCGGAGGGGCGGGTGGTGCGCCAGGAACCGGCCGCCGCAGAGAAGGTGAAGCCGGACTCGACGGTGAAGGTGTTCCTCGGGGCAGGCACGGTCGCCGTCGTGGTCCCCGCCCTCGAGGGCCTCGATTTCGCGAATGCACAGGCGACCCTGGCCAGCAAGGGTCTCGTGGCCGAGAAGGACGTGCGCACCGTGGAGGCCGCCGTGCCCGACCGGGTGGTCGAGGTATCGCCGGCAGCCGGACAGTCCGTGGCCAAGGGCGCGACGGTGAAGCTGATCATGTCGGTGGCCCCCGGGAAGCTGCCGATGCCCTACCTGCTGGGCATGAAGCCCGAGGACGCGTCGGCCTTCCTCACGCAGCAGGGGTTCCAGAAGGTCGAGGTAGCGCCGTCCAAGGTGCAGAGCACCGAGTTCGCTGCCAACTCGGTGGCACAGACGATCCCGGCCGCCGGGACCGACTTCGAGAAGAACAAGGCGGTGACACTGGTGTTGTCGTCCGGCCCGCCGCTCAAGGACATCCCATCGGTCATCGGCGCGGCGCCCGATGCGGCGACGGCGGACCTGAAGGCGGCAGGGTTCGCCGTGTTGTCGAGCACGAAGACGGTCGACGTCACCGGGGACAACGCCAAGCTCGGCAAGGTCGTCGACGTCGTCGCCACTGGCCTCCCGGCGAAGTCCACCAAGGCCCCGCTCGGTACCACGCTGCAGCTGGTGGTCGGGATCGGCACGAGGAAGGTTGCCGTGCCCGCCGTGGCGAACAAGACCGAGGCCGAGGCCACGGCGGCCATCCAAGCGGTCGGATTGTCCGTGACGACGAAGAAGGAACCGAGCAAGACCGTCGCCGTCGGGCGCGTCGTGTCGGTCTCGCCGGGTGCGGGGACGTCCCAGTCCGAGGGCTCGGCGGTCGAGATGACCGTCTCCAGCGGGCCTCCGGTGCCGGTACCGAACCTGGTCGGCAAGACGATCGCGCAGGCCAAGGCTGCGCTCACGGCGGTCAACCTGAAGGCGACCGTCTCGTCGTGGTGCAAGGACACCGACACCGTGACCTCGCAGACGCCCACGCCGACCACGTCCGGCTCGACCGGTGGCGGGCCGACCACGACGGTGGTCACCGAGGTGGCCCGGGACTCCGCAGTCGGGATCAGCTGCAAGTCGGTCTTCATCACGCCGGACATCGTGTTGAAGAACCCGGTCGACGTCAGCAAGATCGTCGTGGCCACCACCGTCAAGACCTGACGTCGCACGGCTCGATTGCCCGAACGGGCACCGGTGCCTTCCCCTGTGCCCGTCCCCCGAACCGTTGTCGTGAACCTGCCGAGCAGCGAGCCTTCCCTGGTTCTCGTGTCCTCGTGGGGGGTTCATGCCTACCTATCTCTCGCCCGGTGTGTACGTGGAGGAGAAGCCGTCCGGTTCGGCGCCCATCGAGGGCGTCGACACGGCGGTGGCGGCCTTCGTCGGTCTTGCCGCCCGCGGCCCGGCCAACACCCCCACCCTGGTGTCGAACTGGAAGCAGTTCGTCGACACCTTCGGCGACTTCACCGGTGACGGCTATCTGGCCCACGCCGTCTACGGCTACTTCCTCAACGGTGGCGGCAACTGCTTCGTCGTCCGGGTCGGCGCAGGTGGCGCCGCCCCGAACGCCCAGGGGATCCTCGGTGCGCTCGGCGACGGCAGCAAGGCCCGCTACTCGGTGCGGGCGCTCGAGGCCGGCCCGACCGGCGATGGTCTGAGCGTCGAGGTCACCGACGCGAGCGAGGGGGGCGAGGAGGCCTTCAAGCTCGTGGTCAAGCGCGACGGTCGCGTCGTGGAGGAGCACGACAACCTCACCAGCGGTCGGGGCAAGCAGAGCGCCGTCACCGTCGTGAAGGCGGCGAGCCAGCTCATCGAACTCGCCGAGGTGGCCGGTGCACCTGCCGTCCGGCCGGCCAATGGCACGGTCGCTCTCGCCGGGGGTGCGGCCTCGGCCACCCCGGCCAAGCTCGACCCGTCGGACTACATCGGCGACGCGGCCGACCGCACCGGCTTCGGTGGGCTCGAGGCGATCGACGAGATCACGATGGTGTGCGTCCCCGACGTGATGGCGGCCTACCAGAAGGGTCTGCTCACGCTCGAAGGGGTCAAGGCCGTGCAGTTGGCGATGATCGCCCACTGCGAGCTGATGGGCGATCGGGTGGCCGTCCTCGACCCGCCCCCCGATCTCAATCCGCAGAAGGTCGCCAACTGGCGCACCGACGTCGCCGGGTACGACTCGAAGTACGCAGCGCTCTACTGGCCCTGGATCAAGGTGTACGACCCGGCGGTGAACGCCAACGTCTTCGTGCCGCCGTCGGGCCACGTGGCCGGGATCTGGGGTCGCAACGACGACACCCGGGGCGTGCACAAGGCGCCGGCAAACGAGGTGGTGCGCGGCGTGGTCGACCTCGCGTGCAGCCTCACCTCGCGTGAGCAGGAGCTGCTCAACCCGATCGGGGTCAACTGCATCCGCTCCTTCCCCGGTCGGGGGATCCGGGTGTGGGGTGCGCGCACGCTGTCGAGCGATCCCGAGTGGCGCTACCTGAACGTGCGGCGTCTGTTCAACTACCTCGAGGAGTCGATCCTCAACGGGACCCAGTGGGTGGTGTTCGAACCGAACGACGACGCCCTGTGGGCCCGGGTACGGCGCACGATTTCGGCGTTCCTCACCAACGAGTGGCGCAAGGGCGCGCTGTTCGGCCTCACCCCGGACGAAGCCTTCTTCGTCAAGTGTGACCGTGAGACCAACCCGCCCGAGTCGGTCGACCTCGGTCAGCTCATCTGCGAGATCGGCGTGGCGCCGGTCAAGCCGGCGGAGTTCGTGATCTTCCGCCTGTCCCAGTTCTCCGGCGGCGCTGCGCTCGCCGAGTGACGCCGATACACGCCCACAACGACTTCGAGGTGATCAATCATGGCGCTTCCTGATCTCGACGGCGCCGTCGGCCACTCCTTTGGTTTGGAGATCGACGGCATCGTGATCAAGCACATCCAGGAGGTGAGCGGCCTCAAGATCGAGCAGGACACGATCGAGATGAAGGCCAACTCGCCCGACGGGAAGTTCATCAACAAGAAGCTGCCCGGGCGTCCGAAGGCCGGTGAGGTCACCCTCACCCGGGCCCTCACCGCGGACTCCAGCTTCGAGAAGTGGATCAAGGCCGCCCACTTCGGGAAGATGAACGACGCCCGCAAGGGCGGCTCGATCATCGTGTACGACTACGAGGGCGTGGCCATCAAGCGGTACAAGCTGACTGCCGCTTGGCCCAAGAGCCTTGAGCTGGGCACGCTGAAGGCCGGCGACACCAGCGTGGTCACCGAGAAACTGGTGATCACGTACGAAGCCCTGCAGCCCGAGTGATGCGGCGGTCCTTCGCGTCTGCGTCCGGTGGCGCCGACGGGCCCGAGGAGGGTTCGCCGACGGCACCGGCGCCGCGCGAGGAGCCCTACGAGCTGCGCACGGAGTTCAGCTTCGTGCTGCCCCGCGGCTACGTCGACAGCGGCGGGCGTCTCCACCGGGACGGGGTGATGCGCCTGGCTACGGCGCGCGACGAGTTGGTGCCCCTGCTCGACGACCGGGTCCGGGAGAACCCCGCCTATCTCACGGTCGTGTTGCTCGCCCGGGTCATCGAGCGGCTGGGAACGATCACCGATGTCCACGCCGGGACGATCGAGGGCCTGTTCGCCACCGACCTGGCCTTCCTGCAGGACCTGTACCGCCGCATCAACACCGAGGGCCACACGCGGGCCCGGGTGGTCTGCCCCGCCTGCAAACACGAGTTGACGGTCGACCTGGCCGGTGGTCGCCTGGGGGAACCGTGAGGAACGCCTCGGACCGGCTCTACTGGGAAGCGGCGTTCCTCGCCTTCCACTACCACTGGCCGCTCGACGACATCCTCGATCTCGAACACCCGCTGCGGCGGCGGTTCGTGGCCGAGGCGGAGCGCCTCGCCCAAGGTCGTTGAGCCATGGGCCTGTTCGACTGGTTGCGGGCGCGCACGGGCGCCACGGCCGACGACGCATCGCCGGCCGAACCGCGGCCGGAGCCGTCGACTTGAAGTTGTTCATCGCGATGAAGAAAACCACCACGAGGACCACGAGCATGACCACGAAGCCGAAGCCGCCGC
>JBEIFW010000005.1:0-46223 GCA_040382215.1 Acidimicrobiales bacterium
CGTGCTCGCCCGGACCGGCGAAGGTCGGGTCAGGTACGAAGGCTTCGACGACGAAGCAGCCGCCGGGGAGCAGGCGGCGGGCCACGTTGGCGATGCAACGGGCCTGCTCCTCGGCGGAGGTCAGGTTGAACAGGCTGTTGTAGGCCACGAACGCAAGCGCGAACGGCCCCTGCGGATCCTCGTCGGCCATGTCCCCCAGGGTGGCGTGGACGGCGTCGCCGCCAGGTCGCTGCGCCAGCCGGGCCAGCATCGCCGGTGAGGCGTCGACGCCGTGGACGTCGAGGCCGGCGGCTGCGAGCGGTACGGCGAGGCGGCCGGTGCCGACCGCGAGTTCGAGTACCGGGCCGGACGGTCCGGCGGCGTGCAGCGTGCGCAGGAGCGCAACGGTGGCCTCGACGTCGGACACGTCGGCGTACCAGTCGTCGTACACCTCGGCCATGCCCTCGCCGTACGAGGACGGTCCGTACCCCTGCACAAGGCCGGGTTGTAGCACGTAGCGTCTCGGACCGTGCCCGTGTACCTCGACCATGCGGCCACCACGCCGCTGCGCCCGGAGGCGCTCGAGGTCATGCTCCCGTACCTGCGGGACCACTACGGCAACCCCTCCGGCTCGCACACGCTGGCCCGCCGGGCCCGTCTCGCCATCGACGAGGCCCGCGACGTGGTCGCTGATGCACTCGGCTGCCGAGCCTCCGAGGTGGTGTTCACCGGCGGCGGGACCGAGGCGGACAACCAGGCGATCGCCGGCGTGCTCGCCGTCCGGGGAGGGGTGGCGGTGTGCTCCGCCGTCGAGCACCACGCTGTGCTGCATGCCGTCGAGCGGGCCGGCGGGCGAATCGTCGGTGTCGACCATCAGGGAAGGATCGACCTCGATCGACTCGCCGCCGAACTCGACGCGCTGGGCCGGTCGGGTATCCCGGTCGGGGTCGTGTCGGTGATGTTGGCGAACAACGAGGTCGGTACCGTCCAGCCGCTCGATGCCGTGGTCGCCACCGTCGCCCGGCACGCCCCGGGCACCGTGGTCCACACCGATGCGGTCCACGCCGCCCCCTGGATCGACGTGGCCCAAGCGGCGCAATCGGCGACACTGGTCTCGGTGAGCGCCCACAAGTTCGGCGGTCCGAAGGGGGTCGGGGTGCTCGTGGTGCGCGACGGCATCGCCGTCGCCCCCGTCCTCGTCGGGGGCGGTCAGGAGCACGAGCGGCGGTCAGGGACCCACAACGTCGCCGGGATCGTCGGCCTGGCCGAGGCGCTCCGGCGCACGGTCGCCGAGCGTCCGGCGACCGTCGCCCGCGTCGCCGCCCAGCGCGACCGGCTGGTCGCCGGCTTGCGGGCGTCGGTTCCCGGTCTCGTCGAGACCGTCCCGGCCGAGGCGAAGACCGCCGGCAACGCCCACGTACTCATCGACGGGATCGAGAACGAGGCACTGCTCTACCTGCTCGACCGGGCCGGGATCTGCGCGTCCGGGGGCTCGGCGTGTGCCTCGGGCGCGATGGAGCCGAGCCACGTACTCGGTGCCATGGGTGTCCCCCGCGCCGCAGCCTTCGGTGCGGTCCGGTTCACGCTCGGGGTCACCACCACCGACACCGACGTCGATGAGACGCTTGCGGCTGTGCCCACGGCCGTGGCCCAGTTGCGCCGGGGTGCCCCGTGAGGGTGCTCGCCGCGATGTCCGGGGGTGTCGATTCCGCGGTAGCCGCCGCCCGGCTCGTCGAGGCCGGCCACGAGGTGGTCGGTGTGACGATGAAGCTCTGGGGTGGCGAGAGCGACACCGGCTGCTGCTCGGTGTCCGATGTCGATGACGCCCGGCGCGTCGCCCAGCAGCTCGGGATCGACCATGTGGTGTTCAACTTCGGTGACGACTTCGCCCGCGACGTGGTGGGCCCGTACGTGGCGGCTCACGCCGCCGGGTCCACGCCGAACCCGTGCATCGAGTGCAACCGACACCTCAAGTTCGATCGGCTGAATCGCCGGGCTCGGGCCCTCGGCTTCGATGCAGTCGCTACCGGCCACCATGCCCGCATCACTCCCCGGCCCGACGGTGCACCCGGCCTCGCTCGCGGGGCCGACCGGGCCAAGGACCAGAGCTACGTCGTGCACGTGCTCGTCGAGGACGACCTCGATCGGATCCTGTTTCCCGTCGGCGACTCGACCAAGGCCGATGTACGGGCCGAAGCCGCCCGGCTCGGGCTGCGGACCGCGGCCAAGCCCGACAGCCAGGACGTGTGCTTCATCAGTTCCACAGGTGGTCGCCGGGCGTTCCTCGGCGACCGGATCCCGCTGCGCGCCGGGACCGTCGTCGACACCGCCGGTCGCCCGGTCGGCGCCGTGTCGGCGGTCGAACTCGTCACGATCGGCCAGCGCAAGGGCCTCGGCCTTCCCGGAGGCGGCGCGCCGCGCTACGTCGTCGACGTCGACGTCGCCGGTGGCGTCGTGACCGTCGGGGGCGCCGCCGACCTGCTCACCGGCGTGGTCCGGGTGGCCAGCTGGTCGTGGTCGTCGGCCGGTGCCCCCACCGGACCGGTGTTCGTACAGGTTTCGGCCCACGGCGCCCCCCGCGCAGCCCGGATCGACGGGGTCGACGTCGTGTTCGAATCGCCTGCGCGTCGGGTCGCCCCGGGGCAGGCCGTCGTCGTGTACGACGAGACCGACACCTGGGTGCTCGGTGGCGCAACCGTCGCCTGAACGACCCGGGCAGCCCGGGCGCTCCGGTGCGGGTGGTTACGCTGAGCTCGCCCCGGGCCGCCGGCGCGGGCCGTCCGTCCCCATGGACCGTCCACCCGACCACCTCGCGTCCGCCGAGTCGCCGTCCTCCGAGGCATCTGCCACGGATCGGCCCCGTTCACCCGTGCGGCGCCGGATCGGTCGCACGCTTCGGATCCTGCTGCTGATGGTCGTGCTCTTCTACGTCTTGCCGCCCGTGCTCGCCGGTGCGCTCGACGCACTGCCGCGCCTGAGCGCCGTCAACCCGTTGTTGCTGCTGGCCGGACTCGGTCTGCAGTTCGCTGCGCTCGTCGCCTACACGCAGCTGACCGCCGCCTGCTTGCCCCGGCACTCCGTCCACGTACCGACGTTGTTGCGGATCCAGTTGGCGACCAAGGCGGTGACGAACACGGTGCCGGGCGGAAGCGCGGCGGGCTCGGCGCTCGGCTACCGGCTGCTGGTGCTGAGCGGTGTTCGCGGTGCCGACGCCGGGTTCGCACTGGCCACCGCCGGCCTCGGTTCAGCCGTCGTGCTCAACCTGCTGCTGTGGATCGCGTTGCTCGTGTCGATCCCGCTGTCGGGGGTCAGTCCGATCTACGTGACGATTGCGCTCATCGGGGTGTTCCTCCTGGCCACGTTCGCAGCGATCGTTCTCGGGCTGATCAAGGGTCAGCGCCAGGCCGAGCGCGCGGTGCGGGCGCTCGCCCGCCGGGTGCGGTTGATGGACGAGGACCGCATGGGGCAACTCGTCGGTCGCCTCGCCGATCGGGTGCGTGAGCTGATCAACGACCGGGAGCTGCTCCGTCGCGTGATCGTCTGGGCGGTGCTCAACTGGCTGCTCGACGCGGCGTCGCTGTGGGTGTTCCTCTACGCGTTCGGTTCGACGGTCCGGCCCGACAGCCTGGTGGTCGCGTTCTGTGTCGCCATGGTCGCTGCGGCGATCCCGGTGACGCCGGGCGGGCTCGGGGTGATCGAACTCACGCTCACCTCGATGCTTGCGTTCTTCACCGTCGGCGCCGCGGCCGCGATCGCCGTGCCGATCTACCGGATCGCCGCGTTCTGGCTCCCGATCCCGCTCGGTGTCGTCGCCTACGGCACGCTCCGCATCGGCCCGTGGAAGGTCGACCGGCAGCGAGCGCTCGCCCGCATGCGGCGAGAGACGGCAGACGTGGTCTCGTCGGGTGAGAGCATCTACGACTGGGCCGAGCGCTTCGGCCACCGCCGCCCTGATCCGACCGTGGAACTGCTGTCTCCGTCCGAGCCTCCGCCGAGCGAATCGCCCTAACCTCGCCCGCTCGTGACCACGCATGAGCGACCTTTCGGCCGGCATCTCGAGGACTTCGTCCCCGGCGACGTCTACAAGCACTGGCCCGGCAAGACGATCACCGAATACGACGACCATCTGTTCTGCATGATCACGATGAACCACCATCCGTTGCACACCAACGACTGGTACGCCGCGGGCACACCGCAGGGCCGCAACGTGGTGGTCGGCAACCTCGTGTACTCGCTCGTGCTCGGCATGAGCGTGCCCGACGTGTCGGGTGCGGCGATCGCCAACCTCGAGGTGGAGACCCTGCAGCACAAGCACCCCACGTTCCACGGCGACACCATCCACGCCGAGACGCGGGTGCTCGAGGTGAAGCCGACGTCCAAGGGTGACCGAGGCATCGTGACCGTGGAGACCAAGGCGTTCAACCAGGACGGCAAGGAGGTCTGCTACTTCCGCCGCAAGGTGATGGTCTGGTCGAAGGCGTCGGCTCCCGAACGCCGCCGCCCGTACGACGGAACCGACGTCTGGGCCTGATCGCCCCGCCGCTCGACTCGGCCGAGGTGCTGGGCTGGGGTCTCGTACATCTGCGGGACCTGCCGTGGCGTCACACCCGCGACCCGTGGGCCATCCTTGTGTCCGAGGCAATGCTCCAGCAGACCCAGGTCGCTCGTGTGCTGGAACGTTGGTCGGGATTCCTGTCCGAGTTCCCGGACCCGGCGACGTGCGCATCGGTCCCCGTGAGCGAGGTCATCCGGGCCTGGGCCGGGCTCGGGTACAACCGGCGGGCCGTGCAACTGCATCGCACAGCGGTCGTCTGTGTCGATCGTCATGGAGGTCGCCTGCCCGAGGCGCTCGCCGATCTGCTCGCGCTCCCGGGGATCGGCCCCTACACGGCCCGGGCGGTGCGGGCCTACGCCTTCGAAGCCGACGAGGCCGTGGTTGACACCAATGTCGCCCGGGTCGCCGCCCGGGTGGTTGGACGGAGCCTGGCGGCCCGGGAGGCTCAGGCCGTCGCCGACGGATGGCTCCCCGCCGGCGAGGCATGGGCGTGGAACCAGGTGCTCATGGACCTCGGCGCGCAGGTCTGCACGGCGCGCATCTGGCGGTGCGTCGGCTGCCCGCTGCGCGCCGCGTGCGCCTGGCACCTCGGCGGCCATACCGACCCGGACCCTGCCACCGGTTCGGCCTTCGTGAGCGGTGGGCAGTCCCGATTCGACGGTTCCGACCGTCAGGGGCGTGGGCGGCTCGTGGCCCGCCTGCGAGGCGGCCCGCTGTGCCGTGCCGAGATCCCCGCAGCCGCCGGGTGGCCCGACGACGCCGCCCGGACCGCTCGGATCGTGGCGGGCCTGGTGCGCGACGGTCTGGTCCGCGTCGACGCCGACGGCACCGCCCGGCTCGCCTGAGGCGTTCAGCGCCGCGCGGTGAGCTCTCGTGCCAGGAACGCGCTGAACGCCGTCACGCCCGCTCGGCTGAGGTGGACCTTGTCCGTGAACCACTCTGGTCGATCGGCGGCCTGGGCCCGCCAGTCGAGCAGGGCGACCGAAGGATCGCTCGAGGCCAGCGTGCGCAGCGCATCGTTGACGGCTCGGTAGCGGGACCGGCCTTCGTGGAGGGTCACCCATAGGACGCGTCGAGCGCCGCGGGCCGTCAGGGTGCCGGTCATGCGCCGGAGCTCCCCGAGCGTGGGGGTGTCGTTGTAGCCGAGCTCGACCACGACGACGTCGGCGGTGGTGCGGCCGGCGACGACGAGGCCCGAACCGGGTCGCACGGGCACGCCGGGAGCCGTACAGCTGCGGGCCACCCCCCGGCACGGTGTCGCGTCGATCTGCACGGTCCCGGCGAGTGGGCGAAGGGCGCGCTCGATCTCGCGCCGGGCGCTGCTCGCCACGGAGTCACCGATGACGACGATGCGATCGGAACTGGCCGTCGATCGCCACGTGGACGCTTCGGTCGACGAGCTGGGAACGACGACGAACGCCGTCGACACCAACGCCGCGATCAGGGCCTTGCGGAGCACCAAGTTCCATCGACCGGACCGGAGCCGTTCTTTACGAGTTCGTCGACCCGATGGCCGTCACGTCGACGACGAGATCCGTCCGGGCGAGGCTGAACACGCAGATCCGTCCCTGCCCGCCGACGCCCACCACCGCATACCCGGCGACGACCGCGCCGGCGACGTGGTTGAGCACCGAGGTGTAGGGCCGACGGTGCTCCGCGCACGAACCGTCCGCTTCTGCCGGCCAGACCGACAGGTAGCCCGGGCGATCGGATCCGACAGTGGTCAGGTTGACACCCACCACCGACGCACCCGGTGCCTCGATCGCCACCGCCGTCGCACCGACCGGGCCGACCCGGGTGCTCCCGTCCCGGGTGCTCCCGTCCCGGGTGTCGAGCACACGCGTCGGTGTCGAGCCGCGCAGGCGTGCCGGACCGGGACCCACCGTGGCCGTCACGTCCGCGATCAGGTGGGCCGAGCGCGAGGTGAGCAGGCAGAACCGGCCTGCGCCGAGGCCGACCAGTGCGAGGTTCGCCACGGGATCGGGGCCCAGCGGGTTGAGCGTCGAAGCGAACGGTCGGTCGTCGTCGCGGCACACCCCGTCGTCGTCCGCCGGCCAGGCGGTCACGAATCCGGGGCCCTCGGAGGACACGGCCGTCACGGTGACCACTGCGGCGGCCGCGGCGGCCGTGAGTGGTACGGCCACGGTCACGATGCCCCCGGCGCGGGGCTTGGTCGCAGCTCGGGTGTCGACGAGACGCTGCGGTGTACGACCTGTCACCCCGCCTTGGCTCGGCCCCCACCAGCCCACGACGTCGACGACGACGTCGAGTTGCGGCTGGCTGGTGATGCAGACCGAGCCCGAGGGGGTTGCGCCGTCCGGGCCCGCTGCGCCACCGAGGGCGACTGCGACGAGATTGGCGACCGTCTGTCCGGTACTGACGTTCAGGTTGGACGCAAGCGGCGGGGCGCCGTCCCGACAGGGGTGCACCGTGACATAGCCCGGGCCGCACGGATCGACCGCCGTCACATTGAGCATCACGCCGGTTGCGGATGCCGGCACGGGACCCCAACCCGCCAGTTCGATCGACATGGTCCGGCCTGCGCCGAGAGGGAGCGAGGTGCGAGTGTCGAGCCGGCGGACCGGGGTGACCGCCTCCAACCCCCCTGGTCCGGTCGCCGCCGTCGGCTGGGGTGACGGCGGCGGCGCCACCCGGCCTCGGACCCGTCGGCTCTCGCAGCGGGGCCCGACGACGACGTCGAGGTGGTCGGCGACGAACGCTGCGAACGCCGCCGAACCGGCTGCGGTCAGGTGGACGTCGTCGGCGAACCAGCGGTCGGTGCCGGCAGAGGCGGTGTCCCAGTCGAGGACCTGCAGGCCCGGCCAGCGCGCCTGCGCCCGGCGGAGGCGCTCGTTGAAGCGCCCGAAGGGCCCCGTGCGCCCACCCCGTCTGGTCGACAGGCCCACCCAGGTGATCTGGGCGAAGCCTGTGGCGGTCGCCTGGACGATTGCTCGGTCGATGTCGGCGCTCGACGGCACGTCGTTGTACCCCAGGGCGATCACCAGACGCGCGCCGATCCGGTCGGTGGCTCGGGCGAGAACGGTCAGCCCGGGATCGGGGGCGGTCGGCTGCGAGGAGGTGCGGCACGAGGTCACGAGACCCCTGCAGTCGGCAGCGTCGATCGACAGCTCGGGATAGCTGGGGCCGAGTGCAGCGGCGAGTTGACGGCGGGCACCGTTGGTCACGGAGTCGCCGATCATCACCAGACGGTCAGGGACGGCCGGGCTGCGCACCGGTGCGGCAGCGGCGGCGCGCAGCGGCGCGATCGCTCCGGTGAGCAGCGCCACGACGAGCGCGGCAACCAACGACCGGGCACGCATGCCCGGCAACCTATGCGGGACCGCTCAGCGAGGGTCCGTCACCCGGGCGACGATCTCGGCGAACGCTGCGTCGGCGTACGCCCGCATCTCGTCGTCGGTGCGGTCCTGGATCGGGTGAGGGGTGAACACCCGGGCGACGGCGGAGAAGCCGAGCGACTTCGACTGGGCCTCCGCGGCCTGGACGAATTCGGCGGAGGCGACGAACACCCCGGGCACCCCTCGTGACTCGAGATCGGCGATGTCGTGCACACTGCACGACGTGCAGCTGCCTCAATCGGCGAGCGCCTCGATCACCACCTCGCAGTGGGTGGCGATCTCGTGGCGCAGGTCGACCGGGGCCGGCTTGGTGAACGTCGGCTTGCGGTAGCGCCGGACGACGGCACCCACCTCGGTGAGCCGGTGCTCCAGCCGGTCCAGGAACACGTCGCCACGCGGCTTGGAGATGTCGAGCAACCCGACGGTGAGGCCGGCCAGGCTGACCGGGCGGGCGAGCAGACCGCGCTCGGCGACCTGCTGCTCACCGGTGGGATCGAGGATCACGGTCACGGCTTGCTCCTAGGACGTGATGGGCACGGTGACGGGCTGGCTGCCGACGGCCCCGTTGGCCCAGCCCCCGATGATGGCAGAGAACAACCCGGCCCCGCCGCCGGCGTGCACCAACAGCAGCCCACCGTCGCGCACCTTGGGCAGCGACCGGTCGGCCAGCGACGCCGGAACCCCTTCGGCGATCCCGCCGGCACCGCGCGCGAGTTCCGAACCCGGGGTGACGGTCCGGGCGACGATCTCGGCGACCACCCGCTCCCGGTCCCACCCCGCTTCAGCGAAGACCCGGGCGTGTTCGGGCCCCATGACGAGCACGGCGTCGAACCCGAGCACCAGCTTCGGGTGGTGCATGCCACGCACCCCGAGCGCCATGCTTCCGGCGAGGCTTTCGGGATCACGCGAGAGCTGGTCGACGATGCAGCGTGGGCCCTCACCCGGGAACAAGGTGACGGTGTCCTGCCCCGGTTCGAACCCGCGCGCCACGCTCAACGGAGTCCACGGCGAGCCTTCCTCGTCCTCGGCGAAGCAGAACGAGAGCTTCCCGGGGTTGCCGTGGGCCGCCCGATCGACCCCCTGCGGCCGGCCGCCGCCGACGTTGCGGATCACGAGTTGGAGCGCTCGGCCGATCGCCAGGTTGGCCCGATTGCCCTGCCCGAGGACGTTGCCCGCCGAGTTCATGCCGATACGGCGCCGGATCGGTCCGTTGACGATCAGGACCGGCCCGACGGGCATCGTGGTCGCGAGCACACCGTGGATGTTGAACTCGTCGGTGCACGCTGCGGCGACGGCGGCGAGCACCACGGGGAGGTGTTCGGGTCGGCACCCGGCCATCACCGCGTTGATCGCAACCTTCTCCACGGTGCACGGGATCAGATCGGGCGGGACGACGGCGACGAGTTCCTGCGGGTCGCGCGTGGTGCCTTCGAGCATGGCGAGGACCCGGGCCTCGGTCGGTGGAACCACGGGAAGGCCGTCGGTCCACCCCCGGGCGAACAGCGCCTCCATCTCGTCCTCGAGCGCTGCGATCTCCACTCGGCGGGCCCGGAGCCGGGAACCGGTGAACCGGACGCGCAGGTCGTCGGCCCGGTCCGGGTCGACCGAGAGCGAGCCGCACCCGGGACGCATGACCGGGAGATCAGCGCCGAGATCGTCGATTCCGGTGATCCGCCGCCACTCCGCCTGCGACCACCCGACCGTGCGGTCGACCTCGGCGCCGTCGACGATGCGCAGCACGGTGGGGACGGTCTCGATGTCGTGGTGCCAGGACACGGCGAGATCGGCGTCGTGCACGGCAGCGACGGACGCCGGGAACCCGGGATCGTCCTGCGTGTAGACGGTGAGCGGCTCGTCACCCGCAGCGAGCCGGCCGAGGACAGGCTCGACGAGGCGACAAGTCGCACAGTCCTGCTTCACCACGATGACGAGACCGTCGGGCAAAGCGGGTGCAGTGGCCGACTCGGACGGTCCCCCGGAAACCATGGCTGCACCGTACCGGGCGTCGATGACTTCCGTCACCTGGCGTTTACACGCCCGAGCAGTCTTCGTACCGTTTGCCCGTCCGTTCCGCATGCGCACCCCTCGGGGAGGTGGAGTTGCGCGTCAGCTTCTTCGGCGTGCGGGGCTCGACACCCTGCGCATGCGACTCCCAGCGCCGGTACGGCGGCAACACCTCGAGCGTCGTGGTCGAGCCGACCGCCGGCGATCCGATCCTCCTGGACCTCGGTACGGGCGCCCGTTTGTTCGGGCTCACCCGAGCGCCCGATGTTCCCTTGCGCGCAACGGTGCTGTGCTCCCACCTTCACTGGGATCACATCCAGGGGCTCCCGTTCTTCGGTCCTGCGCTCATCGCCGGATCGGACCTGACGGTGTACGCACCCGCGCAGGAGGACGGGCGCAGCATCGCCGAGGTGTTCGCCGACCTGATCCGCCCGCCGCAATTCCCGATCGAGATCGGGATGATGCCCGCCGACCTCCGCTTCCGGGAAGCGACGGCGGGTTGGATGGAGATTCCCGGGGCGAGGGTGCGAGTCGGTGCGGTCCCCCACGTCGGCCCGACCGTTGGGTTCCGCATCGAGGCCGATGGCGCAGCCGTTGCGTACGTTCCCGATCATCAACAGCCGGTGGACGGGTCCTGGCACGTCGCCGACAGCGTCATCGAGCTCTGCGCCGGGGCCGATCTGCTCATCCACGATGCCCAGTACCTGCCGGCGGAGTTCGAGCGCAAGCGCACCTGGGGGCACTGCACGGTCGACTACGCCCTCCGGGTGGCCACTGCTGCCGGCGTGCGGCGCCTGGCGCTGTTCCACCACGATCCGCAGCGTGATGACGATGCGCTCGACGAGATCGCGCGCTGCGCCGCAGCGGCCGGGGAACGCGTCGGCGTCGAGGTGATCACGGCTCGGGAGGGCCTTCGGTTGACGGTGGCCGACGCGGCGTAAGGTCGGCGCATGACGCACGACGCTGCGATCGACCCCGCCCGATTCCGCCAGGTGCTCGGGCATTTCCCGACCGGGGTCACCGTGGTGACCGCGGCGACCGACACCGGTCCCGTCGGCTTCACGATCGGGTCGTTCACCTCGGTCTCGCTCGACCCGCCGCTCGTCGGGTTCCTGCCCGCCAAGGGTTCCTCGTCGTGGCCCGGTATCGAGCGTTCGGGGTCGTTCTGCGTGAACGTGTTGGCGTCGGACCAAGCCGAGTTGTGCTGGCGGTTCGCGAAGGAGCGCGACGACAAGTTCGACGGCGTCGACTGGTACCCGGCGGAGGTCACGCACTCGCCGCGCCTCGGTGGGACGCTCGCCTGGATCGACTGCCGGATCGACGGGGTGCTCGACGCCGGCGACCACTGGTTCGTGCTCGGCCGCGTCGTCGCCCTCGACGCCGCCGACCGCATGGACCCGATGATCTTCTACCGGGGCAAGGTCGGCGGGTTCGCCGGTTGAGCGTCGTCGGCACCGCAGCGTCGGTCGCGCTCGGCGCCGTGTTCGCCGTCGCCGCGGTCACCAAGATGGCGGCGCCGACGTGGACGGCCGATGCGGCGGCGCTCGGCGTGCCCCGATGGCTGGCCCGCCCGGTGCCGGCCGTCGAAGTGGTGCTCGCCGCAACCCTCGTGGCCGGGATCGCCAGTCCGGTCCCGGCGCTCGCTGCGGTGGGTCTGCTCGTGGTGTTCAGCGCGCTCGTGGCGCGGGCGCTGCGCCGTGGGCGTCGTCCGGTGTGTGCGTGCTTCGGGCGATGGTCGGCGCGACCGATCAGCGCATGGACGCTCGCCCGCAACGGCGTGCTGCTCGTGTTGGCCGCGGCGGCAGCGCTCGGCTGAACCGACCAGCGCAGCGCCGGCGCTCCTTAGACGACCCGTAGGGCTCGCAGCACGAAGGCCAACTGCCGGGCAAGGTCCCGCCAGGCCCCGTACCGGCCGGACGGCCCGGCGTGCCCGGCGTCGAGCTCGGTGACCAGCAGGATGGGTCGGCACGGGTCGGCGCCGCCGTCCGGGACCGTGGCGCGCAGGCGCGCCACCCATTTCGCCGGCTCGTGGAACGAGACCCTCGGGTCGTGCCAGCCCCCGGTGACGAGCATCGCTGGATACGGCACGGCCCGGACGTTCTCGTAGGGCGCGTAGGACGACAGGACCGCCTCGTCCTCGGGATCGTCCGGGTTCCCCCACTCCTCCCACTCGTTCACGGTGAGCGGGAGCGTCGGGTCTGCCAGCGTGTTGACCACGTCGACGAAGGGCACCTCGGCCACTGCGGCGGCAAACAGGTCGGGTCGCTTCGCGATCGTGGCGCCGACGAGAAGACCGCCGGCCGAACCGCCCCAGATCGCCACTCGGCCCGGCGCGCCGTACCCGGCAGCGAGGAGGTCCTCGACGACGGCGACGGTGTCGGAGAAGGTGTTGGGCTTGGCTCGGCACCGGCCGTCGAGATACCAGCGCCGCCCCATTTCGCCGCCGCCCCGAACGTGCGCGAACGCGCCGATCACCCCCCGGTCGTACAGCGACAGTCGGTGGTGGGAGAACCAGGGTGCCAACGACACTTCGTACGCGCCGTACCCGTGGACGACCAGCGGCGCCGTGCCGTCGACCGGGGTGTCCCGATGCCGCACGAGGTCGACAGGGATGCGGGCACCGTCGGCCGCAGTCACCCATCGGCGCTCACTGCGGTACCGGTCGGGGTCGTACGCGCCGCCGACCGGCATGCGTTTACGCACCGTGTCCACCCCGGTGGCGAGATCGAGCTCGACCGTGCACGGAGGCGACAGATACGACTCGAACTCGTACCGCACGGTGCCGGAGGTCCATTCCGGGTTCGGTCCCGGCTCGACACCGCCGACCGGTTCGTGAGGTTCGATGCGACGCTCTGCGCCGTCGGCGGCGATCACCCGTAGGCCAGGGAGCCCGCCGTCCCACTCGGAGAGCACGAGGTGGCCGGCGAAGGCCTCGACGTCGACGATCCGTCGGCCGGGTCGGTGGGGGACGAGCATGCGCCACGAGGCACGTCCCGGCGCGTCGATGGGGGCCAGCATCACGGCGAAGTCCTCGGCGCCGTCGTCGTTGGTGAGGATCACGAGGCGGCCCTCGGGATCGTCGCCGACCCAGTGATCGACGGCGTACTCGTGGCCGGGTCGCCGAGGCTCGACGAGCACCAACGGTCCGTTCGGCCGATTGGTCCTCAGCAGGTGGACCTCGCTGGTCGTCCGGCTCTGTGCGGACACGACCACGTAGGCGCCGCTGCGGGTCCGCTCGATGTCGAGGTGGAAGCGCTCGTCGGGTTCGACGTGGACGAGTTCGTCGGTGGCGGCATCGGTCCCGAGCCGGTGTCGCCACACCTGGAACGGACGCTCCGCCTGGTCGACCCGGCAGTACAGCAGGTGCTCGTCGTCGATCCACGCAACGGCCGGTGCGGTATCGGCGATACGGTCGGCGATCTCGAACCCGGTTCGTAGATCGCGCACCCGCAGCTCGAAGTGCTCGTCGCCCGTGACGTCCATCGACCAGGCGAGGAGGTCCTGGGACGGACTGAGGGCACAGGCGCCGAGCGCGAAGAACTCGTGGCCCTCGGCCTCCCGGTTCTCGTCCAGGATCACCGTCGCGTCGCGCTCGCCCGCCTCGACGGGCCAGCGTTCCCAGATCGGGTACTCCAGGCCCCGCTCGGTGCGCTCCCGGTAGGCGAAACGGCCCCGCACGACCGGCACCGACGTGTCGTCCTCGACCACCCGGGTTCGAAGCTCCTCGACGATGGTCTCGCGGAGCGCCTCGAGCGGAGCGAACCACGCCTCGGCCCA
This sequence comes from Acidimicrobiales bacterium, assembly GCA_040382215.1. Lineage (GTDB taxonomy): Bacteria > Actinomycetota > Acidimicrobiia > Acidimicrobiales > Ilumatobacteraceae > JBEIFW01. The sequence continues at coordinate 13,672 of JBEIFW010000005.1, forward strand.
GTCGTTCTCGGCGTGCAGATAGGCGAGGGTGTCGGGGTCGTCGCGGTCCCGGAGCCAGGCGTACTCGTCGACGACGGCACGACCGTGGCGCACCGACGTCGACGGCACACGCTTGGCCCGAGGCGGCGGGACGGGCATCGGATCGACGCTACCGGTCCAACCGACGGGCGCCAGCGCCGCACCGGCGATTTGCCGGGGGGCGCCGGGTCACACGGCGATGGTGTCGAACAAGTGGACCGCCCCGGTCTTGATACGGTCGTTGGCCCAGGCCGACACGTGCACGTCATTGGTCAGGTAGACGATCTGCACGGCGGCGGACAGGCGCTCGACGGCGTCGAGGAGGTCCCAGGTCTCCTGTCCGGTGAGGCCCAGGAGCGGCTCGTTGAGGATTGCGAGCGACGGGTTGCCGCGGCTCCCGCCGTTGCGAGCCCGGCCCAGCCAGCCGATCAACCGCTCGACGAGCAACGGCAGGCTCGGGCGGTCGTTCGGCCCGTCGGCCGGTGCCCTCAACGTGCCGAGCTCTCGAGCGGTGATGTGGGTCACGCGCGGCAGGTCCTCGGGGCCGGGCGTCGTGGCGTCACCCGTCCCGGCCTGGTCGAGCACGTTCACCCGGCGACGACCGCCGCTGCGACGCACCAGCAGCGTCCGGCCCAGGCCGTCCTGGTACCGGAACTCGGCCTGGTCGAGCGCGCCGAGCATCGACCGATGGACGAGCTCGACCATGTTGTCCCGCTCGTTAGGCTGCAGACCGGCGCAGACCGTGATCCGCGGATGGAACGACAGCCGCATGACGCCGTCGTGCTGGATGACCACCAGGTCCTGAACACGCATGGGACTCCATCGGCCCGGGGTAGGGCCGTCGTGAGCAGGGTTCGTTCAAGGCTTGCTCAGGGGTCCGGCCCGCCGTCGCTGCGAACTGCTCGGTAGCGTCCGGTCGGCATGCACGTCTGGATCGACCAAGACCTTTGTACGGGCGACGGCCTGTGCGAGGACCATTGCCCCGACGTGTTCACGCTGCTCGAGGACGGGATCGCGTACGTGTGCCAGGCCGGGATCGTGCTCAACGACCCGGGCGGCGCCGGCAGCCTGGCGTGGGTCCCCGAGCGCCTCCACCCCGGTGCGGTGCTTGCTGCGGAGGACTGCCCGGGCGAATGCATCTTCATCGAGTTGGAGTGACCGAGCAGCCACCGTGACCCCCGTCCTGCTCGAATGCGGCGAGGTCGCCGTCGTGCTCGACGTGAGCACCGGGGCCCCGACGGTGCTGCACTGGGGCGCCGCGCTCGGCGCCGGGCCCGACCTCACTGCTGCGGCGTCGGCGCTCGAACGGCCCATTCCCCCCGGCTCGCTCGACGTCGTCGCTCCCCTGAGCGTCGTGCCCGAACACGGCTCGGGCTTCCCGGGCCACCCGGGGCTGGTCGGCCGGCGCTCGAACGGCACGGCTTGGGCGCCGCGGTTCTCGACCGTCTCGTGGCGTCGCGAGGGCGACACGGTGACGGTCGACGCCGTCGACCCGGTGGCCGGTCTCGGGTTGCGCACCGAGGTGACGCTGTCGCCGGACGGGGTGCTGGGCGGTCGGGTCGCGCTCACCAACCTCGGGTCGGACGAGTACCTGCTCGACGCGTTGACCGTCACGCTCGCCCTACCGGCTCAGGCCACCGAACTGGTGACCTTTGACGGGCGCTGGTGCCGGGAGTTCCATCCCCGCCGGCGGACCTGGGACACCGGAACGATCGTGGTCGAACACCGTCGGGGCCGTACCTCCCATGACCAACTCCCCCTCGTGTGGGCCGGGACCTCCGGGTTCGGGGAGCAGACCGGCGAGGTGTGGGGGGTGCACCTCGCCTGGAGTGGCAATGCCGTCGTGCGGGCCGAAGCCATGGCGGCCGACGGACGGCGCTTCGTCCAAGTGGGCGAGCTGCTCCACCCCGGTGAGGTGGAGCTGGCACCCGGGGCGACGCACACGACCCCGTGGGTCCTGGCGAGCTACGCCGACGCCGGGCTGACTCCGGCTTCGCAGCGGTTCCACCGGTACGTGCGCGCCCGTCCGGTGCATCCTCGATCGGCGCGTCCCGTGGTCTGCAACACCTGGGAGGCGGTGTACTTCGACCACGACCGGGATCGGCTGTGGGCTCTGGCGCAGCGGGCCGCCGCCGTCGGCGCGGAGCGGTTCGTCCTCGACGACGGCTGGTTCGGCGGGCGGCGCAACGATCGTGCCGGCCTCGGGGACTGGGTCGTGTCGGCCGACGCTCATCCCGACGGCCTCGGCCCTCTGATCGACCACGTCCAGGCGCTCGGGATGGAGTTCGGCATCTGGGTCGAGCCAGAGATGGTCAACCCCGACAGCGACCTCTACCGCGCCCATCCCGACTGGGTGCTCGCCACCCCCGGCTACCCGCCGGTCACCGGCCGCCACCAACTCGTCGTCGACCTCGCCCGCGCCGACGCATACGCCGCCGTGCGTGACCGCCTCGATGCGCTGCTGGGAAACCACGACATCGCCTTCGTCAAGTGGGACATGAACCGCGACCATGCCCACGGGTCGGGTGCGCATGGTCGGGCCGGCAGCCGGGCGCAGACGCTCGCCGTGTACCGCCTCCTCGACGAGTTGCGGGCTCGCCATCCAGGAGTCGAGTTCGAGTCGTGTGCCTCGGGTGGCGGGCGGATCGATCTCGGGATCCTGGAGCGTGCCGAGCGCGTGTGGACCTCGGACTGCAACGACCCCTTCGAACGTCAGGTCATCCAGCGTTGGGCGACGACGCTGCTCCCGCCCGAGCTGCTCGGCGTGCACATCGGCCCGCCTCGCGCGCACACGACCGGCCGGCACGCGTCGCTCGCGTTCCGCGCCGTGACGGCGTTGTTCGGACAGTTCGGCATCGAGTGGGACCTGCTCGGTTGTGACGACGTCGAGCTCGCTGCGCTCACCGACGCCGTCGCACTCCACAAGCGCCTGCGCCCGCTGCTGCACGGCGGCGACGTGGTCCGGTTCGATCGGCCCGACTCGCACGGGCTCGCCCATGGGGTGCTCGACGCCGACCGAAGCCGTGCCGTCGTGGCGTTGGTCCAACTGACCACGGCGCCGTCGCTGGTACCGGCCCCGCTTCGGATCGCCGGTCTCGACCCCGAACGGCGCTACCGGGTGCAGCCGGTCACCCTGCCCGGGCGGGTCGGTGCCGCAGCGGGTGCCGTGCCACCGTGGATGGCTGGCGGTGTCACGCTCACGGGCGCGCAACTCGCTGCGCACGGTCTCCAGCCGCCGGTGCTCGGACCGGGGTCGTGTCTGTTCGTGGAGATCGATGCGACGGACCGCGACGGGCCCGGACCGGGCGCGCCGCGAGGGGAGGCGGGATGAGCGCCAGCCGGATCGCACGGGCCCCCGGACGGGTCAACCTGATCGGGGACCACACGGACTACACGGGCGGCCTGGTCCTACCCATGGCGATCGACCGGGAGACCGTCGTGCAGGTGGAACCGTCGGCAGTGGCCGAGGTGCACCTGAGCTCCGCCCAGGAGCCGGGTGACGCTCGGATCCCGCTCGACGTCCACGACCCGTCGTTGTTGCAGCCGAACTGGGCCCGCTACATCGGTGCGGTGGTGGCCGAGCTGCGCCCGACGCACGGCTGGCGCGGCGTCGTGCGGTCGACGGTGCCGGTGGGGGCCGGGCTGTCGTCGTCGGCTGCGCTCGAGGTCGCCTGTGCCCTGGCGCTCGGCGCGCCCTCGGAGGATCCCTTGGCGCTCGCCCAGCTCTGCCAGCGAGCCGAGCATCGGGCCGTCGGAGTGCCCTCGGGGATCATGGACCAGCTCGCCTCCTGCGCCGGTGTCAGCGGCGCCGCACTGCTGATCGACTGCCACCTCGGGTCGGTCACCCCGTCGCCGCTCCCGCCGCCCGGTGAGCTCGAGGTGGTCGTGGTGCACTCGGGTCAGGCCCGCACCCTCGCCGGTTCGGCGTACGCAGAGCGGGTCGCGCAGTGCGCCGCGGCTGAGGCCGAGATCGGCCCGCTGCGACTCGCCGATCCCGATGCCGTCGAGCGGATCGCCGACCCCGTCGTGCGGGCCCGGGCCCGCCACGTCGTGACCGAGAATGCCCGAGTGCGGCATGTTGCCGCAGCGTTGGCGACCGGTGACGTGGTGACCGCAGGACGGGCGATGGACGCGAGCCACGCCAGCCTTGCCGGCGATTACGCCGTGTCGACCCCCGTCCTCGACGCCCTCTGCGACCGTCTGCGCACCCAGCCGGGGGTGTTCGGGGTCCGGCTCACCGGGGCCGGGTTCGGCGGCTGTGTCGTCGCGTTGTGCCGGCCGGGCGCGCTCACCGGCGAGGGGTGGGTGGTGCGGGCAGTCGCCGGCGCATCGGTTCTCGACGCTCCGGACGGCGAGTAGAACCTGCGCCGTGGCCTACACCGCCGATGTCGAGTCCCTGCGGACCCACCCGCTGCCGGACTGGTACGCCGACGCCAAGCTCGGCATCTTCGTCCACTGGACCGCTGCGACCATCCCGGCCTTCGCGCCCGTGGGCGACGACCCGTTCACGCTGGCTGCCCGGGGTGGGTGGGAGCTGGCGCTGCGGGAGTCGCCCTACGTCGAGTGGTACCAGAACTCCCTCGCGATCGCTGGCTCGTCGGTCAGTGCCCACCATGCCGAGCACTGGGCGGGGGTGCCCTACGACGCGTTCGTGGAACGTTTCGTGGCCGCCGCCGAGTGTTGGGACCCCTCGGAGTGGGTCGATCTCGCCGTCGCAGCCGGGGCGGGCTACCTGGTGTTCGTCACCAAGCACCATGACGGGGTCACCCTGTGGCCGAGTCGCACCGTCAACCCGTTCAAGGGGCCGTCGTGGTCGACGCGGCGCGACTGCGTGGGTGAACTCGCCGATGCGTGTCGCGCCGCCGGGATCCGGTTCGGCACCTACTACTCGGGCGGCCTCGATTGGACCTTCGGCGGTCTGCCGATCGACTCGTTCGAGGGGTTGATCCGGGCCGTGCCGCAGTCGCCGGAGTACTCGGCGTACGCCGACGCCCACTGGCGGGAGCTCATCGATGGGTACGGCACCGAGGTTCTTTGGAACGACATCGCCTACCCATTCCGCGCGCAGGGCAACCGGTTGATCGCCGACTTCTACGGGATCCGGCCCGACGGCGTGGTCAACGACCGGTTCGACGTGCTGGGGGTGGCGGCCGGATCGGCCCACGCCGACATCGTCACCCCGGAGTACGCGAGCCACGGCACCTGGCCCGAGCGGGCCTTCGAGGTCTGCCGGGGAATCGGGCACAGCTTCGGCTACAACGCAACCGAGGTCGACGCCGACCACCTTCCCGCCGACGAGCTGGTCGCACAGTTCGTCGACGTCGTGTCGGCCGGGGGCAACCTGTTGCTGAACATCGGGCCCACGGCCACGGGCGAGGTGCCGGTCAGCCAGGCCTCGCGGGTGCAGGCTCTGGGCCGCTACGTACGGCGCAATCGCGAGGCGATCGTGGGCTCGCGGCCGTGGGTTCGCCGCGCCGGCCGGACCGGCGACGGTCTCGAGGTGCGATTCACCTCGCGTCCTGACCGGCCGGGCACCGTGTACGCCAACGTGCTCGGCACGCCGTCAGGTCGCACGGTCTCGCTCGACGTCGCACCACCGGCCGGCGGCTCGGTCCGCCGGCTCGGCGATGCCGCCGACCTGCCGTGGGTCGCCTCGGGCGACGGCGGGTGCACGGTCACCCTGCCGGTTCCCCCGCCGGCGGGACCCGGGTGCGCGCTGCGCCTGGCCCCGCCGGCGGGTTGAGCAGACCCGGCCTCGTCAGCGGAGGTCGCCGGTGAGCCACGCTCTGCCTGGCTCGCAGTCCGATGCGATCGGACACCAGCGGCACCGTGGACCGGGCCGGCGCACCGGTTCAGCGCCGAGATGATCGAGCGCCGCAAGGCGCCTGGCCGTGTCAACGACGCGCCGGGCGGCCGCCTCGAGCAGCGCCGGCGTGACCGTCTCGTGGTGCACGGTGCCGGAGTCGAGCTCGAGTGTCGCCACGAGGCGTGGCGGCACCCCGAGGCGCACGGCTTCCAGGAGGGCGTAGAAGCGGAGGTCCTCCCGATGAGCGGCGTGCACCTGGCCGGTCTTGTAGTCGAGGATCACCTTGCCCGGCCGGTCGCCGTCGGGTCGGCCGAGCGTGAGGTCGACGACGCCCGTGAGGACGACCCGGCCGTCGAGGAACTTCGCCTCGACCCGGCTCTCGCTCACCGGCCGGAACGCCGCCCGCAGTGGCGGGACGCACTCCTGGAACTTGCTGACGAGGTCGACACAGGCGGCGACGAGCTCGGCGCGCTCAGCGCGCTGGAGCGCCGCGAGGTAGGTGGCGATCGAGCGGTCCGATCCGGCCAGGCGCTCGAGGGCGTGCTCGACGAGCTCGCCCGGGACCGGTTCGCCGTGCCAGTGCACGGCGAGTTCGATCGCCTTGTGCACGACGGTGCCGCGCGCCGTCCGGGCGCTCCAGACGAACGAGTCGCGCTCGGCCATCCATGACGCCTCACAGGCGTTGAGACCGGCGAGCGCGTGCTTGTGGAGCACGAGCCGGTTCGGGGCCTCGATCACGTCGACGAGCGGGCCGAGGCCGTCCTCGAGCAGGGCCACGAGCCCGTCGACGACATCGCCGACCGGCTCGGGTGGCTCGGCCGGGCGGCGTAGCAGTTCGAGCGTGCGCCGCTGGGTCGGGTTGAGCGACGAGCGCTCGTCGGTCACGACGCGAGCGGCGCGAGAGCCTCGGCGATCGGTGCGAGCAGCGCCGGGTCGTAGGCCGGCAGGGCCACCAGCACGAGGTCGACGCCGCGCTCGCCCCAGGCGGCGGCCTCGGCTGCGAGGCGGCCCGGGTCGGCGCGCACCAGCAGCACCGAGGTTGTGATCTCGGCAGGGTCGCGCCCGATGTCGGCGCAGCGCTCCCACAGGATGTCGCGCTTGCGGGCGAAGGCGTCGGGCTCGGGCCGACCTGCGTTCCAGTGCTGGGCCCAGCGGGCGACGGCCGGGATCGTGCGGCGCTCGCCCTGCCCGCCGATGCAGATCGGTGGGTGCGGCCGCTGGATCGGCTTGGGTTCGCACCACGCCTCGTCGAGGGTGAAGTAGCGGCCGGTGAACGAGGAGCGCTCCTGCGTGAGCAGGCGCACGATCACCTCCATGCCCTCGTCGAAGCGGTCGAAGCGCTCCGTGAGCGTGCCCAGTTCGATGCCGTAGGCGCCGCACTCGTCGGTGTTCCACGCAGCGCCGAGCCCCAACTCGAGCCGGCCCCCCGAGGTGATGTCCAGTGTTGCGGCCATGTTCGCCAGCACGGCGGGGTGGCGATACACCATGCCCGACACGAGGTTGCCGCCCCGGATGCGCGTGGTCGCCTGCAGCAGCGCGGCCAGCGTCATCCAGCCTTCGAGGCAGGGCCCGGACCGGTCGGAGAAGATCGGTTCGAAGTGGTCGAAGGTCCAGGCCGATTCGAACAGCGGGATCTGATCGGCCTCCTTCCAGACGTCGAGCACATCCCCCCAGCGGCAGTTCTGCGGAGCGGTGGACAGGGCGAAGCGCATGGGGCGCACGCTACGTGCGTGCGGCGAGCCAGGCGGCCTCGGCGGCGCCGAGGCGGGTGGACGGCGGCGCCTGGACCATCGGCCACAGCTCCTCGGCGATCGCCCGGAAGTTCCCACGCGCCCGCAGCTGGCCGAGGATGGCGTAGAGCCCCATGTTGATCCGCTGGATGATCACGAACGCCGGAGGGACCGTGGCATACGGCGCGATGGGCGAGGAGCGGTCCCAGACCTGGCGAACCGCAGCGTTGGCGTAGTCCGGGGTCCAGGTGTGCTCGTCCCGGGTGCGGACCGACTCGTAGAACACCTCGAAGTAGCTGCCGACCGCCTCGGTCGACACCGGGGCACCGGCGCGCAGCAGGCCGGCCTGTTCGACCTCGGTCCGGAAGGCCGCCCAGTCCGTTTCGATCACGGCGTGGGTGATCATCCGCTGGAACACCGCCATCTCGTGCGGGCTGAAGTGCTTGACGAGGCCGAAGTCGAGGAACGAGACCCGGCCGTCGCCATGGAACCGGTAGTTGCCGGGATGGGGGTCGCCGTTGAAGGAGTGCAGCGTGTAGAGGCTCCGGAACACGAACCGGTAGATCGTCTCGGCCGCAGCGTCACGCTCGTGTTGGTCCCAGGTGACCAGCTCGCTCCAGGGTGCCCCGCCGACCAGGTCGGTGGTGAGGACACGGCGGGTCGAGCAGGCGTCGACGACCTGAGGGACGTGGATCGTCGGATGACCGGCGTAGAAGGCGGCGAACCGGCGCTGGTCGCTGGCCTCGCGCTCGTAGTCGAGCTCCTCGATGATCCGGGCGCGCAACTCGCCGACGAGCGGGCCTGGATCGAGGCCTCGGAACGCCTGCGCCAGGATCGCGCCGAGCAGGTCGGCGTTCGCAAGGTCGGCCTCGATGGCCTCGGCGACCCCGGGATACTGCACCTTGACGGCGACGGCCCGTTCCTCCTGCCGTTCGGGATCCCACCACAGCGCCCGGTGGACCTGGCCGATCGACGCCGCAGCGATCGGGACGGGGTCCCATTCGAGGAACACCGACGAAGGGGGTGCGCCCAACTCGGCCTCGATCACCTGGGCGGCCAGCTCGGGAGCCATGGGCGGCGCCTCGTGCTGCAGCTGGGCGAGCGCAGCGCGCAGCGGTTCGGGCAGCCCGTCGTCGAGGTAGCTCGCCATCTGCCCGAGCTTCATGAGCGCGCCCTTCATCTGGCCGAGTGTCTGGGCCACGTCGGCCGCGGTGCGCAGCTCCCGCTCTCGGTCGATGGCGACGCGCCGTTCGGCGCCGGCGAAGACCTTCCGGGCGGTCCCGGCTGCGTACCGACCGCCGACCCGCGCGCCGAGCCGGGCGACCTCGGCATTGCGCCGCAGGCGCGCCTGGCCGAGCACGGCCCGGGCGGGCCCGTGGCGCAACCGTCGGCGACCCGCGAGGGCGCCTGCGCCTGCGGCGGCGAGCGTGACGAGCAGTGCCGCTCGGGCGGCCGTCGGGAGGCGCAGGGGGCGGTGCACCACCCCAGCGTGCCGGGTCGGGGCCCCCGGCGTCGTCGCGGAGGGCGCTTGAGCGCGTCGGCCCCGTGCCGATGAGGACACTGCCATGGACGCGCGCGACCAGACTGCCCTCACCTTGGAGCCCGTCGTCGAGCTCGCGGACGGCGAGGTCGCCGCTGTCGTGCTCGGTCTCGTCGGATCCGCCGCTGCCCACGACGCAGTGGCCGCTGCGTTCGACGACGTCCTGGAGTGGGCCGCAGGGACGGCCGCCGATCTGCAGCGCGCGCTCGGTCAGGTCCTTCCGGTCTGGGTTCCCGTCGCCGACCACCTACTGCTCGAGCGCTCTGCGCAGCTGATGCCGGAACTCCTCGATCGGCACCGGTTGCCGGCATCTGCGCTGGTGATGGCCGTCACCGAGCGGCTGGCGGCCGAGGATGCCGAGCGCACGGCGAACGCGCTGCGAGCGCTGCGGTCGCTCGGCGTCGTGTCGGCGCTCGATCACTTCGGGACCACCGCCGACGCCCTGCGGCTTCTCCGGCTGCTTCCGGTCTCCCAGGTGACGGTGGACGCGGACCTGCTCGATGGCCCCGCGGTGCTCGAGGCCGTCGTCGAGCTCGCGCACACCGTCGGGGTCGTCGTCACCGTGGTCGGGGTGGACCGCATCGAGGCGGTACAGGACCTGCAGCGGCTCGGGGTCGACCGTGTGCAGGGGCCGCTGTTTCCCGCCGCGGATCGCACGGCGCTGGCCCAACCCTGGTGTGGTCTCGAGCTCCCGTCCGCCGAGGACGCGCTGGCGGCACCTGCCGCCCGGGTCCTCGGGGGCGGTGGGCCGCGAGCGCAGTTCCTGCGGGCGCTGCTCGAGGTGGTGTCCGACGCCGTTGTCGTCACCGACGCCGTGGCCGATCCTCGCCGGAACCGCATCGTTCACGTGAACCCGGGGTTCACGGCCCAGACCGGGTTCGCGGCGTCGGACATCGTCGGACGCAGCCCCATTGCGCTCGATCCGCCACAGGTCAACCGGGATCGGCTCGAGGAGCTGTTCGAGGCCATGGCTGCCGGTCACGGCGCCGACGTCGAGACCCAGGCGCGACGGCGCGACGGCACGACGTTCCCGTGCGGTGTGCGTCTCAGCCCCGTGCGCGACAACGCCGGTGCGGTCACGCACTGGGTGCAGGTCCGGCGTGACCTCAGCCAGAACCGCGCGGTGGAGCGGGAGCGCAGCTGGTTCCAGTGGCTGGTCGAGCGCGGTGATCGCGGCACCCTGCTCGTCGACGACCACGGCTTCGTGCTCTACGCCAACCAGGCGATGGCGGACCTTGCCGGTGTCGACCCGCTGGACCTGGTCGGCCGAACCGTCGGTGACCTGCTCCCGGCTGACGCCCTCGACCCGGCGGCGGACCCGGAGGCCGGATGGGAGCTGCTGCCGATCCGGCCCGGCCCGGCGATCCCCGTCACCGTCGAACGCCGCGCGCTCGATGTGGATGGTCTCGAAGGCGTTCGGGCGGTCCTCTGCGACGACCTCCGACCAAAGCTGCGCCGGCGCGCCCTGGCGGGCCTGGCCGGCGAGTTCGCAGCCGAGACGCTTCGCTTCGACCTGGTGTCGTCCGAGTGGACCGAGCGCCTCGCCGAGCTGTTGCGCAGTGTCGTCGAGGCCCTCGAGCTCGATCACGCCGAGGTCCTGCTCCTCGAGGACCCCCGGTCCGAACTCGCCCCGCTCGTCGACTACGACCGGGCCTGCGGGGGCCCCCGCCCCAATCCGACGCCGACCGCGTACCGGGCGGTCCGGCTGTGGCTGAAGGCCGTCCGCCAGGGCCAGGCGATGTACCTGCGGGGCGACGAGCCCGACCGCCCGTCGTGGTGGCGGGAACGGGCGCCCGGGTCCGAGGTCGGCCCGCTGGCGGCTCGGGCCGACATCCCACTGCGCGCCGGTGAGCAGCTCCTCGGTGTCCTGACCGTCGAGCTCGACTCGCCCGGCCGAGTGCGCGCCTGGGACGACGACGAGCGCCGACTGCTCGGTCACCTGGGTGAGACGATCGCTCAGCTGCTGCTCCGGGTTCGCTCGGTGCGCGCCGTGGTGGCCCGCGAAGCGGAGCTGTCCGCAGTCCTGGCGTCGGTCACCGACGTCCTCTTCGTCGTCGATCGAGAGTGGCGCCTGCGGTTCGTCAGCCGGGCGGCCCGGGCCCTCGGGTTCGTCCCCGCCGAGCTTGCCGGTGCCCCGATGGCCACGTTGGTTCATCCGGAGGACCTCGGGTTCCTGTGCGACCTGCTCAGCGGTGCCGACGCCGCAGCGGGCACGGTTTCGGTGCGGGTCCGGTTGCTCACCGCGGACGACAGTTGGCGCTGGTTCGAGGCCAACCTGGGCGAGGCGCGCACCGGCGACGGGTGGCTGGTCGCGTGTCGGGACATCGACGACAAGGTGCTCGAGGAGGCCGAGGCCACGTACCGGGCGGTGCTCGACACGCTGGTGATGGAGTCCGCCCAGCAGGTCGTCTCGTACGGCGCATCGGGGTTCGTGGCGCAGCTCGACGCATTCGTCGCCCGCCTCGGCGAAGCGATGGCGGTCGACCGGGTGTGGATCGACATGGTCGAGGAGGACGGTCAGACCGTCCGCCAGATGGTGTCCTGGTCGGCCCCTGGCCTGCCGGTCGACCCGCCCGCCGAGCCGCTGTCGCGCGAAGCCGGGTCGGCCTGGTTGGACTACCTCCAGGAGCACTCGCCGGTCGTGGTGGCCGACGCCGATCTCGACGACGGCTATCGCCAGGCCCGGGTAGGACTCCCCGAACCGTCACCCCGGTCGCTCGTGTCGGTGACGATCCTGCTCAAGGACGTCTTCGGCGGCACCCTCGGGGTCGGCCACGACCACGACGCCCGGGACTGGACGACCACCGAGGTGAACGCCGTGCAGACGCTGGGCGGGATCGTGTCGGCTGCGTTCGCGACCCACAAGCTCGACCTGGCTCTGCGGGAGAACGAAGCCAAGTTCCGGCGGTTGTCGGACCAGGCCACCGAGCTCGTCGCCACGCTCGCTCCCGACGGCGTGATCACCTACGTGTCGGCTTCGGTGGAGACGATCCTCGGGTGGCCGGCGTTCCAGCTCGTCGGAACGGGCATCACCCAGCTGATCCACCCGAGCGAGCACGACAAGGCGAACCGCCTGCTGTCGGGCATCGTGTGGAGCGCGAAGGCCGTCGAACAACTGCGCCTGCGGCACGCCGACGGGTCCTACCGGTGGCTCGCCTGCACCTTCTCGGCGCTCAAGGACCGGGTCGGGCGGTTGCTCGAGGTGCGGATCCTCGCCGACGAGGTGCGCGATCCGGGAGAACGGTTCCTGACGGTGGACCCCGAGACGAACCTGCCTGATCGGGTCGAGATCGAGCGTCAGATCGAACAGCTCGGCGCCGACGCCGGCGTCGGGGTCATCGTCGTCGACGTCGAGGTCGCCGACATCGACGACGTCGGTGCCGAGGTCTTGCGACCGATCGCCGAACGGGTCACCGGCCGGCTGCGCGGCACCGATATTCTCGGCCGCGTCGGGCCCAACACCCTTGCCGTGGTGTGCCCGAGAGCCGACGGCGCCGGGCTCGGGGTGCTGTCGGGCCGGCTGGTCGAGTGGGTGGCCGAACACGTCCTCACCACGCACGCAACCGTTGCGCCGGTTCCGATCCTCGGGGCGGTTGCCGGTGGTGCCGGTACGTCCGGTCGGGTGTTGTTGATGGCGGCGGAGCGGGCGGCGGCGAAAGCCCGCGAGACCGGTCAGGTCGCGCTGGTCCGGTTCTGAGCGCGGGCCTCGACCGAGTCGAGCGCTCGACGGAGCACCTCGGGATAGCCGGGATCGGCCGCGACCGCGTCGTGGCCGGCGACCACCCGGTGCAACTCGGCGGCCGGGATGTGCCGGGCGAGTTCGAGTTGGCGGCGGGTGGGCACCACGGTGTCGAGTTCGTGGGCGATCACGGCCGTGGGTACGTCGATGGTGGGGAGCCAGCGGGTGGCATCGAACGCGCCGATCGCCGCACCGGCCTCGACGAGGGCCAGCGCATCATGGGCTCGGAGCTCGTGCGCGACCCAGGGATCCTCGACCCGCCGTGCGATGAGCCAGTCGGCGACCGCCTGCCGGGTGCGAACTGGCGCACGCCGCGAGACGCCGGCGAGGGCGCGCAGGCCGCCGAAGTAGACCTGTTCACCGGTCGATCGAAGGAATTGGCCGGCGGTGGCGCACAGCACCAGCCCGCGGACCAGGTTCGGATGGCGGCGCCAGAGCAACTGAGCGACCGTGCCGCCCATCGAGTACCCGACGACGATGGCCGGCCCGGCCCCGAGTTGTTCGAGCACCGCAGCTGCGTCGTCGGCGCAGGCCTCGAGGGAAAACCGCTCGTTCGACCGGATGCCCTGGCCGTGGCCACGGTGGTCGGGAGCGATCAACCGGTAGCGTCCGGCCAGCGGCCCGAACACCGGGAACCAGTTCAGCGACGAAGACACCGTCCACCCGTGGAGCAGCAGGACAGCTTGGTTGCCTCCGGTCACCTCCCGCAGGAAGGTGGTGCCCCGACCCGGCAGTTCGACGGACCGGCCCGGCGGCAGGGTGACCACGGTTCGTGCCGGCCCGCTCAAGCGGGCTCGACCTCGACGATGCGGACGCGCAGCTCGCCGTTGGGTGCGGCGTAGGCCACGGTGTCGCCGACTCGATGACCGATCAGCGCCGAGCCCAGCGGCGAGCCGGGCGAGATCACGTGGAGATCGGCGGACCGCTCTTCGATGTGGCCGATCAGGTACCGCTCGGCCATGTCGTCGTCGTCGCCGTCGAACACGATCGTGACGACGGTGCCGGCCGCGGCCGTGCCGTCGTCGCCGCCCTCGACGACGACGGCGTGCTCGAGGATCTGCGCCAGTTGGCGGATGCGGCCCTCCATGTGGCCCTGCGCGTCTTTCGCCGCGTGGTAGTCGCCGTTCTCCGAGAGGTCGCCGAGTTCTCGGGCCCGCTCGATCGCCTGCGCAATCTCGATCCGGCCCCGGGTCGTCAAGTCCTCGTGCTCGGCCTTCAGCCGCTGGAATGCGGCGCGGGACAGATGGTGGGCCTCGGCCATAGCGGGAAAAGCTACCGGCCGGGGCCCGTATGAGCTCGACGCGTAAGCTCGCCCTCTATGTCCAGCGCGACGCATCGGTTGGCCGTGATCGGCGGCGACGGCATCGGTCCGGAGGTCACCACCGAGGCCCTCAAGGTCATCCGGGCCGCCGGGGTGGCACTCACCACCGAGTCCTTCGACCTCGGCGGCGCCCGGTACCTGCGCGACGGAGAGATTCTGTCGGACGACACCTTGGCGGCGCTGCGCAGCTTCGACGCGATCCTGCTCGGTGCGGTCGGTACGCCGGCGGTGCCGCCCGGGGTCATCGAGCGTGGCCTTCTGTTGAAGATGCGCTTCGAGCTGGATCTCTACGTGAACCAGCGCCCCTTCGTCGGCACCGCGCCGGGCCACGATCGCCCGCACGACTTCGTCGTCATCCGGGAGAACACGGAGGGGCCCTACGTCGGTGAAGGCGGCGTGCTGCGTCGCGGCACCCCGCACGAGGTGGCCACGCAGGGTTCGGTGAACACCCGCATGGGTGTCGAACGGTGCGTTCGTTACGCCTTCGATCTCGCCCGTGATCGCCGCAAGCACCTGACGCTCGTCCACAAGACCAACGTGCTGACGTTCGCCGGCAACCTCTGGGAGCGGACGTTCGGCGAGGTCGCCGCCGACTACCCGGACGTGGCGACGGCCTACAACCACGTCGATGCCGCCTGCATCTACTTCGTGCAGGATCCCCACGTTACGACGTGATCGTCACCGACAACCTGTTCGGGGACATCCTCACCGACCTGGGTGGGGCGGTGTCGGGCGGCATCGGCCTGGCCTCGTCCGCGAACCTCAACCCGGCGCGCACCGGGCCGTCGATGTTCGAACCGGTTCACGGCTCGGCGCCCGACATCGTGGGCACCGGCAAGGCCAACCCGGTCGCTGCGATCCTGTCGGCGGCCCTGATGCTCGACTTCCTCGGGGAGTCCGACGCGGCGAACCGGGTGCGCGACGCCTGCACCCCGCAGCCTTCGGGCACGACCTCGGAGATCGGCGATGAGATCGCCCGCCGGCTCGTCGGCTGAGGCGGGCGTCTAGAGCGGGTGCGGGGTCGAGCCGGGATCGCGGGCTTCGGCGACCGCCGCCCACACGTCGGTGGCGGATGCCGGGCCGACGAAGCTCTTGCGGACGACGCCGTCCCGGTCGGCGATCACGACGATCGGTACGGCATCGATGGCGTAGCGCCGATGGAGCTCGGCGCGGGCCGAGACCTCGACGTCGTCGACGGCGACGGTCTCGCTGGCCAACACGGCTGCCTTGGCCACCATCGAGGCACAGGTCTGGCAGCTGGCGGACGAGAACACGGCGACGAGCCACTCGGCCTCGGGGCGAGCGAAGTCCCGTCGGTCGAGCTGGGCCGGGGCGAGGAACGCCCGGGGCTGCATCGGCCCGTCGCCGGGCTGCCGTCGGCGCAGGACCAGCGCAGCGGCGACGGCCACGGCGGCGACCACAACCGCAACGAGGGCCTGTAGGCCGCTCATCGCAGCACCGGGATGCCCGAGGAGGCGCTCCATGCCGGCGGTTGCTCGGTGGACTCGAGCCGCTCGACGACGACGGGTTGGTCGGCGACGACCACGAACGGACCGTCGGCCAACGGGCCCTCGAACACCACCGAACCGGACCCGCCCGGCGGCAGCGCAAGGGGATCGATTCCAGCGACGGCGGTCGGGCCGGCTGGGCCGACTCGTTCGACGGTCGCCGTCGCCTCGACACCGGTGGCGTTGAAGACCGTGATGCGGGTCGAGCGCGGACCGCCAGCTCCGACGAACCACCAGCGCTGGGCGGCGGCGCGCGCCCCGAGCTGGACCGCGGCGCGCCCGTCTCCGGCGGCGAGTACCCGCTCGACGACGACACCGGCGTTCGCCGTCAGGACGGCGGCGTATGCCCCGTCGGGGACCTCGGGGAGCTCGGCCAGGTTGATCAGCACGCTGGAGCGGGCCTTCACCGTGCGCCGGATCGGCGCGTTGCCGGTACCGACGCCGGGTGTGGCGGCCGCGGAATCCGATCCGGGCGACCCGCCCGCCGGATAAAGGGTCAAGTTCACCTCCGCGTCGGTCGGATCGGGGTTGAAGATCGTGAAGCGGGTGAACAGGCCGTTCTGCTTGGGTGCGGCCGCGAAGGTCCAGCTCGTGGCCGGGACAGGGGCCCCGAGTCCGGCGGCGAGTTCGCGCCGGGCACCGGATGCCGTCTGGAGGCGACCGAGGACGAACCGGCCGGTGCGAGCCACTGCAGCGACAGCCACACGCTCTTTTGCCTTCACCGTGTCGCTCAGGTCGACGACACGCAGCGACCGGGGCGCCACGACCAGGCCCTGGAGCGCCTTGGACGCCCGAGTCCCCTCCTCGGTGGTCGCCGTCAAGTCGACGACCAGGTCGTCGGGGAACGGGTTGAACAACGTGACGGCGTTGGTCACCTCGGTGGTCGACGCGCCGTCGGCGACGAACCACGTCGGCGACGGCTCGGTCGCACAGGGTGATGACGCACGGCCGGCCGGCGTCACGGCGACCTGCTCGGCCAGGAGGACGGCGCCGGCCACCTCGACCAGGGCGGCGGCGTGACCGGCGGGCGCGCCGGCGTCGGCCAGGGCGACCTCCGTCCGAGCGAACCCTCGGGCGGTCACGGCAACCGTCGTCGGACGGCCGCCGGTCGGGTGGACGGTCACGGTCGCCACGACGTCGGCCTCGGTGAGGTTCAACAGGCTGACCCGGCTGCTCACCCCGGGTCCGACCGGCACGCCGGGGCAGAACCAACTCGACGTCAGCGCATCCGATGGGAACGCAGCCGGCATCGGAGACCGACCGCCCTCCCCGAAGCGGACCGCCTCGGTGGCACTCCCGCGCGCGTCCAGGGCAGCGGCTCCGGCCAGCCCGGCGGCGACGAGCGCGAGCGGCGCGAGACGGCTCAGCGCCCGCACTGCGGGCTCCGGGTGCGGTGGTTTGCGGGGCGGCTCATCGGGCTTCCACGCCGCCTGGGGAGGTGGACTCCGGCAGCGCCTCGAGGGCCTCGCCGGCCGCCGGGCCCCCCTCCAACGCGATCAGCGGGCGGGTCGGTGCTGCGCCGGCGGTCGGGCGGGGCCGCCGATCGGGCAGGAGTCGGCCTGCCCACGCCAGGCGCACCGCCACGAGCCAGGCCAGGGCCGCCGCGATCGACCAGGCGGTTCGGCTCGCGGGCGCTGGTCGTTCGAGTACGGCGAGCCCGGCCGTCGGGACCTCGAAGGCCGTGGCCCAGCCGAAGGCCGGGCGAGGGGGGATCGTCCGCCCGTCGACCTGCAGGCGCCAGCCGCTGTCGAAGGGGACCGAGGCGAACAGGGTGCCGGCGGGAACGGGGCCGCTGGCCCGCAGGGGCCCGTCGGGCTCCAGGACCGGGGTGGCGCCCTCGAGATCGGTACGGACCAGTGACTCGATGCCTGCGAGCTCGCTCGCCTCCCGGGCTTGGCCGGTCAGCACGGCGTGCATCGGGATCGCTGCCTGATTCGAAAACACGGCCAACGTGCTCCCGGCGTCGATCTCGGCGAGGTCGAGTTGGCGGCGCAGCACGGCAACGAGCGACGCCGTCGCCGGGTCCTGCGGGCGTGGCAGGACTATGAAGCGGATGCTGCGCGACCCGAGGAGGCGACCGAGGCGGTTGGTCTGACCGGCGAGCACAGCGTCGAGTAGATCGATCACCCCACGGTCGTCGACGCTCGGTTCTCGGGGCCATGCGTGTTCGACGGTTGGCGCGAACCCCTCGACGATCGCCCAAGCCGTTCCCGGCGCCAGCTCCGTCGAGGCGAGCGGAAGGCGGTCCGGATCGCCAAGCCAGAGCGTTCGCATCGCGCCGGCCGGCCCGGCGACGGGAAGGAGCGCGAGCTCGTCGCCGTCGCCTCGGCGTGGCTGGTCCCACCGCCCGTCCGTCGCCAGGGTGACGACCGGGATGGCTGCGGCGGCGAGCCCGACGTACACCGCAAGCACCAGCGGCTGCCGCCAGGTGAGGCGAGTGCCGGTCAGATCGACCTGGGCGGCGGCGATCGCAGCACCGGCCGCGAGCGCAAGGCCTGCTGCCGCCGGGGCGAGGGTCACGGCCGGGTTGGGCAGTGCGATGCCGAGCGCGCCCGTGCCCCCGGCGACGGTCGCAACCAGGGCGCCCACGGCGAGCACCGCGGCGCGCGCCCCCCACGCGGAGCGCCACGAGCCGCCGATGGCCAGGGCGACCGCAGCTGCCGCCCACAACCCCCAGGCCAACGGTCCGGGGTCGGCGTCGGAGAGTGCGAAGCGGGCGAGAGCATCGGCGCCCGGTGCCCGGTGCGCGGGGTCGAATGCCGTGACCGGATCACCCACCACCGTCCATGACCAGGGCAGCAGGAGTACTGCAGCGGCGACAGCGGCGATTGCCGTGCCGGTGAGGAGCGTTGCGGTACCGGTTCGCTCGCCCGCAGCGAGCGAACCGATGGCGAGCAAGGCGGCGCAGCCGACGGCGACCGGGACCAGGCCGGGTACGGCGAGCCCGAGCAGCGCGAGCCCGAGCGCCAAGCCGGCGACGGATTGCACGACGGGCCGGCGAGCCCCGGACAGTGGCGCCCAGCCGGCGAGCCGCCCCAGTGCACCGATGAGCCAACCGCAGCCGGCATAGGCGACCAAGCCGTCCCAGCGGCCGGCGGCGATGGCGGCGTAGGGCAGGGGATTCGCTGCGTAGGCAACGATCGTGACCAGCCGGGCGCGACGGACACCGAACGAACGGGTCAGCCGCCACATGCCGAGGAGGCCCACGGCCACCGGCAGGATGACGAGCAGCGTGCGGGCGAGTTCGGTCGAGCCGCCGGCCAGCAGGCCGACGAGCCCGAGCACACCGAGTCCAGGTGCGACGGCGGTGGCGCTCCCGAGCCCTTGCGGTGACCATCCCTCGAACGGACGACGCAGCAGGCCGGCGACGTCGTCGGGGAGCGGGAAGAGACGACCGACGGGAGCGATGCCGTCGGACAGCAAGCTGCGGCTGCCGATGACGACGAGCGCGACCAGTGCGCTCCACACGAGGGTGGTGGGCCAGTGCGAGCCGGACCGGACCTGCTCGATCGTGCGGCGTACCCCGCCGGCGAGCCGTGCGTTGCGGTCGTCTCGGGCGACGGACGCCTCGCGCAGTGCGGCGGCGAACCGGGCGCTTCCGCGCCGCTGGAGCCGGCGAATCTCGCCGTCGTGCACCCGCCGGATCCGGGCTACGGCTCGTCGCTTGCGCACCAGGGAGGGCAGCCGGGCCAGGTTCCATGCCCACCCGGCTACCGGTTGCGCCGCTTGCCGGATTCGGCCGGCCAGGAGCAGCCCGATCGACCGGAGGAGCGTCAGCACGAACCATTGCGGCAGGATGCGCAGTAGGGAGAGCACCGAGTAGTTGCCGAGCACTGTCCGCAAGCGGTTGCGTGCCGCCCGATCGTCGAGATGGTCGTAGGCCCCGGTCGCCAGGCCAATGTGCGCGACTCTCGCAGCGGGCGCAACGAGCACACGAGCGCCGCTGACGTGGGCCCGCCAGCACAGGTCGATCTCGTCACCCGGTCCGTCGATCGCCGGGTCGAACCCACCGAGCGTGCGGAACAGGTCGGCCCGTACGAGCAGGCAGGCGCTGGGCAGGGCGAAGACGTCGGTGACGGCGTCGTGCTGCTCCTGGTCGAGTTCTCCGGAGCCGGTCGGGGGCGCGAGCTCCCCGAACTTGTCCAATGCCAGGCCCACGGCCTGCAGTCGTCCGGGGTCGTCGCGGTCGACCAACTTCGGCCCGACGATGCCGGCGTTGGACCGGTAGAGCTCCTCGACGAGGAGCCGGACGGCGTCGCTGGCGAGTTCCACGTCGTCGTGGAGGAAGCAGAAGAAGCCGCCGCCTTCGACGAGCTGGAGCACCTCGTTCGCCGCAGCTGCGTGGGTCGGCGCGCTGCTGTGGTGCACGAACGCGTCGGGAAGCCGGGTGGCAAGTCGTTCGAGCAGGTCGGCCCCCACCGTCGACGTCGTCGACTCGTCAACGGACGTGTCGAGCACCAGCACGCGCAGCGCCGGGTAGTCCTGCACGGCGAGCGAGACCAGGGTCGCGTCGAACGACGGTCCGGGGTCGTGTGCGATGACCACGGCCACGACGGGGGGTGCACTGAGGGTTTCCCGGGCGTCGGACACGGTGGACGGCACGCTAGTGGGCCGATCGGGGAGAACCCGGGCGCGCGGTGCTTGCAAAAGTAAGCGTTTGTGATATCATTGTTTGCGGCGCTGCGGGCGCGTCGCCCCCGGTCCCTGTGTTCCCCCCAGCACCGCGATCCCACGGAGGTTGCCACGATGACAACGACCGACCCGACGACCGACCCGACGACCGACCCGACGACCGACCCGATCGTTCGCTCCGCCCGAGCGGTCGCTGCCGCAGCGAAAGATGCGCTGTACGTCTCGGTCGGGTTCGGTGTCCTGGCCTTCCAGAACGCCCAGGTGCGGCGTCAAGAGCTCGCCAAGCGACTCGGATCCCTTCCGGAGGTCCCGGGCGCGTCCGCGGTCCGGGCCCAGTTGCGCGCCTCGCTGGCCCAGGTCGACGGGCGTCTCCGAGGTGTGGAGGAGCGCGTGGACGCAGCGCTCGACGAGCTGCAGGGTCGCCTTCCGGCCCAAGCGGCCGACCTGATGGGACAGGCCCGCCATGTCGGCAAGGCCTACCAGGAGCGTGTTCGCAAGCTGGCCGAGTCCGCCACGGCCTGAGCGGACCGGCTCGTCAGCCGAACCATCCGAAGACGTCCACCACGACGTGGCTGTCCCGCTGGCTGAACACGCACAGGCTGCCGTCGGCGGCCAGCGGGACGGTCGCCAGATTGCCCGAAGCCAGCCGGGCGACGTAGTTGACGTTTGACGCCAGGGGTACCGGCCGGTCGCACGGGTAGGCCGTCAGGAAGCCCGGCAAGCTTGCATCCGTGGCCGTGACGACGACCACTGCGGCGCTTGCGCCGGTCGGCGGAACACCCGCTCGACCGGCCACCGGCACCCGTACGTTCGTCATCGAACGCACGGGCACACCGGCGCCTTCTCGCGTGTCGAGCAGTCGATTGGCCGGCACGGCGCGCAGGCGACTGCCGCCGTCGCGGTAGCGGCCGAGGAGATCGACGACGAGGTGGGTTGGCGCCGACGTGTAGAGACAGACCCGTCCGTCGGCGGAGACGGCGCTGACCACCTGGTTGGGTACATCGCGCCCGGGCACCAGGTTGAGGTTCGAGGCGATCGGGCGTCCCTTGTCACAGGCGTAGGCGGTCACGAACCCGGGCAGCCTGGACTCCGTTGCCGTCACGTTGAGCACGACCGGACCACCGGTACCGACCGTCACCTCCAAGACGCCGGCGATGCTCGTCGGGCCCGCACCGCTGCGCGTATCGACGAGCCGCCGGGGTCCGTCCGGGTCGAACGGTTGCTGGCCGGCGTCGAACCATCCCTGCACGTCGACCACCAGGTCGCTTGCCGCCATCGTGTAGAGGCACACCCGCCCTGCCTCGTCGGGGGCCACCACCACCGAACCGGCGACGATTCCGCCCTTTGGGGGGTTCAGGTTCGACGTCCACGGTCGTCCCGATGCGCAGGGATAGGCCGTGACGAACCCGTCGCCCGCCGGTGCGACCGCCGTGACGTTCAAGAGGACGGCGGTGACGCCGGTCGCCGGTACGCCGGCGCGCCCCGTCACCTGCAGCCCGACCTCGCAGTAGGCCGGGACCGGGCCGGCGGGAGCGCCGAGCCCCTCTCGGGTGTCGAGGATCCGCACCGGTACGGGAAGGGCGCGGTAACCCGACGGCGCCGTCGGGGTTCCGGCGGCGGCGGACACGCCGGCGCAACCGCCGACGCGGAACCAGCTCGACTTGAGGCCGAGACGTGAGCGGAACTGCTCGCCTGTGAGCGTGACCGTACCGGCCGTGCCCCGGAGCGCCAGCTGTTGGACCCTGCCGCCCCATTCCCCGAGGCCGTTGCGCCGCAGGACCTCGAGGCTCTGGTACTTGCCGATCGTGGGCCAGTCGGCCTCGATCTCGGCGATTGGCACGCTCGCCGTCCACGTGTTGTACCCCGACCAGGGTCCGAACGGATCGCCTTCGTCCTGGACCGCAGGGAAGTTCGCCCCGGAGGTCCAACCGCCCGAGGAGGCCGAGAACTGGGCATAGGCGTAGCCCGCGTCGGGGCCGGGCCCGCGTCGCAGCACCACCCCGGCGGTGTCGGCGACCGCACGATCACTGCGGGGGTCCTCGAGGCCGGTGAAGCTGAACGAGCCGCCTCCGAGGTCGGTGCGTCGCGCTGCGCCGCCGTACACCTGGCAGTCCTGGTCGTCGCAGCTCCGGGCGTAGCTGTATCGGCTCTCGGCTGCGGCGTAGGTGCGGGCGGCGACGGCCTGGGCCCGCAACGCGTTGATCCCGGCTCCACCCCCGGCATCGGCCCACCCCGCAGGCGATTCCCGTGGGACGACCCCACGCACCATCGACTCGAGCGGTACCCGGTTGACGACGCGATTCTCCCCCTCGGTTCCGTTGACGATCCGGATCGAGCCTCGATAGGCGCGCTCGGCCCCATCGTCCTCGGGTTCGCAGGCGACGAGCAGATCGGCCGCAGGAGCGCTGGCGACGTCGACGTCGTCGACCCAGACGTCCAGACGGGTGGCGGGCAGCCCGCCCGCGGTTCCCGACACGAGGCCGGGCGGCGTGGTGAGCTCGGTCCACCCGTTCGCCGTGGTGAGGACCGTCAGCGAGATGGGCCCCGTCGGGCACGACGCGGTGTCGTTCCGGCCGAACACCCGGTAGGTGGCCGGACCGGTCTCGACGGCCACGATCGAACGCATCGCCGGCGCGCCCGGATTCGCCGACGTCCGCAGTCCGCCGCCGGCCCGGACGATGGCGACGACCCCGGCGTCGTCGAACGCCTTGAGGCGAACGGACATCAGATCGCCCCAGTCGCTGCGCAGCCCGCCGAGCGTCGTACCGCCGTAGTAGTGGGCGAGGATCCGTTGCCAGTCCCAGCCGAAGCGGACCGCGTAGCCGTAGGCACCCACCTGGGACAGGCCGTCGCCGTGTCCCCATCCGCGGCCTTCGACGACGAGCGAGGCGGTCGTCGTCGTGACACCGGCCTCGGGTACGACGGAGGCGCCGGCCGGTCGATCGGCTGCGGTACTCCCGGCGAACAGCAGCGAGGAAACGAGCAGGCCGACGAGGCTGCGTCGACCCGGGACACCTCGTTTCGTGCTCGAGCGTCTCTGTCTCGCCATCGCCCGAATCCCCCAACCATCACTCGACGTCACCACTCGTCACTCGACGTCACCGTGCACCGTGACCGTACCCGTGGCGCGCCGTGCCGGGACGGTCAGGTCACCACGGTCACGTCGTTGATCGGCAACTAACCTCCGGCTCTTGACCTCCGCCCCTGTGGATCGGCCGGCCCGCCGCAACCCGTTGCCCGAAGGAACCGTCCCGGTCGCCGCCGGGTTGCTCGTGGCGGGCGCAGCGGCCTACGTGTTCCTCAAGATCGCCGGCGGGGCGCTCGACGACAAAGCCGACGAAAAGGCGCTGACGCAGCTCTGGTTCATCACCTTCTTCCTGGCGCCCGGGTTCTTCCTTCCGCTCGAGCAGGAGGTCGGCCGGGCGCTCTCGCACCGACTCGCCCGTGGCCAGGGGGGCCTGCCCGTCGTGCGGCGATCGGCCGTGCTCGGCGGCTCCGTCGTCCTGGCGCTCCTCGTCGTGGTGTTCGCGCTGTCGCCGCTGTTGGTCACCAAGCAGTTCAACGACTCCTGGTTGCTCCTCGTCGGTCTGGTGGTGAGCGTCGTGGGATGGAGCACCGCCCACCTCGGTCGCGGCGTGCTGTCGGGTTCGGGGCGCTTCGCCTCCTACGGCATGGTGTTCAGCGTCGACGGGGGGATCCGTGTCCTGCTCGCGGTCGTGGTCGCTGCGCTCGGCGTCGAGTCGGTCGGGGTCTTCGGACTTCTCATCGGTTTGCCGCCGATGGTGGCGTTGGCCGTTGCGGCCCAGCGGGAACGAGGTCTGCTCTTCGACGGTCCGGAGGCTCCGTGGAGCGAGGTGACCTCGAACCTCGGGTGGCTGCTCCTCGGATCGGTCGCCTCGGCCTTCCTCGTCAACGCCGGACCGCTGGCGGCCAACGCCCTGTCGAGCAAGTCCCAGGCGGAGCTCGTCGCAGACTTCGCCTATCTGGTGCTGGTCTGCCGGATCCCGTTGTTCCTGTTCCAGGCCGTACAGGCAGCGCTGCTGCCGAAGTTGGCCCGTCTGGCGTCGCTCGGAGCCATGGACGAGTTCCGTGCCGGGTTCCGTCTGCTGATCATCCTGGTGGCCGGCGTCGGAGCCCTCGGGGTGGTGGCAACGCCGATCGTGGGGCCGATCGGTTTGCGCTTTTTCACCGAGGGCACCTTCGAGACCCGGGACTACCTGCTGTTGTCGGCGGCCGCCGGGTTGTACATGGTGACCATGGCCTTCGCCCAGGCCGTGATCGCGCTGCACGGCCACGCATGGGTCGGCACGGGTTGGCTGATCGCCCTCGTCGCTTTCGGTGTCGGGTTGTTCGCGGCCGACGACCTGCTCCTGCGGGTCGAACTCGCGCTCTGCAGCGGGGCCGCCGCCGCAGCGGTCGTGTTCGCAATCGCCCTGCGCCGGCTGTTGGCCGCGGGCGCGAGACCCGACGCCGGCTCGATCTACGAAGCGACCCACGACCTGCCGCTCGAACCCTGAACCGGTGCCCGCCGTGCGGGCGTCCGGTGTGCCCTACGGGCGCGGCCGCTTCGCTTCGAGGCCGAGATCGTGGTCGACCATGCGGGTGACCAGGCCCTCGAAACTCACCGTCGGCTGCCATCCGAGTTCGGCCCGGGCTCGGGACGCGTCGCCGACGAGAAGGTCGACCTCGGCCGGCCGGAAGAACCGTGGGTCCTGACGCACGTATGGCGTCCAGTCGTCGATGCCCACGTGACCAAACGCTGCGTCGAGGAACTCCCGGACGGAGTGCGTCTCGCCGGTGGCGACGACGTAGTCAGCCGGCTGCTCCTGCTGGAGCATCAGCCACATGGCCCGCACGTAGTCGCCGGCGTACCCCCAGTCGCGTTTGGGTTCGATGTCGCCGAGCACGAGTTCACGCTGAAGTCCGAGATGGATCCGGGCGACGGCGTTGCTGATCTTGCGGGTGACGAACTCGAGCCCGCGCCGCTCCGACTCGTGGTTGAAGAGGATCCCCGAGCAGGCGAACAGCCCGTAGCTCTCCCGGTAATTGACCGTGATGTCGTGCCCGAAGACCTTTGCGCAGCCGTAGGGCGAGCGAGGGTGGAACGGGGTGCGCTCGGTCTGGGGTGTCTCGCGCACCTTGCCGAACATCTCCGACGACGAGGCCTGGTAGAAGCGGATCGGGTTGTCCCGCGGCCCGCCGACCATCCGGATGGCGTCGAGAAGGCGAAGCACCCCGAGGCCGGTGATGTTCGCCGTGAGCTCCGCCTGCTTGAACGACAGGGCGACGAAGGAGATGGCGCCGAGGTTGTAGACCTCGTGCGGCTGGGTGTACTCGAGTGCGGCGACGAGTGAGGGCAGGTCCTGCAGGTCGCCCGAGACGAGCTCGACGAACGGCAGCTCGTCGGCGATCATCGCCGCCCGCGGGTTGTTCTGGCCTTTCAGCAGCCCGTACACCTGATAGCCCTCTGCGTGGAGGAGCTCGGCGAGGAACTGACCGTCCTGCCCGGTGATTCCGGTGACCAGGGCGCGTCGCGACGGGGTGCTCACGGGTCGGGAAGACTACTCGGCCGTCCGGCCGGGCTCGCGGGCCGTCCAGCCGTCCGGTACGGTCCCGGCTCGGTGCCATCGCTGACCGTCGCCGTCGACGCCGGACCGCTCGTCGGTCCCCGGACCGGCATCGGCCGCTTCACCGCCGAGCTGCTCGGCGGCCTCGACGCGCTCGAAGACGCCCCGGCGGTCGTGCGTTACGTGCTGAGCTACCGGGCGCCGCTGCCTCGGGGCACCGTTCGGCTGCCATACCCGGCGGCGCTCGCCCAACAGCTGTGGCAGCGGCTCGAGTACCCGCGACCGCGGCGACCGTTCGCCGGGTGCGAGGTGATCCACGGCACCAACTTCGTCGTGCCGCCCTCGAAGCTCGCCGAGGTCGTCACGGTTCACGACTGCTCGCCGCTCGATCGGCCGGACCTCGTCGACCCGGTGGTGCGCCGGTTCCCCGCCCTGATCGCGCGTGCGGTCAGACGCGGCGCCTGGGTCCATACGCCCTCGCAGTACGTGGCCGACCAGGTGCGCGAGCGCTTCGGGACCACGCGCGTGCGCGCCATCCCCCACGGCGGCCCGAAGCTGGGCCCGGCGCCCGCTCGGCGACCGTCGCTCCCGGGGCTCGACGACCGGCCCTACGTGCTGGGGCTCGGCACGCGTGAGCCGCGCAAGAACCTGGTCCGCCTGGTGCAGGCGTTCGGGATCCTTCGTGCGGTCGGCCATGACGTCGGCTTGGTGCTGGTCGGCAAGCCTGGCTCCGACACCGCCCGGGTCGACGCTGCGATCGCAGCATTGCCGGCGTCGGCGGCCGAGCGCGTCGTGCTCACCGACTTCGTCACCGACGAGCATCTCGTGTGGCTGCTCTCCCACGCCCGAGTGCTCGCCTACCCTTCCCTTGACGAGGGCTTCGGCCTTCCGATGCTGGAGGCGATGGGCTATGACGTCCCCGTCGTGGCCTCGGCCGCTGGCGCGTTGCCCGAGGTCGCCGGTGACGCTGCGCTCCTCGTCGATCCGCTCGACGCCGATGCGCTCGCCGATGCGCTGGCCCGGGCGGTGGCCGACGAGACCGAACGGACCCGGCTGCTCGCCGCCGGACGGACTCGGGTGGCGACGTACTCCTGGCCGGCGACGGCGTCGGCCATGCTCGAGCTCTACCGTCAGGCGATCGATGACCGTTCCTGAGCCGTTCGTCGTGGTGCTGTCCGGGGGCGTCGGTGCCGCTCGCTATCTGGCGGGGTTGCGCAGGGTGCTCTCCGGCGAGACGGTCTGCGCCGTGGTCAACACCGGCGACGACCTGGTGCTGCACGGGCTGTCGATCAGCCCGGACCTCGACACCGTGACCTACACCGTCGGTGGGGCAATCGACTCCGAACGCGGCTGGGGCCTGTCGTCGGAGACGTGGCGGGTCATGGAGAGCCTCGGTCGGTTCACTGCGGTCCGCCCGGCCGGGAGCGCCGCTGCGGCGACCTGGTTCAACCTCGGTGACCAGGATCTCGCCACGCACTGCTACCGGACCGCTCGGCTGGCCGAGGGGGCGTCGCTGAGCGAGGCGACCGACGAGATCCGGCGTGCGTTCGGGGTGCCGTTCCGGTTGCTGCCCATGAGCGACGACCGGTGCCCGACGATGGTGACGGTACCGGGCGAAGGCGAGATCAGTTTCCAGGAGTACTTCGTCGGCCGGCGCCACGCCGTGCCGGTGTCGGCGGTCCGGTTCGGCGACGGCACCGCCCGGCCGACGGGCGCCGTGCTCGACGCGCTCGATCGGGCCGACGTGATCGTCGTCGCCCCGTCGAACCCCATCGTGTCGATCGGGCCGCTCGTCGCCATGACCGAGGTGCGTGACCGGCTCGTCGCCAAGCGGGCGCAGGTGATCGCGGTGTCGCCCATCGTCGGGGGGGCTGCGCTGAAGGGCCCTGCGGACCGAATGCTCGTCGAACTCGGCCACGAGTCCTCGGTGGTGGGCGTGGCCCGGCTGTACGCACCGTTCGCCGGCACCTTGGTGATCGACGACGTCGACGCCGAGTCGGCCGCCGCGGTCGAGCAGGTCGGGATGCGAGCGTTGGTGACAGGCACGATCATGTCGGATCCCGAACGGGCCGCAGCGCTCGCTCGGGTCACGTTGGAGGCGGTGGCCCAATGAACCGGCTGACGATCTGGGGCGTCGAGGGGATCGGGGAGATCCGGCCCGGCGACCAACTCGGTGACGTGATCGTCGAGGCGTGCGCAGGCCCGCCCAACGGCCCGCTCGCCGACGGCGACGTCCTGGTCGTCACCCAGAAGGTGGTGTCGAAAGCCGAGGGGCGACTCGTTCCCGTGGACCCCGAAGACCCGTTGTCCCACAAGGTCCTTGTCGAATCCGAAGCAGTACGGATCGTGCGCCGTCGAGGCGACTTGATCATCACCGAGACCCGCCACGGGTTCATCTGCGCCAACTCCGGGATCGACCTTTCGAACGTCGAGCGAGGGTACGCCGCGCTGCTGCCGATCGATTCGGACCGATCGGCTCGACGGATCGTCGACATCGTGCGGGCGCGCCTCGGGGTGTCGGTCGGGGTGATCGTCTCGGACACGTTCGGCCGTCCGTGGCGCAAGGGACTCACCGATGTCGCCATCGGCGTGGCCGGGATCGCCGGGGTGGTCGACCTGCGCGGCACCCCCGATGCGCTCGGGCGCACCATGCAGGTGACCGAGGTCGCCGTCGCCGACGAGCTGGCCTCGGCGGCGGAGCTCGCGATGGGCAAGTCGAACGGGATCCCGGTCGCCGTGGTGCGCGGGTGCGATCCTTCGTGGCTGCGTCCGTCATCGATGAGCGAGCTGAT
The DNA here is from genome assembly GCA_040382215.1 of Acidimicrobiales bacterium. Lineage (GTDB taxonomy): Bacteria > Actinomycetota > Acidimicrobiia > Acidimicrobiales > Ilumatobacteraceae > JBEIFW01. Next base: position 42,325 of record JBEIFW010000005.1, read on the forward strand.
CCGCCCGCCCGCCGAGGACCTGTTCCGCTAGCAGGGTCGCTCAGCGGTCCAACAGGCGCTCGATCCCGTCGTCGAGCGGGGTGAACGGCTCCCAGCCGAGGTGGATGCGGGCCCGCACCGGTGACAGCGCGAACCGCCCTGGCTCGTCGGCGCGCTCCGGTGTCCGCTCGACCGGGGCGCCCGTCCCGCACACCATCCGGTGCAGGTCTCGCACGGCGGTCTGGACACCCGTGCCGATGTTCACGACGAGTCCGCTGCCGCGTCGAGCCGAGCGCACCAGCGCGTCGACCGCGTCATCGACGTGGAGCAGGTCGCGGGTCTGGCGGCCGTCGCCGTCGATCTGCGCAGCCTCCCCGGACGACGCTGCGGCGACGAAGGCGGCGACGACCCCGTCACGCCGTCGTGGACCGTAGAGCGAACTGCAGGCGAGCGCCGTGAATTCGACCTGGCGCCGTTCGCGGGCGATCGTCAGCAGATCGACAACGGTCCGGGCGGCCAGCTCGGCAAGGGTGACCGGCACGTCGCTCGGGCGATGCTCCCGGACGGGAAGGTCCTTCGGTGCGACGGCGCCGTACAGCTCGAGCGCGCGCAGCGCCACGACGACCTTCGCCCCCGTTCGTGCAGCGGCCTCGATGACCTGGGCGGTGCCGTTGACCGCACGGTCGAACGCGTCATGGTCCGTCGAGCCCCGGTGGCGCGGCACGGCGAGGTGGAAGATCACGTCGGGTGGTCGGCGGGCGGCGAGCTCGCCGAGTTCGCCGCCGCGGGCGTCGAGGGTGTGGATCCGCAGGTCGCGGGCGCGAGCGGCGCGCGCGTCGGCGAGGTTCGCGAGCGAGCCGGTCGACAAGTCGTCGGCGACGTCGACGGACGCGCCCTCGGTGACGAGGAGATCGACGAGGTGCGAGCCGACGAACCCGGCACCGCCGACGATCAGCGCGCGCATCAGGCGGGGGGACGCCGTTCGGCCGTGACGACTGCCCCCTCGGCGACGACCTCGCCGTCACCGAGCACGCTGTCGACGACGCAGGCTCCGGCGCCGACGCGCACGCCGACCCCGAGGCAGCTTCCGACGACGTCGGCACCGGGTGCGACCGATACCCCGGGCAACAGCACCGAGCCGGTTACCCGCGCACCGGTCGCGACGGTCGAACCTGCGCCGATCACGCTGTCGACCACCGTGCCGTCGACCCGCGCACCGTCGCCGATCGCTCGTGGGGCAACGCCGCGCCGGCGACCGGCGACGGCGTCGAGGTTTGCGGCGAGGTACAGATCGGGCCGACCGGTGTCGGTCCAGTAATCGTCGGTGGCGAGCGCGAACAGCACGCGGTCGGCGACCATGGCCGGAAAGGTCTCCCGCTCGATCGACACCTTGCGGCCCGACGGGATCCGGGTGAGCGTCGAGGGCTCGAGGACGTAGGTGCCGCCGTTGATCAAGTTGGTGGGCGCCTCTTCGCGTGGCGGCTTCTCGATGAACGCGAGCACACGGCCGGATAGGTCGGTGGGCACCACGCCGAATCCGGACGGGTCCTCGACCGGCGTGAGGTGGATCGTGCCTTCGGCCCCACGGGTGCGGTGCGCGGCGATGAGCCGGCCGACGTCGAGATCGGTGAGGATGTCGCCGTTCACCACGACGAACGTTTCGTCGATCCCGGCGTGGCGGGCGGCGAAGCCGATGGCGCCTGCCGTGTCGAGCGGCTCGGGCTCGACGGCGTAGTCGAGCCGGACCCCGGCACAGCGTCGCTCGGGGTAGCGGGCCGTGAACGCGTCGGGATTGAACCCGAGCGACAGCACCGCCTCCTCGATACCGGCGGCGGCGAGGTTCTCGAGGACGAGCTCGAGGATCGGCCGGTGGCCGACCGGGAGCAGGGGCTTGGGCGTGGTGTACGTCAGTGGTCGCAGACGAGTGCCGAATCCGCCGACGAGGACGACCGCTTTCATCCCTTGGTCGTGGTCGTGGTCGCTGCAGCGGTGGTCGATGCGTCGCTCGGGGCTGCGGTGGTGGCCGTCGCCGCCGCAGTCGTGGTCGTCGTCGCCGAGGTGGGCTGGTCGACTGCGCCAAGTTCGGCGAGGTTGGCCGCAGAGGACGGCTTGAGGGGGGCGAGGTCGGCGCCGTCGGGGATCAGGGCCAGCGTCATCGCCATGCCGTCCTTGATGAACCGGATGTCCGGGAACCCGGTGATGTACACGTCGGGATCCCCGGTTGACGCGGCGTCGTTCCAGACGAGCAGTTTGAGCTTGCCCGGTTTGGGCGAGCCGCCATCGGTCGCTGGACACTGCTCGTCCTGGGCCATCGAGCCGAGGCCCTCGGGAAGCTCGATCTTGTCGTCCGAGATCTTGATGCCGGCCTGCTTGAACCAGGTGCCGAGCTTCGCGTTCTTGCCCGATCCTGCCGAGGAGAACGGATGGATGTGGATCACCCCGTCGCCGTGGGTATGGATTCCGCTCGACTGGTAGAGCAGGAAGTCGTCGGTGCCCTGGGTCTCGTTGTTGTTCTGGATCTTGCCGAGTTCCGTGCCGCACTTGTTGAAGGCGAACGCAACGTGCCAGTGCTGCTCGACGGTCGGCGGCTCGTTCACCGAGGACGACTGACGGGCGTACGCGATCAGCCCGACCCCGACGACCACGACGGCAGCGACCGACGCCGGGAACACCGTGCCTCGGTTCGAGCGCACCTTGGTGCGCCCGCCTGCTCGCGCGGCCCGCTGCACCTTCTTGGTCGAGGACGGCCGGTTCGAAGAAGCATTGCCCACGGGTAGGACACGCTACCGGAGGCGTCCCCGTCCACGCCGTGCGGCCCGGCGCACCTCGTCGAAGAGTTCCTCGTACCGCTCGGCGACCGCGGCGGGTGACAGCCACCGCTCGACCCAGGCGCGCCCGCGCACCCCCATCGCCTGGGCTCGGGACGGGTCGTCGAGCAGGGAGCAGAGCGCGTCCTGCAGCACGGTCGGATCGTCCGGGCGCACCGCCAGCCCGGCGCCCGCCTCGGTGACCACCCGCGCAACCTCCGTGCCCTCGTCGATCGCAGCGACGAGCGGTCGGCCGGCGGCGAGGATCGAGTACGTCTTCGACGGCACCGAACTGCGCGCGAGACCGGCGCGCAGCGGGACCAGATGGATGTCGCCGGTGGCGAGGACCTCCGCGAGCCGCTCACGGGGCTGGTAGGGGGCGAACACCACGTTGGCCAGCCCGGCTGCCGCCTCGACGAGCGCCTCACGGGCGGACCCGCCCCCGTTGAACAGGAAGGTCACGGGGCGGTCGGCGAGCCGTCGGGCGACCTCCACCACGGACGGCAGCGACTGCGAGAACCCCATGTTGCCGGCGTAGAGCACGACGGTGTGCTGGGCGGGAATCCCGAGTTCGTGCCGGTACGCCGTCATGCGATCTGCCGGTCGTACGGCCTCGACGTCGACGAAGTTCGGGATCACCCGGATCCGGTCGGCGCGGTCCGGGCCGATCTTGGTCACCAGGTTGTCGCGCAGGTCCTCCGACAGCACGGTCACCGCGGCCGAGCGGGCGTACGTGGCGAGTTCGAGGCGGCGGGCCGCGCCGATCACCCGCCGGTTCGTGAGGGCCCCCACCTCGACCGCGACGTCGGGGAACACGTCCTGCACGTTGAACACCAGCGGCGCCCGCCGCGCCAGCCCGGCAACCCACCCGGTCAGGCCGAGGGTGAGCGGCGGTGACATCGCGAGCACGACGTCGATTCGTGTACCTGCTGCCGCTGCGAGTCCGGCGAGCGCGCTGAAGGCGCCGAACCCCAGCGCTCGTCGAGGGATCGAGCGCTTGTCGGTCGGGAACGGGTGGACGCGAGTGATGGTCCCCCAGTCCATGCGCTCGCGGCGCACAGGCCGTCCCCGCCAGCCTGGTTCGACGTCGTGGTGCAGGTACCAGGGCAGGGC
>JBEIFW010000006.1:0-43287 GCA_040382215.1 Acidimicrobiales bacterium
GAAGAAGGAGAAGCGTCGCCCGGACGGCAGCTACATCCGCTTCGACGAGAACGCCGCCGTACTCATCAAGGACGACCAGTCGCCCCGCGGCACCCGAATCTTCGGGCCCGTGGGACGCGAGTTGCGGGACAAGCGTTTCATGCGCATCGTCTCGCTCGCCCCGGAGGTGTTGTGATGAAGGTTCGCAAGGGTGACGAAGTGATCGTGCTGCAGGGCAAGGACAAGGGCCGTACCGGCACCGTCCTGGAGGCGTACCCGAAGCGCAACAAGGTCATCGTCGAGGGCATCAATGTTGCGAAGCGCCACACCAAGAGCCGCACGGCGATGCAGCAGGCCGGCATCGTCGACAAACTGATGCCGCTCGATGTATCGAACGTGGCAGTCGTCTCGAAGGGCCGGCCGAGCCGAGTCGGGGCGAAGGTCGACGGCGACCGCAAGCTCCGGATCGCGAAGCGCACGGGAGAGGTGCTCGGCTCATGACTACGACCACCGTCCCGCGTCTCAAGACGCGATACCAGGACGAGGTTCGCGACCAGCTGAAAGCCTCGCTCGGCCTGGCCAACATCATGCAGGTGCCGCGCTTCGAGAAGATCGTGGTGAACATGGGGGTGGGTCGAGCGACACAGCAGCCGTCCTTGCTCGAGGGTGCGCTCAAGGAGCTCACCCTGATCACCGGTCAAAAGCCGGTGGTCACCAAGGCGCGAACCTCCATCGCCGGTTTCAAGCTGCGCGAAGGGCAGTCGATCGGCGCAAAGGTCACCCTCCGGGGAGACCGGATGTGGGAGTTCCTCGACCGATTGATCTCCGTCTCGATTCCTCGGATCCGCGATTTCCGAGGTCTCCCGGCGCACAGCTTCGACGGCCATGGCAACTACACCTTCGGGGTGAGCGAACAGCTGATCTTCCCGGAGATCGACTACGACAAGGTCACCGAAGCCCGCGGCATGGACATCACCATCGTCACCACGGCGGACATCGATGCCCATGGCAAGGCGCTGCTCGATGCGTTCGGGTTCCCCTTCGTGAAGGATGCGGCCGGGGCTTCCCGCAAGGTTCGCAAGAAGCGGCCCGTGCGTGGCAAGGGCGGCAAGCCGGCCAAGGCGGCCGCGGGCCCGGCGAAGAAGCCGGCTGCGAAGAAGAAGAAGTAAGCGCTGAGGTACTGAGGAACGACATGGCCAAGAAGGCACTCATCGAGAAGTCCCAGCGCAAGCCGAAGTACAAGGTGCGCGCCTACACCCGCTGTCGCCGTTGCGGTAGGCCGCGGGCCGTGTTCCGGAAGTTCGGACTCTGCCGCCTGTGCCTGCGCGAGATGGCGCACGCCGGCGAAGTTCCGGGCGTCACCAAGGCGAGCTGGTGAGGGAGGGCGTCGCGTCATGACCATGACCGATCCGATCGCGGACATGCTGACCCGCATCCGCAATGCGAACGTGGCGATGCACGACGAAGTCGTCATGCCGTCGTCGAAGCAGAAAGTCGCCCTCGCCGAGATCCTCCGCAAGGAGGGCTACATCTCGAGCTATGCGGTGGCCGACTCCAGCGAGGGTCCTGGCCAGCGCCTCGTGATCCAGCTGAAGTACACACCCGACCGCAGCCGGACCATCAGCGGATTGCGCCGCGTGTCAAAGCCGGGCCTGCGCGTCTACACGAAGGCCGAGAGCGTCCCGCGGGTGCTCGGTGGTCTCGGAGTTGCCGTGCTGTCGACCAGCCAGGGGCTGATGACCGACCGTGAGGCGCGCAAGCGCCGCATGGGCGGCGAGATCCTCTGTTACGTGTGGTGAGAGGAGCGACATGTCCCGCATCGGAAGATCCCCGATCGACATCCCCGGCGGGGTCGACGTGTCCGTCGCCGACGGCACCGTGACCGTGACGGGGCCCAAGGGCACGCTGTCCCGTACCCTCCCCGGTGCCATCACGGCGCGGGCCGAGGACGGTCGACTCGTGGTCGAACGTCCTGACGACGCTCGCGAGAACCGTTCGCTGCACGGCCTGAGCCGAACGCTCGTCAACAACATGGTCGTCGGCGTCACGGCCGGGTTCCGCAAGGAGCTCGAGATCGTCGGCGTGGGCTATCGCGCCGAGGCCCAGGGCCCGTCGACGTTGCGCCTCGCCCTCGGCTACAGCCACCCGGTGATCGTCCAGGCTCCGGAGGGCATCACCTTCGAAGGTCCGCAGCCCACCCGTGTGGCCGTGTTGGGGATCGACAAGGAGTTGGTCGGGCAGGTTGCGGCCAACATCCGCGCCGTCCGCAAGCCCGAGCCGTACAAGGGCAAGGGCGTGAAGTACGCCGGCGAGAAGATCCTGCGCAAGGCCGGCAAGACCGGCAAGAAGTGACGAGGGCTGAACGATGAGCAACAACGCCCAGGAGCGCCGCGAGGCCCGGATCCGGCGGCACCGTCGGGTTCGCAAGAAGATCGTCGGCACCGCCGATCGCCCTCGCCTCGCCGTGTACCGCTCGAACAAGCACCTGGTCGCCCAGGTCATCGACGACACGGTCGGTCGTACGCTCGCCGCCGCTTCCACGCACGAGAAGTCCCTGCAGGGCTCAGGAACGGGCAACGCCGCTGCGGCTGCTGCAGTGGGTGCAGCGGTTGCGGAGCGGGCCAAGGCGGCAGGTGTCACCAAGGTCGTGTTCGACCGCGGGGGATTCGCCTATCACGGTCGGGTGGCCGCCGCTGCCCAGGCCGCCCGAGACGCTGGACTGGAGTTCTGATGGCTATCACCGACCCGAGTGGTCTGCGCGAGTCGCGGGTCATCACCATCAACCGTGTTGCCAAAGTGGTCAAGGGCGGTCGGCGCTTCTCGTTCACGGCGCTGGTCGTGGTCGGCGACGGCGCCGGTCGCGTCGGGCTCGGCTACGGCAAGGCGAAGGAGGTGCCGACGGCGATCCAGAAGGGCACAGAGGAGGCGAAGAAGAACCTCTTCAGCGTCGCCCTTGCGGGATCGACGATCACGCACCCGGTGTACGGGGAACTCGGAGCGGGCCGCGTCCTGCTCAAGCCTGCTGCGCCCGGAACCGGTGTCATCGCCGGTGGAGCCGCTCGTGCGATCCTCGAAGAGGCCGGAATCCACGACGTGCTTTGCAAGTCGCTTGGTTCGTCGAACGCGATCAACGTGGCTCGGGCGACGATCGCCGGCCTTCGCAACCTGCAGCGGCCCGACGAGGTGGCGCGTCGGCGCGGCCTTTCGCCTGAGGAGTTCACGCCTCGGGGGTTGCTGAATGCCTACAAGGAAACCCAACGCGGCGGTCACACGGCGGAGGTGTCGGGCTGATGGCTGAAAAGTCGCTCAGGGTGACGCAGGTGCGCTCCGGTATCGGGACGAAGCCCAAGGCCCGCGGCACACTGCGGGCCCTCGGGCTCGGCCGGATCGGCAACTCGAACGTGCTGCCGGATCGCCCGGAGATCAGAGGGATGATCAACCGGGTTCCCCACCTGGTCGAAGTCGAAGAGACGGAGGGCTGATCATGCGGATCGATGAATTGGCACCGGCCCCGGGGTCGACGAAGAACCGCAAGCGCGTCGGGCGCGGCGTCGGCGGCAAGGGTGGGAAGACCGCCGGCCGAGGCACCAAGGGCCAGTACGCCCGGAACACCGTCGCACGCGGGTTCGAAGGCGGCCAGATGCCGATCAAGCAGCGGGTGCCGAAGATGAAGGGGTTCAACAACCCGTTCCGCATCGAGTACCAGGCGATCAACCTCGACGCCATCGATGCCACCGGGGTGGACCGCGTGGATCCTGGCGTGCTCCATGCGCAAGGCCTGACGCACAAAGGCGCCTTGATCAAGGTCCTCGGGCGCGGCGAGATCACCCGTTCGGTGCACGTGACTGCCCATGCCTTCTCCGAGGCCGCTGCCGCAGCCATCACGGCTGCGGGCGGTACCGTGGAGCGGCTGCCACTGCCGTACGGCTCGGGCCGTCCTCCCGCCAAGGGCAACCAGTTCACAAACCGCTGACGCCGCTGTCCCGGCGCCGATCACCGACTGCGACCAAGGAGCCGGCGTGCTGTCGAGCGTGACCAACGTCTTCAAGGTGGCGGATCTCCGCAACAAGATCCTCTTCACCCTGTTGATGGTCGTCCTGTACCGCATCGGTGCGCATATCCCCGTGCCCGGAATCGACTACCAGGCGGTCAAGCAACTGCAGCGCACTGCAGAGCAGCAGGGGACGCTGGGATTCCTCAACCTGTTCTCCGGCGGAGCGCTCAGTCAGTTCGCAATCTTTGCGCTCGGCATCATGCCGTACATCACCTCGTCGATCATCATGCAGATCCTCGGTGTGGTGATCCCGAAGCTCGAGGAATGGCAAAACCAGGGCGCCGTCGGGCAACGCAAGATCACCCAATGGACTCGATATCTCACGATCGGTATCGCGGTGCTGCAGGCGACGGGGCTCACCTTCCTGTTCGGTCGGGGGGCAGGTGCCTCGCTCCTCGGCGGGCAGCAAGCACCCACGGTGGTCCTCCTCCCGGGCTTCCCGCTGAACCGGGTGTTGTTGTGCGTGCTCACGCTGGTCGCCGGCACGTGCCTGCTCATGTGGATGGGCGAACTCATCACGCAGCGCGGGATCGGAAACGGTATGTCGATCATGATCCTTGCGTCGGTGGTGTCCTCGCTGCCCTTCAGCTACTTCGCGATCCTGAAGGAATCGCAGTTCGCCGCATTCGCTGTGCTGGTCGCCATCTCGCTCCTCACCCTGGTGGCGATCGTTTTCATCGAGCAAGGGCAACGCCGGATACCTGTACAGTTCGCGAAGCGGGTCGTGGGCCGCCGTATGTACGGCGGGCAAAGCACCTACATCCCGTTGAAGGTCAACCAGGCCGGGGTGGTCCCGATCATCTTCGCCTCGTCGGTGCTGCTGCTGCCGGCACTGGTCGCCAACGTCGTGCAGTGGAGTTGGCTGCAGACCTTCGTGGACAACTACATCCTCGATTACACGTCGTGGGTCCACATCATCCTGTTCGCCCTGATGATCCTGGGCTTCGCCTACTTCTACAACGCGATCGCCTTCGACCCGGTCAAGCAGGCCGACCAGATCCGTAAGCAGGGGGGATTCATCCCCGGGATCCGGCCGGGCCCGCAGACCGAGCGATACCTCGCGAAGATCCTGAATCGCATCACGCTTCCGGGTGCGCTGTTCATCGCTGCGATCGCCATCCTGCCGTCGATCGTGCAGATCATCTTCAACACGCGGCAATTCCCCTTCGGTGGCACGACCGTTCTCATTGCGGTGGGTGTGACGCTCGAGACGATGAAGCAGGTGGACAGCCAGCTGATGCTGAGGAACTACGAGGGGTTCCTCAAGTGATACCCGGCGTCCGGCTGATCATGCTGGGGCGCCAAGGGGCGGGGAAGGGAACGCAGTGCGTCCGCCTGTCACGGCACTACGTGGTCCCCCACATCTCGACCGGCGACATGCTTCGAGCCGCAGTTCGGGAGGGCACGCCGCTCGGGCGGCGAGCCAAGGCGATCATGGACACCGGGGGCCTCGTCCCGGACGAAGTCATCATCGGTGTCGTCGCCGAGCGGCTCGGCAAGGACGACACCCGGACCCGGGGGTACATCCTCGACGGGTTCCCGCGTACGGTTCCCCAGGCGGCTGCCTTGGTCGAGATCACTGCGGCGCGACCGATCGACCTGTGCGTCGACCTCCTCGTACCGCGTGAACTCGTCCTGCAGCGTCTCGCCGCAAGACGAGTGTGCAACGTGTGCGGGCACATCTACGCCGCCACCGGTCATGAGGCGAACCCGTGGATCTGTGATTTCTGCGGTGGCGACGTGGTCCAGCGCGCCGACGACACCGAGGACGCGATCAACCAACGGCTCGATCTCTACGAGAGCCAGACCACCCCGCTGATCGCCTTCTACCGTGACCGTGACGAACTCGTCGTCGTCGACGGGGTGGGCAACCCGAACGACGTGCTGCGTCGCCTGATCACGGCGATCGAGACGTCGCGGAGCGCCCGTTCGTGAGCCGCGGCCGTTCTCGTATCGTCGCTCGTCGTTCCGGTGGGCTCCGGCCGGTGACCGCCCGGACCGCCGACGAGCTGCGCGTGATGCGCCGGGCCGGCCGAGTCGTCGCTGAGATGCACGAGGTGCTCCGTCTCGCGCTGCGCCCCGGTGTTTCGACCGCTGCGCTCGACTCGCTGGCGCGCGAGGTCCTCGCGCGCCGAGGCGCGACCTCCAACTTCCTCGGGTACTACGGATACCCGGCGGTGATCTGCGCCTCGGTGAACGACGTGGTCGTCCACGGCATTCCCTCCTCTACCGTGGTCCTCGCCGAGGGTGACGTCATCAGCATCGACTGTGGAGCCATTGTCGACGGTTGGCACGGTGATGCGGCGTTCAGCGTTGCCGTGGGCGGTGTGTCCGAATCCGTTGAGCGACTTCTCGCTGCCGTGGAGGAGGCGCTCACCGCTGCGGTAGCGGCGATGTGCGCCGGAAATCATGTCGGCGACATCGGCTGTGCGGTTGCGGGTGTCGCCTCCCGCCGGGGTGTCGGCATCGTCGAGGACTACGGGGGACACGGGATCGGGCAGGCCATGCACGAGGATCCGTTGGTCCCCAACGAAGGCCGACCGGGGCAGGGGCGGCCGTTGGTAGTGGGCAGCGTGCTGGCCATCGAGCCGATGTTCACCCTGGGAGGTGGCACGACGTTCACCGAGAGCGACGGCTGGACCGTTCGTACGAGCGACGGTTCATGGTCGGCCCACAGCGAACACACGGTGGCCATCACCGAACATGGGCCCGAGGTCCTCACCCGGCCATGAACGGCGAGTGGATTGCGCGACCGAGCGGCAGTAGGCTCGCTCCCCGGCCCTGTGACCGGCCTCGCCTTCGCGTTCCCGGCCCGAGTCCACGTTCCTCGCTACGGGCCTCGGCCCAACGCGCGGGGAGATCAACCACGACCAGAGCGAGCCAGCGATGAAAGTTCGACCGAGCGTCAAAGCGATCTGTGAGAAATGCAAGGTCATCCGTCGGCACGGCCGCGTGATGGTCATCTGCGAGAACCCGCGCCACAAGCAGCGGCAGGGCTGAGGAAGGCACGTATGGCACGTATCTCCGGTGTCGACATCCCCCGCGAGAAGCGGCTCGAGATCTCGCTCACCTACATCTACGGCATCGGTCGAACGACGGCGCAGCAACTGTGCGCTGCACTCGGGATCGACCCCGATACGCGGGTACGCAACCTCACCGAAGAGGAAGTGAACCGGATCCGAGGGTGGGTCGACGCAAACCTGAAGGTCGAAGGCGACCTCCGGCGCGACGTCGCACAGGACATCCGGCGCAAGATCGAGATTGGCTGTTACCAGGGGATCCGGCATCGCAAGGGCCTGCCCGTGCGTGGCCAGCGCACCCACACCAACGCCCGGACCCGTAAGGGCCCCAAGAAGACCGTCGCCAACAAGAAGAAGGCTGTGAGGAAGTAGCCGTGGCCAAACCGAAGCCGGGTGGCCGTCGCCCCCGCAAGAAGGAACGCAAGAACGTCACCTACGGCGTGGCGCACATCAAGTCCTCGTTCAACAACACGATCGTGTCGATCACCGACGCTGAGGGCAACGTGCTGTCGTGGGCGTCGGCCGGCAACGTCGGGTTCAAGGGCTCGCGCAAGTCGACCCCGTTCGCAGCGCAGCTCGCCGCGGAAAAGGCCGCCAAGGCCGCGATGGAGCACGGACTGCGCAAGGTCGAGGTGCTCGTCAAGGGCCCGGGTTCGGGTCGGGAGACCGCAATCCGGTCGATCCAGAACGCCGGGATCGAGATCGCCGGCATCAAAGACGTCACCCCGGTGCCGCACAACGGCTGCCGCCAGCCGAAGCGTCGGAGGGTCTGAGCCATGGCTCGCTACACCGGTCCCGTCTGCAAGCTGTGCCGCCGCGAGCGCATGAAGCTCTTCCTCAAGGGCACCAAGTGCGACACCGCCAAGTGCCCGATCGAGCGCCGGCCGTACCCCCGGGTGACCATGGGCGGGCCCGCCGGAGCCAAGGCTCCGAGTACCTCGCCCAGTTGCGGGAGAAGCAGAAGGCTCGTCGGATCTACGGCGTGCTCGAAAAGCAGTTCCGCAAGACGTATGCCGAAGCGGTCCGCCGCCAGGGCGTGACGGGCGAGAACCTCCTCATGCTCCTCGAGACCCGGATCGACAACGTGGCCTTCCGCGCCTCGTGGGGCTCGAGCCGTTCGCAGGCCCGGCAGCTCGTGCGTCACGGCCACGTGAAGGTGAACGGTAAGCGGGTCACCATCCCGAGCTATCAGCTCCGCAAGGGCGATGTGGTCAGCCTGTCCCCCAAAGGCGGGGCGATGATCATCGTCCGCAACAACATCGACACCCTCGATCGTCAGCTCCCGGCCTGGCTCGACGGCGGCGACGGTGGCAAGCAGGTCACCGTGCGCGAGCTCCCGATCCGGGCCCAGATCGACGTGCCCGTGCGTGAGCAGCTCATCGTCGAGCTCTACTCGAAGTGAGGTAGCCGATGCTCGTCATCCAACGTCCCATCATCGAGGCGGTGTCCGACGAAGAGGCAAACCGGCAACGGTTTGCCATCGGGCCGCTGGAACCCGGTTTCGGCCACACGATCGGGAATTCGCTCCGACGCACGCTGCTGTCGTCGATCCCAGGTGCAGCCGTCACGACCGTGCGGTTCGACGATGCCCTCCACGAGTTCGACACGATCGCCGGGGTCACGGAGGACGTCACCGACGTCATCCTCAACCTGAAGGACGTCGTGCTCACCTCGGCCACGGACGACCAGGTGATCATCCGTTTGGACGTGCGCGGTCCGGCGCGGGTCACGGCGGGCGACATCCGCACGCCGTCCGAGGTGGAGATCCTCAATCCGGAACTGCACATCGCCACGCTGAACGGCAAGGCGCGCCTTGCGGTCGATCTCACGGTCGAGCGTGGCCGCGGCTACCTCTCGGCAGACCGCGAGGTGCAGAATCGTACGATCGGGGTCATCCCGATCGACGCGATCTTCTCGCCGATTCGACGTGTCACGTTCGAAGTCGAGCCCACCCGGGTGGAGCAGTCGACGAACTTCGATCGCCTCGTGCTCGACATCGAGACCGACGGCTCCATCACGCCGCGCGAGGCGCTCGCCTCCGCCGGGGCCACGCTGCGGTCCCTTGCGGACCTGGTAGCCGGTCTGTCCGAGCATCCGCAGGGTCTCGAACTCGGCGAGGCACCCGGTGTTGCGTCGGCCTCCCCCGATCTGGATCTGCCGATCGAAGACCTCGACCTCTCGGAGCGGCCGCGGAATTGCCTCAAGCGCGCCCAGATCAACTCCATCGGGGAACTCCTCACGAAGACCGAGGAAGACCTGTTGAACATCACCAACTTCGGCCAGAAGTCGCTCGACGAGGTCAAGGCCAAGCTCGACGAGCGCGGCCTGACGCTCCGGGGCTGACGAGGAGACACGATGCCTGCTACCCCGCGCAAAGCCCGCCGTTTCGGCGGCGACGCCGCACACCAGCGTCTGATGATGGCGAACCTCGCTGCGTCGCTGTTCGCTGCCGAGGCGATCGTCACCACCGAGGCGAAGGCCAAGGCCCTGCGCCCGATCGCCGAGAAGCTGATCACCAAGGGCAAGAAGGCGACCGAGGGCGATCCGATGCGCGTGCACCGACTTCGCCAGATCCAGGGATACCTGGGCGATCGCGAGATGACGCACAAGCTCGTGAACGACATCGCTCCCCGCTACGCCGAGCGGCCCGGCGGGTACACCCGGATCTATAAGCTCGGCCCTCGTCACGGCGACAACGCGCCGATGGCTCGGATCGAACTGGTCTGACCGGAACAAAGTCCCCGACGACGAGGCCGGCCCTTCAGGGGTCGGCCTTCGTCGTTCCCGGCGCTGCGTGGGGCGCAACGCCGTAGGCTCCCGGGAAGTGCCCGTAGCCCGTCTCCTTCTCGCCTACGACGGCACGGCGTTCCACGGCTTCGCCGAGAACCCGGGCGTGGCTACGGTGGCTGGCACGCTGCGCGAAGCGATCGAGCGGGTGGCCCGCCATCCCGTCGCCCTCACCGGCGCCGGTCGCACCGATGCGGGTGTCCACGCCTGGGGCCAAGTGGTGTCGTTCCCGGCGCCGCCTGCGCTGCTGGATCTCGCTCGGGTGCAGCGCAGCGTCAACCGGCTCTGCGCTCCCAGCCTCGTGATCCGAAGCGCCTCCTGGGCCCCCGACGGGTTCGATGCGCGGTTCTCCGCCCGTTGGCGCCGATATCGGTACACGATCCTCAATCGGGAGACGCCCGACCCGTTCCTGGCCCGGACGGCCTGGCACGTCGCCGATCCGCTCGAGCTCGATCTGCTGCGCTTGGCTTCCGATGCCTTCGTGGGCGAACACGACTTCAGCAGCTTCTGCCGGAGGCCGAGGGGTCCGGCGGGCGAGGCCACGTCCCTGGTGCGCCGCGTGCTCGAAGCGCACTGGGAGCCGATCGGTCCTGAGGGGGTGCTCCGCTTCGAAATCCGCGCAAATGCTTTCTGCCACAACATGGTCCGCTCTATCGTCGGAACCCTGGTCGAGGTCGGGCGGGGCCGCTGCTCACCCGGCGCGATGCGCACGATCCTCCGAAGCTGCGACCGGGCCACCGCAGGTCCGGTCGCTCCTCCCCACGGCCTGTGCCTGTGGGAAGTCGGCTATCCGCCGGCTACGGAGTCGTCGTGAGGCGCAGCGCGTTTGCGTCCTGCCCGAGGAACCAGTCGTAGGTGCTACGTACCCCGTCGGCGAGCGCAATCCGGGGCTGCCAGCCGAGGGCGGTCAAGCGCGAGCAATCCAGAAGCTTCCTCGGCATCCCGTCGGGCTTCGAGGTGTCGAATACCAGGCGGGCGCCGGGGTGCACGACCTCGCGCACGAGTTCCGCCAGAGTGCGGATCGCCACGTCGTAACCCGAGCCGACGTTGATGTGCTCGTCGGCCTCGTAACGGTCCATCAGGAACACGCAAGCATCGGCGAGGTCGTCGACGTGCAGGAACTCCCGCATCGCCGAGCCGGTTCCCCACACCTCCACCTCCGTCCGGCCTGCCAACTTGGCATCGTGGAACTTCCGCATCAGGGCGGGCAGCACGTGGGAGGAGGTGAGATCGAAGTTGTCTCCCGGGCCGTACAGGTTGGTTGGCATCGCCGAGATGAAGTCGCAGCCGTACTGGCGTCGGTAGCTCTGACAGAGCTTGATGCCGGCGATCTTGGCGAGCGCGTAGGCCTCGTTGGTCGGCTCGAGGGGGCCGGTCAGGAGCTGGTCCTCGGTGATCGGCTGGTGCGCATGGCGCGGGTAGATGCAAGACGAGCCGAGGTAGAGCAGCTTTCGTACGGCGTACTGGTACGAGGCGTGCACGACGGTCGCATGGATCATCATGTTGTCGTAAAGGAATTCCGCCGGTCGCGTGCTGTTCGCCAGGATGCCGCCCACGGTGCCGGCAACCAGATATACGTACTCCGGTCGGTTCGCCTTGAACCAGTAGTTCACCGCCGCTTGATCCCGAAGGTCGAGCTGATCCCGGGCGGTCACCAGGAGGTTGCTGAACCCCTCGGCCTCGAGCCGGCGCACGATCGCGGAGCCCACCAGCCCACGGTGACCAGCGACGAAGATGCGAGCGTCACGGGGCACGGGCACAACCATGCGGCGAGCCTATGCGAGACCCTGGCCGGTACGGTCGGCGGGCATGTCCACGGTGGGTATCGGCATCGACGCCGTCGACGTCGAGCGATTCGGCAAGGTGATCGCCCGCCGACCCGGGCTGCGTTCTCGTCTGTTTACGGCCGGAGAACTCGCCTACGCGGATCAGGCCCGGAACGGGACCGAGCGACTCGCTGCCCGCTTCGCAGCGAAAGAGGCGGCCATGAAGGCGCTCGGTCGAGGGATCGGCACGATCCGGTTCGCCGACGTCGAGGTGGTGCGCGAACCGTCGGGCCGTCCGGCGTTGGTGCTTCATGGCGCAGCGGCCGCCCGTGCTGCCGAACTCTGCGTCGTGGCCGTGCACGTGAGCCTCACCCACACGGCGGATCGGGCCGAGGCGATCGTCGTATTCGACGGTCCGTAGCGAGGTCCGGTCGGCGCCGTCGGTGACCGGGAGTGGACCGCCTTGCCGGTCCGGCGGGTCGGCCCCTATCCTTCCCCGGTTCCCGTGGCAGGCTCGTGCCGCCACCGAGAAGGACGACCGACGATGCCGACGTACTCCCCGAAAGCCAGCGAGATCACGCGTGCCTGGCACGTGATCGACGCCGAGGGCCTGGTCCTCGGGCGCCTGTGCACCGAGGTGGCCCGCATCCTGCGGGGCAAGCACAAGCCCACCTTCGCTCCCCACATCGACACCGGTGACCACGTAGTGATCGTCAACGCCGACAAGGTTGTGCTCACCTCGGGCAAGGCCGATGTGAAGATGGTCTACCGGAACTCCGGGTATCCCGGCGGTCTGAAGTCGCAGACCTACTCGCAGAAGATGGCGGCGAAGCCGACCGAGGCGGTGCGCGATTCGGTGCGCGGGATGTTGCCCAAAGGCCCGCTCGGGCGTCAGATGATCCGCAAGCTGAAGGTCTACGCCGGACCCGAGCACCCGCACGGTGCCCAGCAGCCTGTCGCCCTCGAACTGTCCCACGCCAAGGCCCGTTGAGCCGGAAGGTCGCTGCCGTGCCCGCACCCCTCGTCCAGTCCACCGGTCGCCGCAAGGAAGCCGTCGCTCGGGTCCGACTCCGCCCTGGTTCAGGGGTCGTGACGGTCAACGGCCGTGCCGTTGCCGCCTACTTCCCCACCGCCACCCAAGTGATGATCGCAACCGAAGCCATGCGCGTGGCCGAGGTGGAGGAATCCTTCGACGTCGACGTGACGATGGACGGCGGGGGTGTGTCCGGTCAGGCCGGAGCGCTGCGCATGGGCCTGGCTCGCGCGATCGCCGAACACGACCCGGAGAAGCGGGCCGCGCTGAAGAAGGCTGGTCTGCTCACGAGGGACGCCCGCAAGAAGGAGACGAAGAAGTACGGCCTGAAGAAGGCTCGTAAGCGCCCGCAGTACTCCAAGCGCTGACCGCCAAGGGCGATCGGCGGCGCCCGTGACGCTTTCGTTCGGCACCGATGGCATCCGTGGCGTCGCCAACGCAGAGTTGACGGTCGAGCACGCCCTGGCTCTCGGTCGCGCCTCGGCCCGTGTCCTCGACGGCGGCCGGGTGGTGATCGGACGCGATACCCGGCGCTCGGGCTCGATGCTCGAGTCGGCATTGGCGGCCGGGTTCGCCGCCGAAGGTTGGGTTGTCGAGCGACTCGGCGTCGTGCCGACGCCTGCAGTCGCCTGGGCGTCCGCTCAGCAGCTCGCCGCAGGGGCGATGGTCTCGGCCTCGCACAACCCGTTTGGGGACAACGGCATCAAGTTGTTCGCGCCGGGGGGGCGCAAGCTGGGCGACGACGCCGAGGGTGCGATCGCCGCCGAGCTTGCCGCTGCGGTGCGCAGCGGACCGACCGCAGGGCCCACCGGTGCGGCGGTCGGCACGATCGTCGACAGCCCGGCCGGGGGCGTCGCATCGGGCTACGTCGAGCATCTGCTCGGAACGGTGAACTCGCTGGTCGGGTTACGCGTGATCCTCGACTGTGCGAACGGTGCGGCCGCTGGGCTCGCAGCGGAGGTGTTCGGCCGCGCCGGTGCGTCGATCGTCGTCATGCACGACACTCCGAACGGGGTCAACATCAACGAGGACGGTGGCGCAACCCATCTCGGGCCGCTGCAGGCGGCGGTTGTTGCGCAGGGCGCCGATGTCGGGCTCGCATTCGATGGCGATGCCGACCGTTGTCTCGCCGTGGACCACACCGGTGCAGTCGTCGACGGCGACCAGTTGATCGCGCTGTGCGCGCTCGACTTGCGCACTCGTGGTCGACTGGCGCACGGTGCCGTGGCGGTGACGGTGATGACCAATCTCGGCTTTCGCCACGCGATGGCTCGGGCCGGCATCGAGGTGGTCGAGACGGCGGTCGGGGATCGGTACGTACTCGAAGCCCTCGACGCCCGGGAGCTCTCGCTCGGCGGGGAACAGTCCGGTCACGTGATCTTCCGGGACTTGGCCTCGACCGGCGACGGGATGCTCACCGGGCTGCAGGTGCTCGACGCCGTCCGGCGATCGGGACGCCCACTTGCGGCCCTTGCGGCCGATGCCATGACCCGACTGCCGCAGATCCTGCGAAGCGTCCGGGTGAACGGCTCGGCCAGGGCTGCGGTGGCCGCGGTGGCCGAGGAGATCGCTGCGGTCGGAGCTGATCTTGGCGATCGAGGCCGAGTGCTCGTGCGCGCCAGCGGGACCGAGCCGGTGGTCCGGGTGATGGCCGAGGCCCCGAGTACCGCCGAAGCCGACGCCGCCGTCGCCCGTCTCGTCGCTGCGGTCGAGGCTGTCTGAGTTCCTCCGCCCTGCGGACGCCGGGCTGAGGAAGACCGGACGATCTCGCCCTCCCCGGGCGGAGAGCCGGTCGGTAACGTCTCTGTCATGTGTGGCATCGTTGCTGTGCTCGGACGCACCCCTCGCCGGTCGGCGCCGAGCCCGGTCGAGGTGCTCGCATGCCTCGACGAGGCGGTTGCTGCCGCCACGCTGACGGAGGCAGCGGCGGCGGCCCAGGCTGCCGATCGGCTGCTCTACGGCGTCCCGGGTGTGACAGCGCTGCTCGACCATCCAGGGTTGAGCGCGGCCATCTTGGAGCGTCTCTCGGCGCTCGACGCCCGAGTGGCTGCCGAGGAAACGGCGCTCGAGACTCGGGCCGATCTGACGCCTGCAGCGCTCGAGGGGATGAACGCCGCCCTGATCGCCCTACGGGACGTGTCCTGGGCGATCGGCAAGGACCGGCTCCGCACGGCTCGAGCGGTCGCTGAACTGGCCGGGCGCGGTGCCGGGCCGGCCGCGATCGAGGCATTCACCCACGTCCAGCGGGTGCTGTCCTCGCTCGACCGGCTCGAAGTGCGAGGTCGGGACTCCGCCGGGATCCACCTGCTGGTCACCGGCCACGACCTCGATCTGACGTCGGGTCGGTGGGCGGCTGCGGCAGCCGCCCGCTGTGCGGACCCGCTGTTTACCAGTGGCTCGGTACGTATCGCCGATGGGGCCCTGTCGTTCGTGTACAAGGCGGCGGCGGAGATCGGAGAGCTCGGCGACAACACGCGGGCGCTGCGATCGGCCATCGGGGGCGACGACCTCCTGCGGGCTGCCCTGACCGCTCCGCAGGCCCGGGTTGCGGTGCTGGCCCACACCCGGTGGGCCTCCGTGGGCATCATCTCCGAACCCAACGCCCATCCGGTCAACTCTGAGGAACTCGACGCAGGGCTCGACGGCCCCTACGTCGTGGCTGCGCTCAACGGCGACGTCGACAACCACGCCGACCTCAAGGCGCTGCACGGGTTGCGACTCGCTGCGCCGATCACCACCGACGCAAAGGTGATCCCGTCGCTCGTCTCGCGGGCGTCGGCCGCTGGCGATCTTGTCACCGGCTTTCGCCGCACGGTGGCGTCGTTCGACGGGTCGGTCGCCGTCGCTGCGGCGTCTACCGCTGATCCTCGGCGGGTGCTGCTCGCTCTGCGGGGCAGCGGCCAGGGGCTGTACGTGGGGCTCGCCGAGGACTGCTTCATGGTGGCAAGCGAGCCTTACGGGCTGGTGGAGGAGACGGTGCGCTACGTCCGTCTCGACGGCGAGACGCCGGCGTTGCCGAACCAACCCTCGAGTCGGGGTCAGGTCGTGGTGCTCGATGCCGATGCCGCCGGGGACCTCTCCGGGATGCGCCGGGTCGGTTATGACGGCACGGAGTTGCCGATCACCGAGCGTGATGTGGTGCGTGCCGAGGTGACGACCAGGGACATCGATCGAGGGTCCCACCCGCACTTCCTCCTGAAGGAGATCACCGAGTCGCCCGACAGCTTCCGAAAGACGCTCCGGGGCAAGATCGTCACCCGGCCCGACGGATTGCTCGAGTCGGCGGTGGGTGACGTGGCGCTGCCCGACGGGTTCCGGCGCCGGCTGGAGGCAGGGGCCATCCGTCGAATCGCGGTGATCGGGCAGGGAACCGCTGCGGTCGCCGGGCAGTCGGCGGCTGCGATCCTGAAGGTGCTCCTGCGTGGTTCTGCGGTGCAGGTGGAGGCGATCACCGCCACCGAATTCTCTGGATTCGGGATGGACGCCGACCTGTCCGATCTGCTCGTGATCGCAGTGAGTCAGTCGGGCACGACGACCGACACCAACCGCACGGTCGATCTGGCCCGCGGCCGGGGCGCGTTCGTGATCGGGATCGTCAACCGGCGCTCGTCCGATCTCACCGACAAGGCCGACGGTGTGCTCTACACCTCCGACGGTCGAGACGTGGAGATGTCCGTGGCCTCCACCAAGGCGTTCTACGCCCAGGTGGCAGCCGGCGCCTTGTTGTCCTGTGCGGTGGCCGACGCCTTGGGTGCCGGGAGCGCAGCCCAACGGTCGTCGATCCTGTCGTCGCTGCGGGAGCTCCCCGGGGCGATGCGCGAGGTGCTCGGGCGGCGAGAGTTGATCGCTCAGGCGGCGCAGCGGTTCGCGCCGTCCCGTCGCTACTGGGCAGTCGTGGGCAATGGCCCGAACACCGTGGCTGCCGAGGAGGTCCGGATCAAGCTGTCCGAGCTCTGCTACAAGTCGATCGCCTGCGACGTCACCGAGGACAAGAAGCACATCGATCTGTCCTCGGAGCCGATGATCCTGGTGTGCGCCGCCGGGCTGGTGGGGTCCACGGCCGACGACGTCGCCAAGGAGGTCGCCATCTATCGGGCCCACAAGGCCGCCCCAATCGTGATCGCCTCGGAGGGTGAAGAGCGGTTTGCTGCGGCGCTGTCCGTCCTTCCCGTGCCGTCGGTCGCGCCGGAGTTGGCGTTCGTGCTCTCGGCGATGGTCGGGCACCTGTTCGGCTATGAGGCCGCGTTGGCGATCGACGCGTCGGCCAGGCCGTTGCGGGAGGCGCGTGAGGTGATCGAGCACGCTGCGGCAGCGGGGCGCAGTGGCGACGAAGTGCTGTCGCTCGTGCGCAGTGGCCTTGCACCCATCACGACTCGTGTGCTCGACGGTCTGCGCTCCGGGCAGTTCGACGGACACCTGGAGGCCTCGACGGCAGTGCGTCTGGCCGGGTTGCTGCGCGATGTGGGCGACCGGCGTCCGTTGGACGCCTACCAGGCCGAGCACGGCAAGGTCGGGCTTCCCGCCGAGCTGCTCGACGATCTGACCGCTGCGCTCACCCGCGCCATCGAGGAGTTGACCCGGCCGGTCGACGCCATCAAGCACCAGGCCAAGACCGTCACGGTGGGGATCTCCCGCAGCGACGAGGGTCTACTGGCGAACAGGCTGGTTCGGGAGCTGCTTTCGACGGGGACCGGACGGGACCGACTCGCGTATCGGACGCTGCAGACGGTTGCTGCGCTGGACGGCGCCGTGGCCGGGGTGTTGGGCTGGACCCGGTATCGGATCGACGGTGATCCCGCCGGTAGCGATGCGACGATCGGGGTGGTCGATCGAGGCGGGATCAGCCGCGACCTGGCGTCGCGAACCGACCGCGATCCGGTGTTGAGAGGTACCAAGAGGTTCGTCGCCAACGACCGCGAGGTCCTGGTGGCCCGGGGTCGGGCGGACGGACGGACCGTGGTCCTCGTGCCCGAGGTGAAGGGCACCCAGGCGACGGGGGTGGTGCTGCTGCACGTCCACCTGCACGACCGGCTGCCGGCCGCAGCCGCTCGAACGGTGCTGTCCGGTTACCGGGGCGCCTACCAGCGGCTGGTCGACTGGGTGACCGAGACCGAGGCCGCCTTCCGTGACGACCTGCTCGAACGGGTCGACGTGGTCGACCTGCTCACGGAACCGGTCTCGGAGCTCGCCGACCGTTGGCGCGGATGACCGGAGTCACCCCGCGGTGGCCGGTGAAGACGGGTCGGGCGTCCTGGTTTCCCGGCGTACCGGCTGGTCCTGGCGCCCTACCTGCGGCACAATCTGGGTCCTCGCTGCGACGGGACGGACACCGCTGGTGCTCGTCGTGCCGAGCTGACGACATCGGACCTGGTCAGCTGTCGAGTCCGGGCGAGCGAGCGGGGATAGATGAACGACGACGAACTGCACCTCGGTGATTACCTGGAGATCCTCCGGCGGCGATGGCTGACGATCGTCGTGGCGCTCACCTTGGTCGTGGTCGCCGCAGTGGGGTTGTCGTTCATGACCAAGCCGAAGTACCGGGCGGAAGCCCGGGTGCTCGTGCGCACGACTGCCGCGCAGGATCGTCTCGATCCGTCCTCGAATGCCAACAACACCCAGGCGATGGCTCGTCGGCTACAGAACGAGGTCGAGTTCGCCACATCGAACGGTGTCGAGCAAGCGGTGTGGGCGGCCTACGGCGTCGATTTCGAGGACGACGTGTCGGTGAAGCCCGAATCCGACTCGGACACCCTGGTCATCGCCGCCAACGCAGGAACGGCACAGGAGGCGGCCGACCGGGCGAACTCGTATGCGACGACCCTGGTGGCGAAGCGGACGCAGTCGACCGCCGAAGAACTGCTCGGTGCGACCAAGAGCCTCACGGGCCGGGTCGCGGAGATCGGCGCCGAGCGCGACGGGATCCTCAAGCAGGTCGATGCCGGCGCGGACCGCCGGCGGTTCGAGGGCCAGCTCGGGGCCCTGGATCGTGAAGAGGCCAACCTTCGGGCAAGCCTGCGTGAAATCCAGATCGCACAGGACCTTGCGGTAGCCGGAGCCGCCAGGATCACGAAGGCGGCCGAATTGCCGACTGCGCCGTTCGAACCGGCGTGGACCCGGAACGTGGCGCTTGCGATCGTCGTGGGTCTCGTGCTCGGCATCGGCCTCGCCCTCCTGCTCGAGACGCTCGACGGTACGGTGCGCACGAAGGCGCAACTCGACACGGCAACCGGTCTGCCCAACCTCGGGCTCATCCCGACCCCTCTCGCTCGTCGGGCGAGCGGTCGTCCGGGGATCATCACGGCGCGTGCAGGCCCGTTCGTGGAGTCGATGCGCTCGCTTCGGGCCTCGATCAACTTCGCTCGGGCCGACGATCCCGACATGTCCGTGTTCGCCGTCACGAGCCCCAGTCCGGCGGAGGGCAAGACGACGACGGTCGTCAACCTTGCCCTGGCATTCGCCCGCAGCGGTCAATCGGTGGTCGTCCTGGAGACTGACCTGCGACGGCCCCGGGCGGGCATCGCGTGCGGTGTCGGCGAGGACCGAGCCGGGTTGTCCGATGTGCTCTCCGTCGGCGAGGCATTGACGCCGCTGCCCGAACAGATCACGGGTGCCGGCTTGTTCGACGTGGTGCCTGCCGGTCGGAAGCTGAACGACCCGACCGAGTTCCTCTCCGCTGACCGGGTGGCCGGCGTCATCGCCGATCTTCGGGCGAAGTACGAGATCGTGCTCGTCGACACCTCACCGGTGCTTCCGGTCGCCGACGGGCTCACGGTCGCTTCGGTTGCCGACGCCACGGTGCTCGTCGCCCAGGCGGAGCGGAGCACGGACAAGCAACTGCGTTCCGCCGTCGAACTCCTGCAACGGGCCGACGCAAACCTGGTCGGCACGATCCTCACCAACGTCGATCGCCAACGCGAGTACGGTCGCTATGGCTATGGCTATGGCTACGGCGCGTCGTCCGAGAAGGATTGACACCTGCCGGATCAACGCAGGAGCGTGACCAGCCGGTCGACCAGGGCTGCGAGCTCGTCAGCACAGCGCTCGTAGGCCGCGGCAGGCTTGCCGATCGGATCGGCCACATCATCGGCGGCATCGTCGCCGATGAGCGTTGCGGCTCGCCGGTCGAGCGAGATCCGTGCCAACCAGGCGGGCCACGCCTCCCCGGGTCGGCGTCGGCCGGCCTGCTCGCCGCGGCGGATCAGCTCTTTCAGCGTGAACGTCGAGCGGAACAGCGACGGATCGTCGCCGACGATGCTGCGCAACTGCGCTCTCGCCAGGGTGATCACGATGTCGGCCTCACGAGCCTCCCGCCGATCGAACCGCCGGCTGGCATGGTCCGTTGCGAAACCCCGCCGGGTCAGTGCAGCGGCCGCCTCCGGCATCAGCGGTCGGCCTGGCGCTGCGCCGACCCCCGAAGAGCGCACCTCGTTCTCGAGTCCTTCATGGCCGAGCCGGACCCGCAGCATCTCGGCTGCCATGGGAGACCGGATCTGATTGGCATGGCACACGACCAGGAGTCGGTTCTGCGGCGCGTTCCACATCACCGACAACCGTACGATCAATGCGCGCCCGTGGGAGACGATCGCGCCCGACGGCCCGCACGGGCTCATGGCAGCATGTTCGGCCGTGCCCACGTCTGATGCCGACCGGGTCGCCGCGGCCGCTGCCGCAGGTCGCGAGTGGCGCGCTGCCGATCCCGATCCGGTCACCCGGTCCGAACTCGACGGCTTGCTGGCGGGTGACCCGGCAGTGCTCGTCGCACGGTTCTCCGACCGCCTGCAGTTCGGCACCGCCGGCCTGCGCGGTCCGCTCGGAGCCGGGCCGCTGCGGATGAACCGCGTGCTGGTCCGGCGCGCCGCCGCCGGCCTCGCCGCCTATCTGCTCGCCACGGTGCCGGATGCCGGGGCGCGCGGCGTCGTGATCGGGCACGACGCCCGGACGAACTCCGATGTGTTCGCGCTCGACTCGGCCCGGGTGTTCGCAGCGGCGGGGATCCGAGCCCTCGTCCTGCCCGCTCGAGTGCCCACCCCGGTTGCCGCCTTCGCCATCACCCACCTCGGCGCCTGTGCCGGCGTGGTGGTGACCGCCAGCCACAACCCGGCTGCCGACAACGGCTACAAGGTGTATCTCGGGGACGGCGCCCAGATCATCGCCCCGGCCGACCGGGACATCGCTGGCGCCATCGACGCAACCCCGCTCGTGCCCCCCCTCGCTGCTGACGACCACCCGCTGATCATCCACACCGGTGCTGGCCCGGTCGAGGCCTACCTCGCTCACGTGCCGTCGGTCCGCCGCGTGCCGTCTGCCCGAGAGGTCCGGGTCGCCTACACCCCGATGCACGGTGTCGGTGGGGCGACGCTGCGAGCCGCGTTCGAACGCTGCGGGTTCCCGGCCCCGGTCGTCGTCGCCGAGCAGGCCGAGCCCGATCCGGCCTTCCCCACCGTGGCCTTTCCCAACCCGGAGGAGCCGGGGGCCATGGATCTCGTGCTCGAGCTCGCCGCCCGGACAGGGGTCGATCTCGTGCTCGCGAACGACCCCGATGCCGACCGGCTCGCCGTTGCGATCCCGACCGCTGCCGGCGGGTGGCGGGTGCTCAACGGTGACGAGATCGGGTGGCTCCTCGCCGACCATCTGCTCCGCCACACCAGCGGCCCTGGCCGGTTCGTGGTTTCGACGGTGGTGTCGTCCACGCTCCTGTCCCGCATGGCCGCCGACCATGGCGTCGAGTTCGCCGAGGTCTTCACCGGCTTCAAGTGGATCGCCCGGGCGATCGCCGAGCGCCCCGGGGGCCGCTTCGTGTTCGGCTACGAGCAGGCGCTCGGCTACCTGGTGAGCACCATTCCACGGGACAAGGACGGCATCACCGCAGCCGTGGTGATGGCCGAGGCGGCTGCGGTGGCCAAGGCCGCCGGCACGACGCTCGAGGCTCGGCTCGGCGGGCTGGAGCAGCGGTACGGCCGCCATCGCCTAGCCGACCGATCGGTACGAATGGCCCCGGCGTCGGGGGCGGCTGCCGTTGCAGCCATGCGTGCCGCACCGCCGGCGTCGCTGGGTGACCGGGCCGTCATCGCAGTGCGAGACTTTCCCGAGGCCAACCTGCTGCGGCTCGAACTCGACGGCGGCGTCCGGGTCCAGGTCCGCCCGAGCGGCACCGAACCCAAGGTGAAGCTCTACGGCGAAGCGGTCGGCGAGGATCCGGCCCCGTATCTCGCTGCGCTCGCCGAGTTGCTCGGCGCTTGAGTCGCCGGCGGCGACGTACGGTGCGGCGGTGCGCTTCGACACCGAGATCGAATTGACCGGCCCGTGGCGGTCGCCCCGCCAGATGCTCGCCGATCAGACCTACGGCGGCCACACCAGCGTCCACGACGATGCGACCGCGGCCGCACTCGGCCTGCGGGGCGCCCCGATCGAGGGTCCCACCCACTTCAGCCAGTTCGATCCGCTCGCTGCCGCCCTTTGGGGTGATCGGTGGTTCACCAACGGCTGCATCAGCGCTCACTTCCAGACGATGGTCGTCGAGGGTGACCAGGTGCGCGCCACGCTCACCAGCACCGGTGCCACCACGGCCCGGATCGGTGCGGTCCGCAACGACGGCGCCGCCGTGCTGACCGGTACGGCGAGCGTCGGTCCCGACCACGCGCCCAGCGAACTCGACCAACGGCGGGCCCGGCTCGGCGATCCGGGCGAGTTGTTCGTCGTCGACCGGGTGCAGCTCGGCCATCGCAACGCCATCGCCGTTCCGGTTCGGATCCCCTGGACGGAGGACAACGGTGACCTCTATCCCTTCTCGTTGCAGGACAAAGTTGCCAGGATCACGGAGGCACACCCGTGGTACGCCCCGGAGGGTGCAACCTCGTCACCCTGGGGGCGCCCGATCGTTCCGATGGAGATGATCAGCGTGCTGGCCATGAAGGCCGGCAACGATCTCCCGGTGCGCGGCCCCGCCGTCGGGCTCTTCCTCGATCTCGAGATCCGGCTCCTCGCCGGGCCGGTCTTCGTCGATCACCCCTACCGGCTCGAGCAAGAGGTGGTCGGCCTCGCGCAGACCCGGCGGGTCGAATCGCATTGGCTGCAGACGACGATCCACGACGTAGAGACGGGTCGCGCCGTCGCCGTCGCCGTGCTGCACTCGGGGGTGTTCAAGCAGTCGTACGCCGGCTATCCGGCCGATCGCCTGGTCTGAGCCACCTTCGGCCGGCCGTACGCTGAGGCGATGACCGCATCGCACCTCGATTCCGGCCGGGGTTGGCTCGTGGTCGCCGCCACCGCCGTCGGGTCGTTCACGGTGTTCGGGATCCTCTACAGCTTCAGCTCGTTCTTCTCGGCGATGGCCGAGGACTTCGGCACGGGCAAAGGCGCCACGGCGCTCATGTTTGCGCTCACGTTGCTCGTCACCTACGTACTCGGTCTGTGGACAGGTCGCCTTGCCGATCGTCACGGTCCGCGCCCGGTCCTGCTCGCCGGGGCCGCTGCGCTCGGGCTCGGGTTGCTCGCCACCTCCCGGGTCGAGTCGATCGGGCTCGGCTACGTCACCTACGGCCTCGGGATGGGCGTGGCCACGGCGTGCGCCTACGTGCCGATGGTCGCCAATGTCGGCGCGTGGTTCGATCGCCGGCGCACGATGGCGCTCGGGATCGCAGTGGCGGGCATCGGGGTGGGCACCCTCGTGCTCGCCCCGCTGTCCACCCGACTCATCGACCGGTACGGCTGGCGCACGGCCTACGTGATCCTCGGTGTCGTTGGGGCAGTTGCGCTCGCGCTGAGCAGCATCGTTGCGGCAAGGCCGCCCGGGGCATCGGCCGCTGCCGTACCCGATCTTCGCCCGATCGTCACCGACCGGCGTTTCGTGTTGCTGTACGTCGCCAGCCTCATGATGTCGACGTGCCTGTTCGTGCCGTTCGTGTTCCTCAAGCCCTACGCCGAGGACGAAGGCATCGGGGCCGGCGCGGCGGCGACGCTCGTCGGCCTCGTCGGTGCGTCCAGCCTGATCGGCCGGTTGGGCCTCGGTGCCCTCGGCGCCCGGCGAAGCCCGGGTGCGCTGTTGCGCCTGTCGTTCGGCGTGCTGTCCGCGAGCTTCGTGTTGTGGATCGCCGCCGGTGGGTCCTACCCGGTGCTGGTGGCGTTCGCCGTCACGATGGGGATCGGCTACGGCGGGTTCATCGCCTTGATGCCGGCGGTGACCGCAGGGCTGTTCGGCACGGCCGGCTTGGGTGGGATCCTCGGCGCGCTCTACACCTCGGCCGGGATCGGCGGCCTACTCGGCCCGCCGCTCGCCGGCGCGTTGATCGACGCCACCTCGTACCGGGTGGGGATCGTGGTCGCCATGGCCTTCGGCGTGGTCTCGACGTTCGTGCTGGGTCTGCTTGCGCGCGCTCACCACAAGCCGAACTGACGGTCGCCCGCGTCGCCCAGGCCCGGCACGATGTATGCCTTTTCGTTGAGGTGACTGTCGACGGCTGCGGTCGTGATCCGCACCTCGACCGGACCTCGGGCGATCCGCTCGATCCCCTCGGGCGCAGCGAGGACGCACACGACGTTGATCGGGGCGGGTGCGCCCCGGGCGACGAGGATCGACAGTGCGTGTTCGAGCGATCCGCCGGTCGCGAGCATCGGATCGAGCACGAAGCACGGACGGCCGTCGAGCCGGTCGGGCAGCTTGGCCAGATACGCATGAGGCTCGAAGGTCTCCTCGTCACGGGCCAGGCCGACGAAACCGACCTCGGCCTGGGGGATGAGGCGAAGCGCCGGGTTCACCAGCCCGACCCCGGCGCGCAGGATCGGCACGAGCATCGGCACGGCGGCCAGGCGGCGGGCCGATGCCGGGGCGAGCGGGGTGGTCACCGTCCAGGTCTCGGTCGGGAGATGGCGGGTGGCTTCGTAGACGAGCATCCCGCCGAGGCCGTCGAGCGCCTGACGGAACTCGGTGTTGGTGGTGCGGGCGTCGCGCAGGATGGCGAGCCGTTCGGCGGCCAGGGGATGGTCGATCACGGTGATGTCCACACGCGCCATCGTGGCAGAGCCTCGCCCCTCGCGATCTCGTTGCCGAACGGCACCGGAACGTGCCGGCTGTGCTCAAGATCCCCTGGAGCCGTCGAGGACCTCCTCAAGCGGTTGGCCCGGGGCGCCGATCACTCCGAACGTGGCGCACCTCAGTCTCGCCCCCCTGGACCGGGTCGCCGTCGAGGTGACCAACTGCAGTTCGCTGCGCCTGCGGCTGGTGCTGCGGATACCGGGGGGTTCTGCACTCGACCTGGGCTGGGTGTTGCCTCGGGCGATGGCACAACTCGTCGTCGGCGAGGACGAGCTGCGCAACGGCGCGCATCTGCACGCCGTCCGGCCGGGCGGCGGGCTGTTCGAGTACGTCGGAGCGGCGCGTCTGGCCACCGGGACGGTGGTGCTCGGCGACGACCGTGACGGCCTCGCCGCCTGATCGTTCGCTCTGAGGGGGCCCGCCGGTGTAGACGGGACGGCATGGCTGCGCCCGCCCGCATCGATGCCGACTACGACGATCTGCCCTACCCGAGCATCCACGAACGTACCTACGAGGTGCGGGCATTCCGCAAGGATCGCGAGACGGTGCTGCTGCGCGGTGTCGTGCTCGACCTGTCTCCGCCGGAGCACACCTTCGGTGTGCCGGGCGGGCCGGTCGAGTTCCATCACATGGTGGTCGACGTCGAGGTGGCCATGGCCACGGCCGCCATCACCTCGGTGCGGGTGGTGTTCGAGTCGCATCCCCACGACGGATGCCAGCACATCGCTGCGGCGTACCAGGCACTCGTCGGGGTGTCGATCGCCCGCGGGTTCACCCACAAGGTGCGCGAGCTGTTCGGTGGCCCGCGCGGTTGCACGCACGTGCTCGCGCTGTTGCAGGCGATGGCCCCGGTGGTGATGCAGGCCCGCTGGCCGATGCTGTCGGCCGCCCAGGCCGAAGCCGAGGCGGCCGCTGCGTCGGGCGACGTGAACGTGGCGGCGCCCAAGCGGATGAGCGTCGAGGACCGGCGACGTATGAGCCTCGTCAATCGGGACACGTGCCACATGTGGGCCAGCGGTGGTGACCTGATCGCCACGATCGAGACGGGCGGCGAGGTGCCGATGCCCGGCCCCGTGCTCACCCGCCTGCGTGAACACGGTATCGACCCCGATGTCTGGCGTCTCGAGCACGGTCGGTGACCCCCGGAGGCCCGGGGGTGCCAGCCGGGTGGCTGCGAGCCCGCCCGTGCGATGGTCAGGCGGGGACGAGCGACCTCACGTCGATCCCGTAGAGCTCGGCGACGTTGCCGCACAGGATCGCGCGCTGCTGCTCCGGTTGAAGGCGGGCCGCGTGCTCGCGCAGCAGGTCCTGGCTCCACGGCCAGGTCGAGTCGCTGTGCGGGAAGTCGTTGGCCCACATCAGCCGCCGCCAGTTCATGTCGTCGGCGTGGGCGAACGCCGTCCAGTCGTCCTGGAAGGTGGTGTAGATGTGCTCGGCGAAGATCTCGCTCGGCAGCCGCGACAGCTCCTGGCCAGCGGGCAGCCAGTACCGGTGGCGCTTGTAGGCGTGGTCCATGCGGTACATGAAGTGCGGCACCCACCCGGCGTCGGCCTCGACGCAGACGATGCGCAACGACGGGTTGCGCTCGAACACCCCGCCGAGCACGAGCATCGCCATGATGTCCTGGCATCCGCGCACGATCGACAGGAACCCGGCCATTGCCGGACCGCGGGTCTTGCCCGCTTTCGTGGTGAGGATGTGGAAGCTGAGCGGCAGTTCGAGTTCGACCGCTGCTTGCCAGAACGGGTCGTAGATCGGGGAGTCGTAGTCCTCGACCCCGGGGATGCCGGGCATCATCACGCCCCGCAGGCCGAGGGCCTTGATGCGGTGCAGGTCGGCGATTCCGTCCGCCGGGCTGACCATCGCGGTCTGCCCGATGCCGAGCAACCGGGCCGGGTCCTCGCTGCAGTACTCGGCGATCCAGCCGTTGTACGCCGAGAAGCACGCGTCCTTGTACGCGAGGTCCGGGTGGTTGCACAGCAACATCCCGACCGTGGGATAGATCACCTCGGCGGCCACGCCGTCCCGGCGCTGGTCGGCGACCCGGACCGACGGATCCCAGCCGGATCGGTGCAGTTCGTCGAAGTGGCGGCCGAGCGCCTTGATCTCCTGCGGCGGGAGACCGGCGGCGGCTGCCGTGCCGAGGTTGATCGGCTTCATTCCGTCGATGATGAACAGGTCGCCCTTCTCGCCGGCATCCACCATGTGCGGCGCCCGGTCGCGGAATTCGGCGTCGACCCGTTCGATGTAGGTGTTCGGAGGCTCGGTGATATGCGAGTCCGCCGAGATCACCGGGAATCCCCAGTCGATGGCGTCGGTCATGTCAGTGCCCCCCCTCGGACGAGGCGCCCTGCCAGGGCGCCGGTGTGTTCGCCGTCGCGGTAGGTCTCCACGCCGGCGACGAACGTATGCCGGTATCCGGTCGCCTTCTGCAGCAGGCGCTTCCCGCCGGCCGGCAGGTCGTAGGCGAACTCCGGCCGGTGGATGGTGAGCGCGTCGAGGTCGACGACGTTGACGTCGGCGCGCAGGCCCGAAAGCAGGGCGCCCCGGTCGGTCAAGCCCACGGTGCGGGCGGTCTCCCGGCACTGCCGACGCACGACGTCGGCGAGCTCGAGCCGGCCGTGGGTCCGGTCGCGTACCCAGTGGGTGAGAAGAAACGTCGGGAACGATCCGTCGCAGATCGTGCCGACGTGCGCTCCGCCGTCGCCGAGACCCGGCACCGTGTAGGGGTGCGAGAGCATCTCGCCGACTGCGTCGAGGTCGCCGCCGGCCCAGTTGAGCGACGGGTGGTAGAGCATCGTCCGGCCGCCACCGGCGAGGAGATGGTCGTAACACCATGCGGCGGGATCGATTCCGGCCGCCGCGGCCATCGCTGCGACGGAATCGGCCGGGCCCGGCTCGTAGTCCGGTACCGCGTCGAACCGGTAGATCAGGTCGAATCGGGTGAAGCTCCGGCCCTTGGCCGGCTCGTGGACGGCGAGGATCCGCTCGCGCACGGCCGGATCGGCCAGTGCCGCGATCCGCTCGGCAAAAGGCAGCTTGGCGGCCAGGCGGCGGTATTCGGGGTTGAGCGAGAAGGGGTTGAGCGTGCACTCGAACCCGAGGACCAGTCCGATCGCCCGGGTGGCCACCTGGGCCCGCACCGTGAGGCCCGCAGCGTTGGCGGCTTCGGTGCGTCGCAGTAGTTCTCGCCAGGTGTCGGGCTGGATGCTGTTCTGTGCCAACGAGAACGACAACGGGCGGCCGGCAGCGCGGGCCATGGCCTCCAGCAGGTCGAACTCGCTCGGCGCGTCGAAGAAGTCCGACACCACCTGCAGCACGCCGGCGCCGGCGGCGCCGACGCCCTCGGCGATCCCGATCAGTTCGGCGGGGGTCGCCGTGAGCGATGGGATGTACTCACCGGTGGAGGCCCGATGGTTGCGCGTGCGGGACGTGGAGAAGCCGAGCGCGCCGGCGGCAATCGCGTCGCGCACGAGGACCGCCATGGCGCCAACTTCGGCGGCCGTCGGCTCCTCGGTGTGCACCGATCCGCGCTCGCCCATCGCGAAGAGTCGGATCGCCGAGTGCGGGGCCTGCGCGGCGAGGTCGATGTCGTGCGGGAAATCGAGAGCGTCGAGGTACTCGGCGAAGGACTCCCAGGTCCAGGGGAGACCCTCGTGGAGCGCCGTGCCCGGGATGTCCTCGACGCCCTCCATCAGTTCGACGAGGCGGTCGTGATGCTCGGGGTGCACCGGAGCGAAGCCCACACCGCAGTTGGACATCACCACCGTGGTGACCCCTTGCCACGACGACGGTGCCAACGTGGCGTCCCAGGTGGCCTGGCCGTCGTAGTGGGCGTGGATGTCGACCCAGCCGGGCAGGACCAGGGCGCCGTCGGCGTCGATTACCCGGGCCCCGGCAGGAGCATCGACCCGGCCAACGGCGACGATGCGCCCGCCGGCGAAGTGGACGTCGGCAGTGCGGGGCGCGGCGCCGGTGCCGTCGACGACGGTGCCTCCTCGGACGACCACGTCTGCGGAAGCGTCAGCGGACATGCTCCCCCCTTTCCTGAGCACGCGCAGCGTAGCCCTGTGGAACAAGCCTGCGACCAGCGCCGATGCCGGTCAGTAGGCCGGTCGGCCTAGCCGGTGCCAGACTGCGGTCGTGCGGAGGCTGGAGGGATTGCGGGGTTGGACAGGGCTGTTCCTGTTCGCCGTGATCGCGCTCGCCAGCGCAGCGGTGGCCACCCGCATGGCCGCCGATGCCCGGAGCGGGTCCGACCTGACGGTGAAGGCATCCATCATCGGGCGCAACGCCACGATCGAGATCGTCGTCACCGGGGGCCCGCCGGTCCGGGAGATCGTCGTGCGGCGGGACGGGGCGGTGCTCGGACGCCTGCTCCGGGCGCCGTTCCGGTATGTGGCTGCCGACCTTCCGTCCGGCATGCACCGGTTCGAACTCGAGGCGATCCGTGCCGGCGGGAGCGAGCGGCGGGCCGTCGAGGTCGAGATCTCCGGCTGAGGTCCGATGGCCAAAGGCACCCCCGCGACCGTCGCCCTCGTACGGGCCGGGATCGCATACTCGCTCCACGAGTGTGCCGTGGACCTGGGTGATGGTTACGGCGCCGCGGCGGCCGCCAGCCTCGGGGTCGATCCCGGCCGGGTGTTCAAGACCCTGGTGGCGGACGTCGACCGGCGACCACACGTGGCGGTCGTGCCGGTGACGGGGCTGTTGAGCCTCAAAGGCCTCGCTGCAGCCGTCGCAGGCAAGCGGGCCGACTTGGTGGATCCGACGGTAGCGGAGCGCCTGACCGGCTACGTCGTCGGCGGGATCAGCCCGCTCGGCCAGCGGCGCCGGTTGCCGACCGTCGTCGATTCGAGCGCGCTCGACGGTGACGTGCTGTTCGTGTCCGCCGGGCGCCGTGGTCTCGAGGTGGCGCTCGCCCCGTCCGATCTCGTTCGAGCGACCGACGCCCTCGTCGCCCCCATCGCGGCCGGCCGCTGAGCCCGGCTCGTAGTCTCCCCGCCGGTGCTGTTCCCGACCGTCGAGTTCGGGGTCTTCTTCCCGATCGTGTTCCTCGGGAACTGGCTCCTGCGTCCCCACCCCGGGGCCTG
Source organism: Acidimicrobiales bacterium (assembly GCA_040382215.1). GTDB lineage: Bacteria > Actinomycetota > Acidimicrobiia > Acidimicrobiales > Ilumatobacteraceae > JBEIFW01. Next base: position 29,764 of record JBEIFW010000006.1, read on the forward strand.
GCGCGCCTTCATGCTCGCGGCGAGCTACGTCTTCTACGCCTCGTTCTTCCGCGGCGACTGGATCGGTTGGGGGCCCAAGCAGCAGTACCCGCTGCTGCTCGTCGCGCTCACGGTCGTCAACCAGTTGTGCGCGCAAGGAGCGGCCCGATCGCGCACGCCGGAGCACCGCAAGGCGTGGGTGGTGAGCGCGGTCGTGATCGACCTCGGCACGCTCGGCTGGTTCAAGTATTACGACTTCTTCAAGGGGAACCTGGCGGACTGGGGTCTCGACCTGTTGCCGGCCCTCGAGGTGTTCCTCCCGGTCGGCATCTCGTTCCTCGTGTTCCAGGCCCTCAGCTACGTGATCGACGTCGGCCGGGGGACGCTACGGCCCGGTCGGCTGGTCGACTTGGCTTCGTACCTGGCGTTCTTCCCGCACGTGATGGCGGGCCCACTCGTGCGGGGCAGTGAGATCCTCCCGCAGCTGCGCACGACCCCGGACCCGCGAGCGATCCCGGCTGCGCATGCGATCCGGTTGATCGCCGGTGGCCTGATCAAGAAAGTCGTCGTCGCCGGTTACCTCGCCGGAGCGATCGTCGACGACGTGTTCGCGAATCCCGACGGGTACGGCAACGCCGACCTTCTGGTCGCCACCTATGCGTACGCCATCCAGATCTACGCGGACTTCTCGGGCTACACCGACATGGCGATCGGCTTCGCGCTGTTGCTCGGGATCAACTTCCCCCAGAACTTCGACGCGCCCTATCGGTCGTCGTCGATCCAGGAGTTCTGGCGCCGTTGGCACATGACCCTGTCGCGCTGGTTACGGGACTACCTCTACATCCCGTTGGGTGGCAACCGCCGTGGACCGCGACGGACGGCGATCAACCTGTTCCTCGTCATGCTGATCGGCGGCCTGTGGCACGGCGCCGACTGGAAGTTCGTGATCTGGGGCGGCCTGCACGGCGGGTTCCTGCTCGTCGAACGCTGGTGGTGGCGCGGGCGTGGGCAGCCCGAGGGGCCCGAGGCCGCCGGGTGGTCACCGTGGCGCTGGCTGCTCACGTTCCACCTGGTGTGCCTGGCATGGATCTTCTTCCACGCGCGCACCAGCCAGGACGCCTGGACGATCCTGCTCCGGCTCGTCACGCAATGGCAGGCGCCGACGCTCGTGTCCCCGTGGGTCGTCATCGTGATCGTGGCGATGCTGGCGTCGCAGTTCGTACCCGAGCGAGTTCCCCGGATCGCCGAAGCCGTGTTCTCCCGCCTGCCCGTCGTGGTGCAGGGCGCTGCACTGGCGGTGGTGTTCCTGCTGGGCGAACGGCTCGGCGACGTGCAGTCGTTCATCTACCAACAGTTCTGATCCGGCCGGGGCCGGCGGCATCAGATCCGGGCGGGCTTGCGACGCAACAGGGTGACCGGACGGGTGTGGTCCATCGACGGGCGGGGTACGGCGGTGCGATCGACTGCGGCGAGCGCGGTGTCCGCCGATCCGCCGACGCATTCGGGGTCGGGCCCGTCGAGGGGCAACCCGACGAAGAACTTGGCGGCCATGCAGCCGCCCTGGCAAGCGTCGTAGCTGCCGCAGGAGGCGCAGGCTCCGGCCGAGGTCGGCTCTCGCAGCGACGAGAACAGTTCGCTGTGACGCCACACCCGGGCGAAGCCACCCGGATCGCGGACGCTGCCGGCCTTGAACTGGTCGTGGATCACGAACGGGCACGCATAGACGTCACCGATCGGGTCGATCAGGCACACCACCCGGCCGGCACCGCACAGGTTCAGCCCGGGCAGCGGTTCGCCGAGAGCGTTGAGGTGGAAGAACGAGTCGCCGGTCAGCACCTGCTCGCCCTGGCCGAGCAGCCACCGGTAGATCTGGCGCTGCTGGTCGTTGGTGGGATGAAGTTCGTGCCAGGTTTCCGCCCCGCGGCCCGAGGGCCGCAAGCGGGTGACACGCAACTGCGCGCCGTAGGAGTCGGCGAGGGTCTTGAACCCGTCGAGCTGGTCGACGTTGTGGCGGGTCACCACGATCGAGATCTTGAACGGCCCGAAGCCGGCCTCGGCCAGGTGGTCCATCGCCCGGCGGGCCATCGCGTACGAACCCTCGCCCCGCACGGCGTCGTTGGTGGCCGCATCGAGACCGTCGAGGCTGATCTGGACGTCGAGGTAGTCCATCGACGCAAGGCGCCGGGCCGTCGGGGCGTCGATGGCCACCCCGTTGGTCGAGAACTTCACCCCGATCCCGTTGGCGACCGAGTACTCGACGAGCTCGAAGAAGTCACGGCGGATGGTCGGTTCGCCGCCGCCGATGTTGATGTAGAAGACCTGCAGTTCCCGGAGCTCGTCGAGTACGGCCTTGGCTTCGGCCGTGGTGAGCTCCCGCGGGTCTCGTCGGCCCGACGACGACAAGCAGTGGACGCAGCTCAGATTGCAGGCGTAGGTGAGCTCCCACGTCAGGCAGATGGGGGCGTCGAGCCCGCCTTTGAGTTGATCAACCAGACGCTCGCTCACGAACGATCTCCGAAGTCTCGAGCCCGCTGAGGGCCTTCAGGAACGATGGCCACCGGCGCTCCTCGACCTTGGCCGCTCGCAGTGCGTCGGCCAGGGTCGCGTGGCCGGACAGGCCCCGGACGACAGCGACCACCTCGGGCTTGCGCAAGAACACGAGCCGGCGGTTGCCGTAGTGGTAGGCGAGCGCACCGAACGGTTCGGGTCGCAGCGCCACCTGCGGGTGCAGCTCGTATGCCCGGTCGAGCGAGACGGTCAATACACCCCGCACATGCCGTCGATGGAGATCTCCTCCACCAGCAGCTCCTCTTCGAGCAGCTCGTCCTGTTCGAGGACATCGATGTCGAGCACGGCGGTCGCTACGTCAGCCATCGGGCCAGGTTACCGGCCGACCCCCGAGCGCTGTCACGCCGGGACCTCGACGGTCCGACACCTGCGGACGAGTTCTGGGGACCACGTCGGGCGGTAACCTGCCTGCCAGGCTGGGTCGGTGACCGCCGCAGCGCCGCCCGTCCTCGCCGAAGCCGTCCGGCCGCGTGCGTTCGTGCCGTTCGTGGCGGCATGCATGTCGATGGTGGCGCTCTCGATCGACACGGTCCTGCCGGCGTTCGACGAGATCCGCGAGGCGTTCTCGCTCGCCCCCAAGGCCACCGAGGTGTCCTGGGTGATCACGGCGTTCTTCCTCGGTCTCGCCGTGGGTCAGCTCTTCTACGGCACTCTGTCGGACCGGTTCGGCCGCAAACCGTTGCTGCTGACCGGCCTCGTGATCTACGTGATCGGCGCCGTAGTCTCCGCGCTCGCGCCCAACCTGGGGATGCTCGTCGCCGCCCGGGTGCTGTGGGGGTTGGGTGCCGCCGGACCTCGCTCGATCGCCGTTGCGATGGTGCGCGACACAAGCTCGGGCGTGGCGATGGCCCGGACGAGGAGCTTCGCCATGAGCATCTTCATGCTCGTGCCGGTCCTTGCGCCCGGGATCGGTGCGCTGCTCATGACCGTGCTGCCCTGGCAGTCGGTCCTGTGGTTCCCTGGCCTGGGTGCGCTCGGCCTGATCGTGTGGGTGCTCGCCATGCCCGAGACCCTCGCCCCCGAGCGGCGCCGACCCATGGCGCCACGAGTGATCCTCGACGGGGCTCGCACCGTCGTACGGACCCCGACGACGATGTGGCTCGGGTGCAGCGCCACGGTGCTGTTCGCAGCGATGGCGTCCTACCTCGGCACATGCGAGCTGATCATGACCGAGACCTACGACCTTGCCGATCTGTTCCCGGTGGTGTTCGGTGCGATCGCAGTGGCCCTCGCCGTCGCCAGCCTGATCAACTCCCGGCTCGTCGTGCGCTTCGGGGTGCATCGGCTGTTGCGCGGCACGATCCTGGCCGGCCTGGCGGCGAACGTCGTGTTCACGGCCGTCACGCTCGCCACGGGGGGCTCGCCACCCTTTGCGTTCTATCTCGTGGGGATGGCGTTCGTGTTGGGCGCCAACAACCTGGTGCTCCCCAACGCGAACACCGCTGCGATGGAGCCGATGGGGGCCATGGCCGGCACGGCAGCCTCCGTGCTCGGGGTGGTGATGACCGCCGGTGGCGCGCTGCTCGCCGCAGTGCTCGACGGCTTTGCCGACGGCTCGGTGACCCCGCTCGCCGTAGGCATGCTCGCCCTCGTCGCGATCGGCACGGCGGCCGTGCTGCGCGGCACCCGGGCGTCGGGGGCCTGAGGGCGGTCGCGGGCGGCTGCTACCGGTGGGTGCCCCAGGCGTCCCAGTGGGTCATCTGCTCGGCCGGGAGCCGGTGGGCGGGACGGAAGTCGTCACCGGTGTAGTAGGCGACGGGGAACAGCGCCACCTGCGTCCATTCGGCCGGGATGCCGAGCAGATCGCTGATCTCGCGCTCTTTGAGCAGGTGGATCGTCGTCCACGCCGTGCCCAGGCCGCGTGCCCGGGCCGCGAGCATGAACGACCAGGCGGCGGGAAGGATGCCGCCGTAGGTGGAGGCCTGGGCCAGCACCATCGGCACGTTCTCGACGCGACCCTGGATGCAGGGGATGACGTGCACCGGCACCTGCTCGAGCACACCGGCGAGGTACATGGCCGACTCCATCACCTTGGGCATGACGTGCTCCCGCGGGTCGCCCGCCGGCAGCGGCGGCGGGTAGCCCGAGCCCGAGAGCGCCTCGCCGCCGGCTCGGTAGGCATCGGCGATCGCCCGCCGCTTGTCGGGGTCGGTGACCACGACGAAGGCCCAGTTCTGCGCGTTCGTGCCGGTCGGGGCCTGGAGTGCGATGTCGATGCACTCGGCGATCAACTCCGACGGCACCGCACGGGTGAGGTCAAGCCGCTTGCGGACGGAACGGGTCGTGGTGAGCAGCTTGTCGGCGGCGGCGCGGTCGATCGTCATGCGGCGACCCTACGACGGCGGCCGGCAACCTTCGGACCGCCGACGTCGCCGCCGCGCTGGTAGCGTTCGACCGCTCGCCCCCATCGTCTAGCGGCCTAGGACACCACCCTTTCAAGGTGACGGCACGGGTTCGAATCCCGTTGGGGGTGCTCGGCTCACCAAGAGGTCTGGTCGTTACGCCGGTGGTGCACCGCCGGGTACCGAAACTCGACCACGGCCGCGTCGCCTACAGAGCGCGTGCGATGGCGGCTGCCCCGTGTACCGCGGCCTGGATCGTGTCCGTGCCGGTCACGTCGCCGACCCGATGGACGCGCAACGGCGTCTCGCAGAGGGCGTCGAACAGGTCGTCGTCGGGCCGGTGATAGCTCACGAGGACGACCGTGTCGGCCGGGTAGGTCCGCAGCAGATCGTTGCCATTGCCCCGGGCCACCACCTCGTCCGGGGTGATGTGGGCCAACGACATCAGCGGAACGAACGTGACGCCGGCGCCGAGGAGGCGCTCTCGGCTCGCCCCCACCGTCGCCGGTGGATAGGGAATGGTCGCGCCGAGCTGCTCGAGGCGAGCCACGATCGTCACCGACGCGCCGGCGGCCAGCAGCACGTCGGCGACGGAGATCGCCTCGAACGTGCCGGTGTCGTCGAAGACCACGGCCTGTGCACCGATCGACGCCCGACCCCCGAAGCCGAGCACGTCCCAGCTCGTGTACACGTGGGGGAGGTCGGCGCCCGGGACCGGCCGCGACGGGGTGGCGAGCTGGAACCCGTCCCGGCGCGGGGACGAGCCGGTGGCCACGATCACCTCGTCGGGTGCCAGCGCCCCGAGCACGTCGGGATCCGCTGCCGTGCGCAGGTGCACGTGCACGCCGAGACGGGCGACTTCGTCGCCGAGCCAGCGCGTGAGCGCGCCGAGGTCCGAACGGTGCGGCGCCGAGGCGGCGATGCGTACCTGGCCGCCGAGCTCGGTCCGCATCTCGTAGAGGTGCACCTCGTGTCCTCGCAGCGCCGCAGTGCGAGCTGCCTCGAGCCCGGCGGGACCCCCGCCGACCACCGCGACCCGCTTGCGCACCGGGGCCGGCGCCGGGGTCTCGAACGGCACCGAGCTCTCCTTGCCGGCAGCCACGTTCACGACGCACTGCAGACGCCCCGTGGTCATCAGCTGGGCGACACAGCCCATCGAGGTGCCGATGCAGGGGCGGATCTCCGCCTCCCGGCCCGAGCGGGCCTTGGCCACGAGCTCGGGGTCGGCGAGCATCGCCCGCACCATCGACACCAGGTCCGCCACCCCGGTGGCCACGAGGTGCTCGGCGTGGTCGAGCGTCATGATCCGCCCCGTCACGATCGTCGGCACGTGCACCGCCTTGGTGACCTGCTCGCTCGTCGGGATCTCGTAGCCCAACGGGTCGTCGAGGGTCGACAGGAACTTGTGGAAGCGCCAATAGGACGACATCGACACATCGACGAAGTCGACGAGCGGCTCGACGAGTTGGGCGATCGCGGCCGCCTCGGACGGCCCGACGCCCCCCTCGATGAAGTCGGTCCCCGACAGCCGCACCCCGACCGGATAGTCGCGGCCCACCTCCGAGCGGATGGCTTCGAGGATCTCGGTCAGGAACCGGGTGCGCCCGGCGGTGTCGCCGCCGTATGCATCCTCGCGACGGTTGGTTGCGGGCGAGAGAAACTGGTGGATGAGGTAGCCGTGCGCAGCGTGCAGTTCGACGCCGTCGAGCCCGCCGTCGCGACACCGGCGAGCGGCGGCCGCGAACGCAGCGACGGTGTCGTCGATCATCGCTTGGGTCATCGGCCGCGGCACGATGTGCACAGTCGGGGCGGGGACGGCACTCGCCGAGATCGGCTGCCCGGCCCGCCCGTAGGCCGCCCCGCCGTGCCAGAGCTGTTGGAACACCTTGGTGCCGTGCACATGGAGCCGCCGCGCGGCCTCGTCGTAGAACCGCAGGACGGTGTCGGCGTAGACCGGGATCGCCGTCGCCGTCGACGGCTGTACCCCGGCGATCTCGAGGATCGTGAGCCCGATCCCGCCCCGGGCGCGGGCCTCGTGGTAGGCGATCAGGTCCTCGCCCATCGTGCCCGTCGAGTGCGCCGTGCGCACGATGCGGTTCGGGATGGTGCAGCCGTTGACGTCCAGGGGCTGGAACAGGCGGTCGTAGCTCATGCGCCACCCATCCTGCCCGCGGGCGCAGCGCCACGGGCCCGTCGCCGGCCGGCCCCGGCAGCGAGGGCCCTAGCATCCCGGGGCCGACCACCCCGATGACCACCCTCAAAGTGGCCAAGGCCGTGGCCGGGCTGCTCGGCGAGCCATCTCGCTAGGGTCGTGACGAGGACCGAGGGGGCACCCGTGATCACTGCGCTGCCACGTATCGCCATCGCCGTGCGGAGCCTGCCGGCTGCGCTGGCGGTGTTCCGGGACGGATTCGGGATCCCGGTCGTCGACCTGTCGGCCGGCCCGGCCGCCTCGCTCGGCGCCGGCATCGCACTCGGGGTCGCGCCCGGCGGCAGCAACCTCGAGCTGATGGCGCCGGTCGATCCGTCCGCGCCCCTCGCCGTGGCGCTGCAACGTTTCCTTGACCGTCGTGGCGAGGGGCTCTATGCGCTCATGCTCGAAGCCCCGAATCCCGACGCAGAAGCCGGCGAGCTCCTGGCACGCGGCGTGGAGGTGCTCGGGTTGATGCCGGGTGCCGGTGGGCGCGACATCCACCCGCGCTCGACCCACGGAGTGCTGGTCCGGGTGTACCCGGAGCGTTCCGCGTCCCATCCCGCCGAGGCCTCGCAGGCGCCCGGCCTGTCCGGCATCCAGGCAGCGATCGTCGCCGTCCGGGACGCCGAGCGGGCAGCCCAGGCCTGGGGCGACGGGCTCGGTCTCACGGTGACCGAGCCGGTCGACGACCCTCGGCGCGGTGTGCGCGTGATCACCTGCCGGGCGCCGCACGGGGCCGATGTCGAGCTGACCTCGGTGATCGACCCCGGCCGAGCCTTCGCCCAGGACCTCGACCGCTGGCTCACCGAGGGGCCGGGTGGCCTGTACGGGTTGGTCCTCCACGCGGTCGACCCGGCCGCAGCCCGCGACGCGCTCGAGGGCCGCGGCCAGTGCGGCTCCCGCGAGCCGGAAGCGAGCGTGATCGCATTCGGCACCCGTTTCCTGTTGCGCCCCAGCGACTGAGCGGCCCCCGCCTCAGGGGCGATTCGCCGTTGCGTGGCGAGCGGCGAGATAGCCGAACACCATCGCCGGCCCGAGCGTGCCCCCCGGACCGCCGTAGGTCATTCCGAACGGTGAACCCATGACGTTCCCGGCGGCGTACAACCCGGGGATCGGCGCCCCGTCGAGGTCGAGTACCCGGGCGTCGGGGTCGACGCGCGGCCCGCCCTTGGTGCCGAGGCAACCGCTGTGGATCTCGAACGCGTAGAACGGTCCACGCTCGAGCGGGCCGAGGGTCGCATCGCGCCGGCCCTTTCGGTGCGGGTCGCCCCACCAGCAGTCGAAGGCGCTGTCACCCCGGCCGTAGTCGGGGTCGTGCCCGGCCGTGCAGTGCTCGTTCCACCGGGCAACCGTGCGCTCGAGTTCCCCGCCGTCGATCCCGACCCGCTCGGCCAGTTCGGCGAGCGTGTCGCCCCGGGGCAACCACTCGGGGACGTCGCCCCGGCCGCCGCCGGCCGACACGCGGAACCCGTACCGGTCGACGAAGGTTTGGTCGAACACCAGCCAGCACGGCAGGTTGGCGTACTCGAAACGCGACACGTCCTCGACATGGAACGCAGCGCCGAACGCGTTGTAGTTGGCGGCTTCGTTCGTGAAGCGCCGTCCCCGCTTGTTGACCATGATCGAGTGCGGCAAGGTGCGCTGGCCGTTGACGAGGATCCGGCCCATGCGGTTGGCGCTCGTGGGCACGACGCCGACCGGGATCCACCACGCCTCCCGCATGTTGGCCAGCGCCGCTCCGGCCTTCATGGCCATCACGAGGCCGTCGCCGGTGCTGGTCTCGATCGAGACCGGATGGCTCATGGGGCCGCGCAGGAACGCTCGGCGGAGCTCCTGGTTCCACTCGAAGCCACCGGAGGCCAGGATCACCCCCTTGGTCGCGCGGATCTCCCGCCGGCCATCGGGCGTGTCGAGCGCAACGCCGACGACGCGTCGCCCCTCCGTGCCGTCCTCGACGAGCAGTTCTCGTGCGGCCCACGAGGTGCGGGGTTCGATGCCTCGGTCGAGACACGCGCGCAGCAGCCGTCCGGCGAGGGCCTGGCCGCACCCGCGCTCGTTGCGTTCACTGCGCCGAGCGAGCTCCTCGCGCGACGGCGGTTCGGGGACCGCCTTGCCGAGGGGCGTCTCACTCATCGTGATCCGGGGATCGAGGAAGTAGGGCGACGGCGTCACCCGCTCGGCCCAGGGCCCGAGTTCGTCGAACGGGTAGATCGGGCACTCGAGGGTGCGACCGCCGCTCGGGCTGCCTCCGGGGAACTCGGGGTGGTAGTCCGGCATGCCGGGCACGGCATAGAACTGCACCGGCGTCTTGGCCTCGAGGAGCTCGATCATCTCGGGCCCGGCATCGACGTAAGCCTCGATGAGGCGCTCCTCGAGCATCCCCCGCGACAGCGACAGGATGTACTTCAGCGCTCGCTCCCGGCTGTCGGTGATCCCGACCTCGGCCATGTGCGGGTTGTTGGGGATCCAGACCTGCCCGCCCGACCAGGCGGTCGTGCCCCCAACGACATCGGCCTTCTCGCAGAGGAGTACGCGAGCGCCGCCCTCGGCGGCGACGACGGCGGCGGTGAGCCCGGCGGCCCCGCTACCGAGCACCACCACGTCGACCGCCTCCACGTCCGGTAGCCGATTCCCCCCGCCGTCTGCCATGGCCAGCCCTCCTGGATGCCGATCTGCCCGAGTGTGGGCAACACGTGTTGCCCACACCATAGTTGACCCGTCGGGCGACGCGGTCGGGCGACAGCGAACAGGCGACAGTGGACAGGCGACAGTGGACGGGCGACAGCGGACAGGGGGGGTGATGTCGCAGCGGATCGAGGCAGACGAGCGCCGTCGGGAGGTGGTCGCGGCGGCGACCGCGCTGGTCGTGCGTGACGGGCGTCCGGCGCTGACGGTCCGCAACGTCGCAGCCGCCGTCGGCTGCTCGACCAAGGTCGTCTCCCACCACTTCGCAGACATGGCCGAACTGCTGCACGCCACCTATACGGTGGCCGCATCTCGTTCGGGAGCGCGGATCGATGCCGTCCTGCGAGCTGATCCCCTCGACCTCACTGGCGCCGTCGGGGCCGTGCTCCCGCTCGACGCCGAACGGCGCGGCGACTGGGCCATCTGGTTCGCCTTCTGGACCGAAGCCCTCACCGATGGTCGGCTGCGGGCCGACCAACGCCGGCACGCACGACGCACCGTCCGGCGCTACCTGCGGGTGATCGAGGCAATGGTGGCCGCCGGCGCCTCGCCGACGATCCCGGCTGAGGACGCCGCCCGGCGACTCGTGGTGCTCGTGCAGGGGATTGCCGCCCAGGCCATGTTCGACCCCGCCGGGTGGCCCGCCTCCCGGCAACGCACGATGGTGGATCAGGAGCTCGACCTGATCGGCCTGCGTCCCATGGGTGGGCGCAGCGATACCCCGTAGGGTGCGCCGATGCGTTCGTTGCAGATCGCCGCGTTCGGCTCCCTCGACGACCTCCGACTCGTCGAGGCACCCGATCCCACCCCCCGGCCGGGTCACGTGGTGGTCGAGGTCCGATCCGCCGGGGTGAACTTCGTCGACGCGCTGATCGTCGAAGGTCGCTACCAGTTCACCCCACCGCTGCCGTACACCCCGGGCACCGAGGTGGCGGGGGTGGTGGCCGCAGTGGGCGACGGCGTCGCCGGACTCGATCCGGGTGACCGCGTGCTCGCACTCCCTCCGGCCGGGGGGTACGCGTCGCACGTCGCAGTGCCCGTGGGCGCGGTCCACCGCATCCCTGACGCGTTGAGCTTCGGTGCAGCGGCCTGCCTGCCGCAGAGCTACGTGACGATGCTCTACGCGTACACCCGACGTACGACGCTCCGCCCCGGGGAGTGGGTCGTGGTCCTCGGTGCGGGCGGCGGGATCGGTCTCGCTGCGACCGACCTGGCCACCGCGCTCGGCGCCCGGGTGGTTGCGTGCGCATCGACCCCGGAGAAGCTGTCGCTCGCGTCCGCCGCCGGTGCTGTGGCCACGATCAACTACGACGGGGTGGACCTCAAGGCGGCGATCCGGGAGGCCACCGGCGGCGGGGCCGACGTCGTCGTCGACCCGGTCGGGGGCGACAAGGCCGAACCGGCCCTGCGCAGCCTCGGCTGGGGTGGCCGTTATCTTGTCGTCGGCTTCGCCGGCGGGGGGATCCCGCGCCTGCCGGCCAATCAGGTGCTCCTCAACGGCCGATCGGTGATCGGGGTCGAACTCGGCGGTCTGGTCCGACGTGATCCGGCGGCGTTCCCCGGGTTGATGCGCGAGATGATCGACCTCGTCGTTGCCGGCCGACTGCATCCGGTAGAACCCGAGTCGCATCCGCTCGCCGAGGGCCCTGCCGTGCTGCGAGCGATCGAATCCCGCCAGGTGTCTGGCAAGGCCGTGCTCGCTCCGTGATGCTTGCGCAAGGTGCGAGGATCGGCCCATGAAGATCTCCACCACCCTCGGCTTCGACGGCGACCCGGTCCGCTACGCCCGCAAGGCTCGCGACCTCGAATCGGCGGGGGTGGACCTGGTCTGGTCGGGTGAGATCTACGGCTTCGACCTCGTGTCCTCCTTGGCCTGGTTGGCGGGTCAGACCACCACGCTCGAGTTGATGACCGGGATCCTGCCGGTCTACTCGCGCACCCCGGCGTTGCTCGCGCAGACGGCCGCCACGATCGATGCGCTGTCGGGCGGACGGTTCCACCTCGGCCTGGGCACCTCGGGCCCGCAGGTGATCGAGGGCTGGCACGGCGTGCCGTTCGAAAAGCCGCTGCAGCGCACCCGGGAGACGATCGAGGTGTGCCGCAAGGTGTGGAACCGCGAGGCACTCGTGTACGACGGTCAGACGGTGCAACTTCCGTTGCCGGCCGGGCGCGGCTCGGGTCTCGGCAAGCCGCTCAAGTTCATGGGCAAGCCGCTGCGTCAGGACATCCCGGTGTGGATCGCTGCGATCGGGCCCCGCAACGTCGAGCTCGCCGCAGAAGTGGCGCAGGGGTGGCAGCCCATCCACTTCGTGCCGGACCGGTTCCATCAGGTGTGGGGTGAGGCCCTGCAGGCCGGCGCGTCCCGGCGGGCGCCCGAGCTCGGCCCGCTGCAGATCATGGCGGGAGGCACGGTCGCGCTCGGTTCGGGCCCGGCGGTGCACAAGGCGCGCGAGTCCACCCGGGCGCACGTCGGGTTCTACGTCGGCGGCATGGGCGCGCGCGAGAAGAACTTCTACAACGAGCTGTTCCAGCGGTACGGCTGGGTGGACGAAGCCCGCACCATCCAGGACCTGTTCCTGTCCGGCCGCCGTGAAGAGGCGATCGCTGCGGTCCCCGACGAATATGTCGACCTGGCCACCCTGTGCGGCGACCCCGGCTACATCCGCGAGCGCATCGCGGTCTACAAAGAAGTCGGGGTGACGTACCTGAACATCGACGTGGTGGGCGAGGATCCCCTTGCGGTGTTCGAGCAGGTGAAGGAGTGGGCGTCGTGACGACGGTCCGCTACGACGCGGTCGGCGGCGTCGCAACGATCACGCTCGACCGCCCCGCCACCTTGAACGCGCTCACCGACGAGGTGATGCGCGACCTGCTCCGGGCGCTCGGGCGGGTGACCGAGGACGAGTCGGTGCGGGCGGCCGTGTTGACCGGTGCCGGGCGCGGGTTCTGCTCCGGGGCCGACCTACGCCAGGTGGCCGCGCCGGCCGATCCGGCGGCCGATCCGGCGCCGGTCGACTCGGGCGACAACGTCTTCAACCGCGCGATGGCGGCCCTCCACGACCTTCCCGTGCCCACGATCGCCCGGGTGCAGGGCGTAGCGGCCGGGGGCGGCGTCGGTCTTGCGCTCGCCTGCGACGTGACGGTGATGGCCCGCTCCGCCTACTTGGTCTGCACCTTCGGACCGCGGCTGGGCATCGTGCCCGACCTCGGGGTCACCTGGCAGCTACCTCGGCGGGTGGGGCGGGCGCGGGCGCTTGGCATGGCGCTGCTCGGGGATCGCATCGCTGCGGACCAGGCCGTCGCCTGGGGTCTGGTGTGGTCGGCCGTCGACGACGAGCGTCTCGATGGCGAGGTGGCCGACCTCGCCGCACGGCTCGCTCGCAGCTCACCCGACGCCGTGGTGCGCACGCGCCGGACGATCGACGCTGCGCTCGCCGACCACTTCGACGAAGCGCTGGCCGCCGAGATGCGCCACCAGGCGGTGCTGATCGAGCGCAACATGGTCGAGGGCGCCCGGGCGTTCCTGGAACGCCGAGAACCGACCTTCGACGGCGCTCGCACGCCCCGGCCCTAGGGCTTCCGGGCCCGGGGTCAGCTCGGAGCCGTCGCCGGTGCGGCCAGGCGCTCGGCCACCTGAGGCATGACGTGACCGGTGAGGCGGGCCATCGATGCGTACACCTCGGCGACGGGGAACGAGGCCTGGTCGGTCTGGACGAGCAGACGGTCGGCACCCCCGATCGCGTCGAGCCGCCGGGC